>JBGAKU010000278.1:0-6936 GCA_044224255.1 Geminicoccaceae bacterium
GGCGAGCACCCTGCCACCCGCGGCGAGCAGCCGGCCCTCGGCATCGCGCCGGGTCCCGGCATGGAACAGGAGCAGGTCGGGGTCGCCGGCCAGCGCGTCGAGCCCGCGGATCTCGCTGCCGGTCGGGTAGCTGCCCGGATAGCCCCTGGCGGCCAGGACCACCGTCAGCGCGTGCACCGGCAGCCAGCGCAGGTCCATGTGGCCGAGCATGCCGTCGACCGCACCCACGAGGAGCGGGGCGAGGTCGGTCATCAGCCGCGGCAGCACCACCTGGCATTCCGGGTCGCCGAAGCGGACATTGTACTCGATCAGCTTCGGGCCGGCCTCGGTCAGCATCAGCCCGGCATAGAGGAAGCCGGTGAACGGGCTGCCCTCGGTGGCCATGCCGCGCAGGGTCGGGCGGACGATCTCGGCCATCACCCGCTCGACCATGGCCGCGTCGAGCCGTGGTGCGGGGCTGTAGGCGCCCATGCCGCCGGTGTTGGGGCCCTCGTCGCCGTCGAAGGCGCGCTTGTGGTCCTGGGCGGTGCCGATCTCGAGTGCCGTCGTCCCGTCGCACAGCGCGAACAGGCTCGCCTCCTCGCCCGCGAGGAACTCCTCGATCACCAGCGTGCCCTCGCCGGCCTCGACCGCGGCCACCGCCTCCTCGACGCTCGCGGCGACCACCACGCCCTTGCCGGCGGCGAGGCCGTCGGCCTTGACCACGATCGGGGCACCCTGTGCCCGGACATGAGCCAGGGCCGCCGCCCGCTCGTCCGGCCCGAAGGTGCGCGAGGCGGCGGTGGGGATGCCGTGCCGGGCGCAGAAGGCCTTGGTGAACGCCTTCGAGCCCTCGAGCCGTGCCGCTGCGGCACTCGGGCCGAACGCCTTGATCCCGGCCGCCTGGAGCCGGTCGACTAGGCCCAGGACCAGCGGCAGCTCGGGCCCGACCACGACCAGCCCGACGCCCTCGGCCCGCGCCAGGGCGAGCAGCCCGTCGAGGTCGTCGGCCTTGACCGGCACGCAGCGCGCCACTTCGGCGATGCCGGCATTGCCCGGCGCGCACAGCACCTCCTCCACCAGCGGCGAGGCGCCGAGCGCCCAGCACAGCGCATGCTCGCGGCCGCCGCCGCCCACGACCAGGATCTTCATGCCGGCAGGCTCCTACCGGCTCGCCGTCCCGCGGTCCAGATCCGGCGCCACGCCTCTGACCGCCCAGGCGCTGGCGGCGTAGGAGCGCGGGCCGTCCGGCTCGCCGTCGAGATAGGCGCGCCACAGGGCCTCCCGCAGCCGCTCCCGGGCCGAGGGCTCCAGCCCCGCGACATAGACGCCGCCGGGGCCCTGGCCGCCCAGATAGGGGCTCCAGAAGTCCTCGAAGCTCGCGAACTCCATCCGGATCGTCAGATAGGCCTCGGCGACGTCCGCGAACCCGGCCGCCCGCCACGCCGCGCCGAGCTCCCCCGGGTGGGTCATCGGCCGCAGGGCGCTCTCCGCCCGCAGCGCCTCGGCGGCCGGGTCGAGCATGGCCGCGGTGTCGCGGAACAGCCGGTGCGCCACCATCCCGCCGCGCGTGTCCCAGACCGTGGCGGCCGCCACGCCGCTCGGCCGCGCGACCCGCCGCATCTCGGCGACCGCGTCCGGCGCCCGCGGCACGAAGTGCAGCACGAGCAGGCAGAGCACCCGGTCGAAGCTGTGGTCCGGGAAAGGCAGCTCGCAGGCGTCGCCGACCCGGAACTCGGCCCCGGCGGTGTCGGCCCGGGCCTGGGCGTGCGCGACATAGACCGGCGAGAAGTCGATCCCGACCACCCGGGCGCCCGGCGTCCGGCGCAGGATCGCGGCCGTCAGGCTGCCCGTGCCGCTCCCCAGATCGAGGCAGTCGCCGTCGACGCTGCCGGCGAAGTCAAGGAACGGCTCGGCCAGCCGCCGGCTCCAGCGCCCCATGGTCTGCTCGTAGGCGTCGCCGTCGGTGGCGGTGAAGGTCGATGACGCGCTCATGCCGTTCTCCCGGTCTGCGGCCATCGGCCGAAGCGCCATGATGCCGGCGTGCCTCGTCAGCTGGCGAGCCCCCGGCTGGTCAGCCGGACGGCGGCGAGGTCGCCGTCGAAGGCGGTGCGGCCGAACCTCAGGGCCACGTCCGCGAGCTGGTCGACCTCCCTCGGATCGCCGCTGGCCCGGGCGGCCTGAAGCGCGTGATGGGCGATCGCGAAGTGGCACAGGAGCGCGGTCAGCGCCGCCTGTGCCTGCGGATGCCCGAGCCGCTGCAGGTCGGCGGCGAGTGCCCGCTGCACCTGTCGGTGCACGGCGCGGGCCTGTGGAACCGGCGGATCGGCCGCGCGCGTCGCCGCTACCCAGACGATCATCAGGAGCGCCGCCGCCGCGTCGACGAGGCTCGAGCTCGACAGGCCATAATGCGGGAACACCCAGGCCAGCACCCCGCCGAAATCATGCCCGTCGAGAATGCGGTTGAACTCGCGTGCCCGCTGCGGATCGGACAGGCGGAGCGCGTCCACGAAGCGCTGGCGCTCGGCCGCGGGCAGCGTGTCGTCCAGTCGGTCCGATGGCTCCGCAGGTCGCAGCTGCCCCTGCATGGCCAGAAGGACGCGTGCCAGGAAATCGGCCCCGAAGAGGGGCTGCAGGCCGGGAGCGACCACGTCCAGCATGCCCGTCCACCGCTGTCGCGTGCTCAGCACGCTGGCGGCGGGGATGCCGGCCGCCAGCGGCATCTGGGCTGATGCAGTCGCCTGCTGGGAGCTTGGGCGCCTCGCCCACTCCGCTGGCGAGCAGCCGAGAAGCTGGCTGAAGACGCGGTGAAACTGCGCATAGCTGCCGAAGCCGCCCTCCAGCGCCGTGTTCAGCAGGTTGGCGCCCGGCCGCCAGGCCGTCATGAACCGCTCGAGCCGGATGCGGTTGCGCCATTCGACGAAGCTGCGGCCGGTATGCTCGATCAGCAGATGGCTGAGATAAGGCGCCGTCACGCCCGCGCCGGCCGCGAGCTGGCCGAGCGAAAGGGTGGTCTCGTGCTCGCGCAGCTGCAGCAGGGCGCGTGTCACGGCGGGATGCATCGGCTGGCGCTGTACCACCCGATCGCGACTGCTCCGTCGGGCGCGCTGCAGCGCGTAGGTGACCCCGGCATTGTAGACAGTGGGCTCGTCGCTGTCCTGGGACACCTGGCTGAGCAAGGTGTCGAGATCGATCAGCTCCTCTCCCGGCAACAGGCGCGACGGCTCGGCGGCGAGCTCGGGCAGCCATGCGGCATCGACGAGATCGGGCCGCACGACCACCACCCACATCTCGAGAAAGGGCGAGCGGCAGAGGCTGTGTCGTTGGCCGGGCACCAGCCAGATCAGCGTGCCGGGCTTGAGCGGGTGCGCCTCCTGGCCGATCCGATAGGCGCCCGATCCCTTGATGACGAGGTTGAACTCGAGATCATCGTGATGGTGGTCGATCTCGTGACGCGCGCCGGCGACCACACGGCGAACCGCCCCTACGAGACCCCCGGGTATGAATCTCGTTCGCTCTTGAATTGCTCCAATCCGCACCGAGTTTCTTAAAAAACGATAGCAGCACCGAAATCCCTGACAAGTCGCCGGCGCCGTATCCGTGGAACAAGTCCTGGCGCTGAAAGCGCGCCCGGGCGCCGATCGGGCGCCGCTGGGCCTGCGCTCGGTGTTCGGCTCGTGGAGACACGGGCACGATGGAAGGGAGCCCCGGTTGATGCCTCACCCCAGGAAGCTTGCTTCACTCATGTTCCTGCCGGCCGTGGTGCCCGCGGCGGCCGTCGGCGCGCTGTTGGCCGGAGCTCCGAGCGCTGCAAGCGCCAACGCGCTGGAAAGCCGTGACGGCAGGCAGGAGTGCCGGCACGTGCCGCAGTGCCTGACGGTGAAGACGAGCGTGCAGAACTTGCAGGCCGGTAAGCCCGTCACGCGCGAGTTCGCCTGTCCCGCGGGAACCTACTTCTGGAACTGGTCGGCCACGGTGGCCCAGTTCGTCCAGGTCGTTTTGCAGGACACGCGGCTCGACAACAAGAAGCATGAGGTTGCGGCGACGTTCCAATATTACGCCCAGACCGGCAATGGGCCCGGGCGGGCGCAGATTTATCTCGGTTGCTCCCCCAAGCCGATCTCCTCCGGGAAGCTGCAGCAGCGCCGGCTGGGCTACGGATGGAATCCGGCCCAAAGGCTCTAGCATGCGCCTTTTGCCGAGCTTTTGCATGACCGCCTGATGGCTGGAACGGAGGAACGACCTTGGCCGGAGTAGCAATGAGGAGCCGATCGTTTGCGCGCGGCGCCGGGATCGTGGGCTTCGCGGCGCTGGCCGCGCTGCTGTGCGCCGGCAGTGCGAAGGCCGATCCCTGCACCGCGGACGGCAATACGGTTCCCGAATGCGTCGTGCAAACGGATACGGGCAGCCTGAAGGGTGATCGAAGCGAGTACATGAATGTGTACTGCCCCAACACGTCACCTTATGCATGGGGCGGCTGGAGCGACAGCTGGTCCAGCAGCTGGCACATCATCACCCGCAATCCCGTCGGCGACAATATCAACAGCTTGGACTTCCTGCTCAGCAATACCTCGATACACACCAACAATTGGTCGATCTCGATAGGCTGCTCGCCGATCAATCCCAACGGAACCTGCACTGGAGCCACGAAGATATCGGGTGATCCCGGCTGTCCGGAGTCGAATCGGCAGACCGAATGCGAGCCGGCCGACAATTGCTGGGTGACGTGGAACGAGCAGTGCATCAACAATAGCGTCGTGAGCAATTATTACTGCACGCAGGTTCTGTTCGTCACCACCTGCTTCAGCTGCGAGTCGAGCTCCTCGACCGCTCGGGCACAATGAGCTCGCCGCGACGACGATGGAACGGTCCGCTGGCGGTTCTCGCCAGCGTTTGCCTCGCCCTGGCGGCTTGGCTTGGTCTGTCCGCCGCTCCCGCCGAGGCGACGGCCTGTGCCGGGACCGTCTCGCCCCCGGCCGGCAGTCTGTGCGGTCTGGCGCTGCCCGCGCCTCCCGACACCCCGCGCCCGGTCTACAGCTATCGCGGCATCCCCTATGCGCAGCCGCCGGTCGGGGGCCTGCGCTGGGCGCCGCCGGCTCAGGCTGCTGGCTGGCCGGGAACACTCCAGGCGACCGCCTTCGGCGCCGTCTGCCCGCAGCAGGGCGCCACCATGCCGGTGTCCGAGAGCTGCCTGTTCCTCAACGTCTGGACGCCGCAGGCCGCGGTCGCGAAGAAGCAGAGCCTGCCGGTGATGGTGTTCGTCCACGGCGGCGCCTTCGTCTTCGGCGCGGGCTCGATGCCCTACTATGATGGCAGCTATCTCGCTGCCTCCGGCAACGTCGTCGTGGTGACCTTGAACTATCGGCTGGGTGCTTTGGGCTTCCTCGCCGTCCCGGAGCTGAGCCTGACCGGCAATTTCGGCATCCAGGACCAGCGCCTGGCGCTGAGCTGGGTCGCCCGGAACATCGCGGCGTTCGGCGGCGATCCGACCAAGGTCACGATCTTCGGCGAGAGCGCGGGTGCGATGTCGGTCGGCCTGCACCTGTTCAGCATCCCGCAGGGCGCGGGCCTGTTCCGGGCCGCGATCATGGAGAGCAACCCGCTGGGTGTGCCTTATCCGAGCCTGCCCGGGCAGGTGGAGGCGAAATGGCAGGACTTCCGCAAGGATCTGTGCGTCGCTTCCGGCCAGCCCGACACCTGCACCTTCGACCTCGCCGCCTTGCAGTCGCTGCCACTAGCGCAGATCGAGACGGCCGACGCCACCTACAGCTCCTTCGCCGGAATCCTCGGGCGAATTCGCGTGGCGACGCCGATCGCCAACATCCTGCCCTGGACGCCGATCGTCGACGGGCAGGTCTTCACCAGCGGGCCGACACTGATCCAAGGCCAGCCCTATCAGGGCTTCTACAGCGGCCCCGCCGGCACCGCTCCTCCCAAGCCCTACATGGTGGGCGTCAACCGGGACGAAGGCGCCCTGTTCGCCTATCTGATCAACGCGGCCGCGGGCGGCCTCGGCGCGCTCGACTATGCGGCGCTGCTCACCGGCGTGTTCGGCCCCGGCAACGCGCTGAAGATCACCGGCTTCGCCAGCGGCGGCGTCCGCCCCTACACCGCCGCCGGCCAGGGGGCGCTGCCGCCCTGGTTCGCCAACTCGGCCTCGGCCGCGGCCGCCAGCAAGGTGTTCAACGACTTCGCCTTCCGTTGCGGCAGCTTCCTCGCCGCCGACCGCGTGGTCACCGCCGCCGGCGCGCCGCCGGTCTTCGCCTACCTCTTCGCGCAGGCGCCGATCTTCTCCTCGCCGCGGGTGCCCGCCTGCAACCCTCTGCCCAGTCAGCCGGGCTTCCAGAACGCCTGCCACGAGTTCGAGCTGCCCTACGTCTTCAACACGTTCTCCGCCACCGACGCCACGACCGTGCCGCCGGCCAACACCGCGCTGTCCCGGCGCATGGCCCGCAATTGGACCAGCTTCGCCACCAATCTCGATCCCGGCCCGGGCTGGGGCCGGTACCGCGCCACGCCCCTGCCGGGCGGCAACGGGATCAAGGTGCTGAGCACGGGCAGCGCCGCGACCGGCGCCCTGCCGCTGCCCGCGGGCCTGATGGCCGGGTCCAACTGCACCGCGCTCTGGTCCAGGCTGCCGCCGTTCGCGGGCAGCTTCCCGAGCTCGGCGGTGCCGGCCTCCCGGCGCGCGCTCTAGCGGCTCGCCGGCCTGGTCCAGATCAGGGGGCCACGCCCCTGACCGCCCAGGCGCTGCAGGCATAGGAGCGCGGGCCGTCCGGCTCGCCGTCGAGATAGGCGGACCGGACATGTTCCTTCAGCCGCGCGCGGGTCTCTGGGTCGAGGCCGGCGACATAGACCCCGCCCGGGCCCTGACCACCGAGATAGGGGCTCCAGAAGTCCTCGAAATCCGCGAACTCCATCCGGATCGTCAGGTAGGCCTCCGCGACGTTCGCGAAC
>JBGAKU010000279.1:0-7054 GCA_044224255.1 Geminicoccaceae bacterium
TGGCCGGCCTCGGCGAGGCGCTCCATCAGGCGCGCGCGACGCTGCCGACGTTCCGGGCGCACAACGAGCAGGGCATGGCCCTGGCGGCGGTGGCCTTCGCCAAGGCGAAGAACCGCCGGCAGATGATGGCGTGCACGACCTCGATCGGGCCGGGTGCGATGAACATGCTCACCGCGGCGGGCGTGGCGCACGTCAATCGGCTGCCGGTCCTGTTCCTGCCCGGCGACGTGTTCGCCAACCGCCGGCCCGACCCGGTGCTGCAGCAGATCGAGAACTTCGACGATGCCACGCTGGGGGTTACCGACTGCTTCCGCCCGGTCTCGCGCTGGTGGGACCGCATCACCCGGCCCGAGCAGCTCCTGACCTCCCTGCCCCGCGCCATGCAGGTGCTGACCGATCCGGTCGAGTGTGGCCCGGTCACGCTGGCGATGTGCCAGGACGTGCAGGCCGAGGCCTACGACTATCCCGAGGAATTCTTCGCGCCGCGTGTCCGCGCCACGCTGCGCCGGCCGGGCGCCGACGCCGACGAGCTGGCCCGCGTGGTCGAGCTGCTGCGCGCGGCCGAGCGGCCGCTGATCGTGGCCGGCGGCGGGGTGCTGTTCAGCGAGGCCACGGCGACGCTCGCCGCGTTCGCCGCCAAGCATGGCATCCCGGTGGCCGAGAGCCAGGCCGGCAAGAGCTCGATCGCCTGGGACCATCCGCAGGCCGTGGGCTCGATCGGCGTCACCGGCAGCTCGGCGGCGAACACGCTGGCCCGGGAGGCCGACGTGATCTTGGGCGTCGGCACGCGGCTGCAGGACTTCACCACCGGCAGCCGGGCACTGCTGCCCGGCTCCGCCAAGCTCGTGCAGCTCAACATCACACCTTACGATTCCGCCAAGCACGGCGCGGTCTCGATCATCGGCGACGCGAAGCGGACGCTCGAGGATCTGAGCAAGGCGCTGGGCGACCACGCGGCCGTACCCGCATGGGCCGAGCGGACCCGGGCGCTGGTGGCGGAGTGGAACGCCGCCGTCGATCACGGCACCGCCCCGAGCAATGTCGAGCTGCCGACCGACGCCCAGGTCGTGGGAGCGGTCAACCGCGCCGCCGGCGCGGACGGCGTTGTGGTCTGCGCCGCGGGTGGGCTGCCGGGCGAGCTGCACAAATTGTGGCGGGCCAAGAAGCCCAACGGCTACCACATGGAATACGGCTTCTCCTGCATGGGCTACGAGATCGCCGGCGGGCTCGGCGTGAAGATGGCGCTGCCCGAGCGCGAAATATTCGTCATGGTCGGCGACGGCAGCTACATGATGCTGAATGCCGAGCTGCAGACGTCGGTGATGCTCGGCCAGAAGCTGATCGTCACCGTGCTCGACAATCGGGGCTATGGCTGCATCAACCGCCTGCAGGGCGCCTGCGGCGGCGCCAACTTCAACAACCTGATCCGCGACGTCGACCACCGCGTCGACGATGGCTGGATCGATTTCGCCGCCCATGCGCGCAGCCTGGGTGCGGAAGCCGAGAAGGTGACCGGCATCGGCGATCTCGAGCTGGCGCTGCAGCGGGCCAAGGCCTCGCCGAAGACCTACGTCGTCGTGATCGACACCGACCCCATGCCGACCACCGAGGCGGGTGGCGCCTGGTGGGATGTGGCCGTCCCCGAGACCTCGCCGCGGCGCGAGGTCAACGCGGCCCATGCCGGCTACCTCAAGGCGCGCGCCGCGCAGGCGATGGGCTGACACCCGCGCGGCCACGCAACCGAACGCAACAAGGTGGGCAAGATGAGCGTCAAGCTGGGCACCAACCCGATCGCCTGGACCAACGACGACATGCCGGAGCTCGGCGGCGAGACGCCGCTCGAGACCTGCCTCAAGGAGGCGGCGGAGGCCGGCTTCGTCGGCATCGAGAAGGGCGGCAAGTTCCCCAACGATGCCAAGGAGGTGCAGGCTGTCCTCGGCAAGTACGGGCTCGAGCTGGTCTCGGGCTGGCACAGCGGCGATCTGCGCACGCGCTCGGTCGAGGACGAAATCGCGGCGATGCGGCCACATTTTGAGCTGCTCAAGGCTTGCGGCTGCAAGGTCGTGGTCTGGGCCGAGACCGCCGGCACCGTGCAGGGCCAGCGCAACGTGCCGGTGGCCGACCGGCCGGTGATGAGCGAGGCCGAGTGGCCGGGCTGGCTCGAGCGGATCGGCCAGCTCGCCGACTGGATGGCGGCCAACGGCGTGGCCATGGCCTTCCACCATCACATGGGCACGGTGATCGAGCGGGCGCACGAGGTCGACCGCCTGCTCGCGGGCACGCCCGACTCGCTGGGCCTCCTGTTCGACACCGGCCACTTCACCTTTGCCGGCGACGATCCGGCGCCGATCGCACGCAAGTGGGCCAAGCGCATCAACCACGTCCACATGAAGGACGTGCGCGCCGAGGTGCTGAAGCAGGCGCGGGAGGAGCGCTGGAGCTTCCTCGATTCGGTGCTCAACGGCGTCTACACGGTACCGGGGGATGGCTGCGTCGACTTCGTGGCCGCCCTGCAGCCGATCGCGGACGCCGGCTACAGCGGCTGGCTGATCTGCGAGGCCGAGCAGGACCCGAAGAAGGCGCATCCCCTGACCTACGCCAGGAAGGGCTACGCGACGATCAGGGCCACGGCCGCGCAGGTCGGGCTCGAGATCGCCTGAACGCCGGGGCCGCGCGCCCCATGACCCACGAGCAGCGGAGGTTGCGCGTCATGCCAACCGAGATCCAGCATTTCATCGGCGGCAAGTTCGTTCCCGGGCGGAGCGGGCGGACCGCGCCGGTGTTCAACCCGGCGACCGGCGAGCAGCAGGGCACGGTGCCGCTGGCCAGCACGGCCGAGGTCGACGAGGCGGTGGCGATCGCGAAGGCGGCGTTCCCCGCCTGGGCGATGACGACACCGTTGCGCCGGGCGCGCATCCTCAACCGCTTCTTGCGCCTGCTCGAGGAGAACCAGGACCGGATCGCGTCGGTCATCGTGGCCGAGCACGGCAAGGTCTATTCCGATGCGCTGGGCGAGATCGCGCGCGGCGTCGAGGTGGTCGAGTTCGCGACCGGGGCGCCGCAGCTGCTCAAGGGCGAGGTGACCGAGAACGTCGGCACGCGGGTGGACAGCCACTCCTTGCGCCAGCCCTTGGGCGTGGTGGCCGGGATCACGCCGTTCAACTTCCCGGTCATGGTGCCGATGTGGATGTTCCCGGTGGCGCTCGCCTGCGGCAACTGCTTCGTCCTCAAGGTCTCCGAGCGCGTGCCGTCGGGTGCGCTGATCCTGGCCGAGCTGCTCAAGGAAGCCGGTGTGCCGGACGGCGTGTTCCAGGTGGTGCACGGCGACAAGGAGGCGGTCGACGCCATCCTGCACCATCCCGGCATCGCAGCGGTGAGCTTCGTCGGCTCGACCCCGATCGCGAAGTACATCTACGAGACCGCGGCCCAAAACGGCAAGCGCTGCCAGGCGCTGGGCGGGGCCAAGAACCACATGATCGTCATGCCCGACGCCGACCTCGACCAGGCCGTCGACGCGCTGATGGGGGCGGCCTACGGCGCCGCCGGCGAACGCTGCATGGCGATCTCGGTGGCGGTGCCGATCGGCGACCAGGTCGCCGATGCGCTGGTCGAACGGCTGGTGCCCAAGATCCAGGCGCTGAAGATCGGCCCGGGCACCGACCGCGAGGCCGAGATGGGGCCGCTGATCACCGGCGCGCATCTGGCCAAGGTCAAGGGCTACATCGACCGGGGCGTGGCCGAGGGGGCCGAGCTCGTCGTCGACGGCCGTGACTTCAAGATGCAAGGCTACGAGGGCGGCTTCTTCCTCGGCGGCACGCTGTTCGACCGCGTCACCAAGGACATGACGATCTGGCGGGAGGAGATCTTCGGGCCGGTGCTGTCGATCGCCCGGGCCAAGGACTACCAGGAAGCGGCGGCGCTGATCGCCGGCCACGCCTTCGCCAACGGCACCGCGATCTTCACCCGCGACGGCGATGCCGCGCGCGAGTTCGCGCATCAGGTCGAGGTCGGCATGGTCGGCATCAACGTGCCGATCCCGGTGCCGATGGCGTTCCACAGCTTCGGCGGCTGGAAGGCGTCGCTGTTCGGCGACCACCACATGCACGGGCCCGAGGGCGTGCGCTTCTACACCCGCCTGAAGACCATCACCTCGCGCTGGCCGACCGGCATCCGCAAGGGTGCGGACTTCGTCATGCCGACGATGCGCTAGGGAGCGGATCGATGCGCGCCTCGGCCGTGGAGCCGACGGGAACGACGGCCCGGAGCGTCGAGGCGGAGCAGGCCGCGTCCGGCATCGTGCTGGCCACGGCCCTCGGCCACCGGCTGGGGCGGCGCCGCCAGGCGCAGATCACGCTGGCCGACGTCCGTCCCGCCCACGTCCGGAAGCCGCTGCTGCACGGGATCGCGGCCGGCGCGCCGGCCAGGCTGACCTACCTCCGCCTCGACAAACAGCACCAACTGGCCGTGCACGGCTTCCTCTGGGTGGCGCTCGTCAGCCTGATCAACCTGCTCCGGCTGCGCACCGACCCCCGCCTGAAGCTGCACTGAGCAGGAGCACGTACGATGAATGTCTGCATGGTCGGCTACGGCATGATGGGCGTCTGGCATTCCGAGGCGCTGCAGCAGACGGACGCGGTGCTGCACACCGTGGTCGGCCGGCGGCTGGACGCGGCCAAGGCGTTCGCGCAGCGCTACGGCTATAGGAAGGTCGCGGGCACGCTGGAGGAGGCGCTGGCCGATCCCGAGATCGACGTGGTGATCCTCGGCACCCCCAGCGACCAGCACGAGGCGCAGGCGGTGGCCTGCCTCGAGGCCGGCAAGCACACGCTGATCGAGATTCCGATCGCGATGAGCCTCGCCGGCGCCAAGCGCGTGGTCGCGGCAGGGCGAGCAGCGGCAAGACCTACGGGCTGTCGCACCCGATGCGCTTCCGCCGCGAGCGCGAGGCCCTGCTCGCCCGCTGCCGTACCGGCGAGGAGAAGATCCGCCACATCGCCGGCCGATTCTTCATCAAGCGGCTGACCAATGTCGGCGCCACCGGCTACCAGCGCAACTGGACCGACAACATCCTCTGGCATCATTTCTGCCATTTCGTCGATCTGGGCATGTACCTGTTCGACGGCGCGCCGATCCGCCAAGTCCAGAGCTATTACGGCGCCTGCCACGAGCAGACCGGCATCCCGATGGAGTGCGTCGTGCTGGTCGAGACCGAGGCCGACCGATGGCCTGGTGCACGGCTCCTACCACGCTACCTACCGCTTCTATGACAAGTTGATCGTCACCAACCGCGACACGTATTTCTACGACATCCTTGGCGGCACCTTGCGCACGGCCGACGGCGAGACGCCGATCGAATCCGAGCAGGCCAACGCGGCCCGGATCGTCTTCGACTTCCTCGACGCCGTGCGCGAGAACCGGCCGCCCCTGGCCTCCGGCCCGTCCGTGCTGCCGGCGATGGGCATCCTGCAGCAGGTCCAGGACACCTGGGACGCCCGCCACGGCGCGCGCTCGATCCCCGGCCGGCCGCTGGACTGAGGCCGGGCCGATGCGCGAGAACCTGATCCGCCGCAAGTGGGCCAAGGGCGAGGCCGTGGTCAACGGCTGGCTCGCCATCCCCAACGCCTTCTCCGCCGAGACCATGGCGCATGCGGGCTGGGATTCGCTCACGCTGGACATGCAGCATGGCGTCATCGACTATCAGGCCGCGGTCGGCATGCTGGCCGCGATCTCGACCACGTCCACCATGCCGATCGTGCGCGTGCCGTGGCTCGACCCCGGCATCATCATGAAGATGCTCGATGCCGGCGCCTACGGCATCATCTGCCCGATGGTCAACAACGCGGCCGACGCCGCGAGACTCGTGCAGTCGATGCGCTACCCGCCGCCGGCGGCTCGCAGCTTCGGGCCGATCCGGGCCCTGCTCTATGCCGGCGCCGACTACGCCAAGGAGGCCAACAGGACCGTCGTCGCCTTCGCGATGATCGAGACCCGACAGGCGCTCGACAATCTGGACGAGATCCTGCGCGTCGACGGCCTGGACGCGGTCTATGTCGGACCGGCCGATTTGTCGCTGGCCCTCGGCTGCACGCCGCGCTTCGACCAGGACGAGCCGGCTGTGGTGGAGGCGATCGACCTGATCGCGCGCAAGGCGAAGGAGCACGGCGTCGTGCCGTGCATCCATAACGGCACGCCCGAATACGCGCTGAAGATGATCGAGAAGGGCTTCAAGCTCGTGACCATCGCCTCGGACGCCCGGCTGATGGCCGGCGCCCAGGCCGTGGTGGCCAGGATGCGCAGCGAGTGGCCGGCCACCGCCGGCTCCGGCTACTGAGGGAGGCAGGACGGGATGAGCAAGAAGAGGCGGGAGGAGCTGCGCTCGCATCGCTGGTTTGGTGTGCACGATCTGCGGGCGTTCGGGCACGGCCAGGCAAAACGTCGGAGGAGCTGCGCTCGCACCGTTGAGTTCGAAGTGCACGACCTGCGCGCTTTCGCCGGCCGCCGGTCGCGGATCCGGCCGGTGACTATCGGCAAGGCGGTGATCTCATCAACACCTGGTCGGACATCAGCCGGTGCCACGCGCTTCCCGGAGCGGGTGGAGGACGTCAAGCCGCGGGTGTTCCAGGCCGGCGGGTTTCCGCTCGAGCTGCCGGCGATCTCGCTGAGCGAGCCGTTCGTCAAGCCGACGACGATGCTCTACCGCAATTTTCTGGCGATGGAGACCGAGGAGCTGCTCAGGAGCCACCCGCTGGACGGGGCGGTGCTGATGGGCGGCTGCGACAAGACCACGCCCGGCCTGCTCATGGGGGCGATCTCCATGAACCTGCCGGCGATCTTCGTCCCGGCCGGGGCCATGCTGCGCGGCAACTGGCGGCAGGATCCTGGGCTCGGGCTCGGACAGCTGGAAGTACTGGGCCGAGCTGCAGGCCGGCACCATCAGCCTGCAGGACTGGAACGACATCGAGAGCGGCATCGCCCGCTCGGCCGGGATGTGCATGACCATGGGCACGGCGGCGACCATGACCGCCATGGCCGAGGCCATGGGCTTCTCCTTGCC
>JBGAKU010000280.1:0-6918 GCA_044224255.1 Geminicoccaceae bacterium
GCTGTTAAGGTCGCCGCCGGCCTTCGCGAGGGCCGGTGGCCGCGCGGTCGGTTGCCGCGGCAGATCGAGCTCTTCCACCGCCCGGGTCCGCCGGCGCGGCCGAGATCGCGAAAAGCGGCCGCGCGTACGCCGTCCGCGGCGCCATAGGCCGGGGTCGTCCGAGCCTATGCCGTTGGTCTGGATCTCGCTCAGCGACGACAGGCCGGAGCAGTATCGGCTGGCCGTGGCGGCGGGCGTGAGGCGCGCCCTGATCGAGGCATTCGCCGTAACGCCGGCCGATCGCATCCACATCCTGACCAGGGTCGAGCCTGCGACGATGCCGCCCTCGTCCGGCGATGCTCCCGTCGTGATCCAAGTGACCGCCCCGGACACGCGCAGCGCGACACAGAAGCGCGCGTTCCACCGGCGGCTGTCGGAGCTCCTGCACGATTCGCCCGGCATCGAGCCCGATGCCCTTTTTCTGCAGCTGCTGGATATGCCGCGCGAGAACTGGTTTCCGGCGCGCTGATCTCGCCCCGTTTCCCGTGGCCCGTGCCGTCTTCCGTTCCGCAACTCGGACGAGCGGGAGACCACGCCAGCGCCTGTTGCGGCGCACGGTCTGATTTGACCTCCGGCCGCGCGGCGACTATCTCAAGGGCACCAAGGGGAGTCCCGGCAGGGGGCTGAGAGGCCATCGGCGCGTGGCGCGGCATGGCGACCCTACGAACCTGATCCAGGTCACGCTGGCGAAGGGATGGGCGCCCCCGGAAAAACCGACGCCGCCCTCCTCCGCCACGGACGGGGGAGGCGGATGCGCGTCACCGTGATCGGCGCCGGCGTTGCCGGCCTCGCCACAGCCACCGAGCTTTCCGAGCGCGGCTGCGCGGTCGAGGTCGTTGAGCGCGCGCCGGCCCTGGGCTTGGGCGCCTGCTCCTGGCAGGCGGGGGGGATGCTTGCACCCTGGTGCGAGCGCGAGAGTGCCGAGGAGCTCGTGGCGGAGCTCGGCGGTGAATCGCTCGACTGGTGGCCGCGGCATCACGGCGGCGTCGCCCGGATGGGCAGCCTCGTGCTGGCTCCGCGGCGGGACGAGCCCGATCTCGAGCGCTTCGCCCGTCGCACCAGGAACTATCGTCGCCTCGACCCGGCGGGCATCGCCGCGCTGGAGCCGGACCTTGCCGGCCGCTTCGGGCGCGCCCTCTATTTTCCGGAGGAGGCGCATCTTGAGCCGCGCGCCGCGCTGGCCTCGCTCGCCCGCGGGCTCACGGAGCGGAGCGTGCCCATCCGCTTCGGCGTCGCGGTGGAGGACGTCGCGGGACCGGTGGTCGACTGTCGCGGCTTTGCCGCCCGGGACCGTCTGCCCGATCTGCGCGGCGTGAAGGGCGAGATGGTGGTCGTGCGTTGTCCGGACGTGACGCTCGCACGGCCTGTCCGACTTCTGCATCCGCGCTTCCCGCTCTACGTCGTGCCGCGCCCGGAGGGGGTGTTCATGGTCGGTGCGACCATGATCGAGAGCGAGGAGCGCGGCCGTGTGACGGCGCGCTCGGTGGTCGAGCTGCTCAACGCCGCCTACGCGCTCCATCCTGCGTTCGCCGAGGCCGAGATCCTGGAGCTCGGCTGTGACGTGCGGCCGGCCTTTCCCGACAATCTCCCGCGCATCCGCCGACAGGGCGAGAGGGTTCTGGTCAACGGTCTGTTCCGCCACGGCTTCCTGCTGGCGCCGGCGCTCGCGCGCCGGGCGGCGGCGGTGGTGATGGAGCGCGCGGTCTTCCCGGAGGTGATGGATGCAGGTGATCGTCAACAACGAGCCTCGTGAGATCCAGGGCAGGACGCTCGCCGACCTGCTCGAGGAGCTCGGCTTCGGCGGCACCGTGGTCGCCACGGCCGTCAATGGCGAGTTCGCACCCGCCGCCGCCCGCACGGCGCGCGAGCTGGCGCAAGGCGACCGCGTCGAGGTGGTCGCACCGATGCAGGGAGGCTGACCATGTTGACCGTCTACGGCACTGAGCTGCGCTCGCGCCTGCTCCTCGGCACCGCGCAGTACCCGTCCCCAGCAGTGCTCGCCAAAGCGGTGGAAGCCGCGAGTGTCGAGGTGGTGACCGTCTCGCTGCGGCGCGAATCCGGGGCGGCGCTGGCCGGGCAGGGCTTCTGGTCGCTGATCCGCGGGCTGGGCGTGCGGGTGCTGCCCAACACCGCCGGCTGTCACAGCGCCAAGGAGGCGGTCACGACCGCGCAGATGGCGCGCGAGGTGTTCGGCACGCCCTGGATCAAGCTCGAGGTGATCGGTCATCACGACACGCTGCAACCCGACGTGTTCGAGCTGGTCGAGGCCGCGCGCATCCTGGCCGCGGACGGGTTCGAGGTGTTTCCCTACACCACCGAGGACCTGATCGTGGCCGAGCGGCTGCTGGCGGCCGGATGCCGCGTGCTGATGCCCTGGGGTGCCCCCATCGGCTCGGGCCGAGGCCTCGCCAATCCGTCCGCGCTGCGCTCGATGCGGGCGCGCTTTCCCGACGTGCCTCTGGTGGTCGACGCCGGGATCGGGCTGCCCAGCCACGCCGCACAGGCGATGGAGCTGGGCTTCGACGCCGTGCTCCTGAACACCGCCGTCGCCAAGGCGGGCGATCCCGCGGGCATGGCACGCGCGTTCGCGCTGGCGATCGAGGCGGGGCGCGAGGGCTACCTCGCCGACCCGATGGAGCCGCGCGATCTGGCGGCGCCCTCGACCCCCGTCCTCGGCCTCGCCACTCTGGGCTGACGCCATGCCGCTCGACCGTTTCTATCTGATCGTTGACGATGCGCAGTGGCTGGAGCGGCTGTTGCCGCATGGGGTCCGCTTCGCCCAGCTCCGGGTCAAGGACCGTCCCGAGGGCGAGCTGCGTGCGCAGATCCGGCGCGCGCGCGATCTGTGCGCTGCGGTAGGCGCCGAGCTTGTGGTCAACGATCACTGGCGGCTCGCGATCGAGGAGGGCTGCGACTTCATTCATCTGGGTCAGGGCGATCTCGACGACGCCGACCTCGCCGCCATTCGTGCCGCGGGCCTGCGCCTGGGCGTCAGCACCCACGACGATCGGGAACTCGAACGGGCACTGGCGACGGAGCCCGACTATGTGGCTCTCGGCCCGGTCTGGCCGACGCTGCTCAAGCAGATGCCGTGGGCGCCGCAGGGGCTCGAGAAGGTCACGGAATGGAAGCGCCGCATCGGCGCCGTGCCGCTGATCGCGATCGGCGGGCTCACGCCCGAGCGCGCCAAGGCGGCCCTGGCCGCGGGCGCCGACAGTGCCGCGGTGGTCACGGACGTGCTGCTCAATCCGGACCCGGAGGCGCGGGTCCGGGAGTGGCGCTCGGCGGTGGGCGCGCCATGAGCAATCGCTACGCCCGCCAGATGGTGCTGCCGGAGATCGGCGACGCGGGTCAGGCCAGGCTTGCGGCGGCGCGGGTCCTCGTCGTGGGGGCAGGGGGCCTGGGTTCGCCCGTGCTCGCCACGCTTGCCGGCGCAGGCGTCGGCCATCTGACCGTCCTCGACCACGACCGGGTCGAGGAGAGCAACCTGCATCGGCAGCCGCTCTACCGCATGGCCGACATCGGCAGGCACAAGGTGGACGCTGCACGGGATGCGCTGCTGGCCGCCAACCCCGAGATCGGGGTCGAGGCGCTGTCGCGGCGGCTCGCGGTCGCCGAGGCCGCGGCCCTGGTAGGTGGCCACGACCTCGCGCTCGACTGCGCCGACAGTCTTGCCGTCACCTATGTCCTCAGCGGCGCCTGCCACGATGTCGGCAAGCCGCTGATCTCCGCGTCGGTGCTCGGGCTGTCCGGCTATGTCGGCGCATTCTGCGCCGGCGCGCCGAGCTATCGGGCCGTGTTTCCGGACATGCCCTCGACGGTGGGAAGTTGTGCCGCCAACGGCGTGCTCGGCTCGGCCGTCGCGGTGCTGGGCTCGCTCCAGGCGCATATGGCGCTGCAGTTGCTGCTGGGGCTCGAGCCGTCGCCGCTCGGCCGGCTGATCTCGGTGGATCTGCGCACACTCGTCTTCGGCGGGTTCGGGTTCCTGGGCGTCGAGGAGCCCGCGGCCGCGCCGATCCCGTTCATCGGCCACGAAGAGGTCACCGCCGACGATTTGGTGGTCGAGCTTCGCGGGGTGGAGGAGGCGCCCGAGCCGGTCCAGGCCGATGCGCTGCGCCTCGCCCCGGCGGAGATCGCGGCGGATCCCGCGCTCGTCCCGGTCGGCCGTCGGGTCGTGCTGTGCTGTGCATCGGGCGTGCGTGCCCACAGGGCGGCACGCCTGCTCGCCGAACACGGCGCGCGTGACCTGGCAGTCCTTGCGCTAAGCCTCGGGTGAGGGCTCCTTGGGTCCGTAGGCGCTGTAGAACATCACCAGCGCCCGCTCGACCTGCTGCTCCGCCATGGCTTGGTCGGGTGCGGGGCTCACTGCGAACATCAGCCGCTTCATGACCAGGCTGCCGCACAGGTCGAGGAACTGCTGCGCTGCGGTCTCGGTGTCCGGAATCGCCAGCCGCCCTGCGGCGACCTGGCGGTCGAGATAGGCGGCAAGCCGGGCCATTCCCTGGCGGGGACCGGCCTCGTAGAAAGCCTGACCGAGACGCGGCAGCTTGTCGGCGGCGCCGATCACCATGCGCACGGAGGCGACGTGCTCGGGCCGGATCAGCATGGCGAGGAAGCTACGCCCCAGACGCCGCAGGACCGCACGCGTGTCGGGATCGTCGGCGTCGAGTCGGAATGTCGCCTCGGCGAGGCTCGCCCGCTCGTCCTGGATCAGGCGCTCGAACAGCCCCTCCTTGCTCTCGAAGTAGCTGTAGAGCGTTCCCTTCGAGACACCGGCCGCCTTCGCGATGCTGCCCATGCTCGCACCATCGAAGCCGTCGGCGAGAAACACCTGCCGCGCGCCGTCCAGGATCTGCCGCCGCTTGTGATCGGCGGCGGGCGTCTCGACGGCGTCGCTCTCGCCTGTGGGTCGATCTTCGAGCAACGCTCTCCGCCCAGCTATTGACCGAACCGTTCGGTCATTGCAGAATGCGACAGGTTTTCGGCGAGGTCAACGTCTCGGATCGAGGATCGCCTCGTGGACATCGAAGAAGGCAGGGCCGGGGCCTCCGCGCCCGCCGCGAAGTCGCTGCTGCAGATGCATGCCGCCCGCCCGGCCAAGGCGGTGGCGGCGCATCCGCGACCTGCGCCGCGGCGCCGGCTGCCGGTCAAGCGGCTGGTGCTGGCGGCGGCGCTGCTCGCCACGGCCGTCTATGGCGGGCACTGGGCTCGCGACTGGTGGACCGACGGCCGCTTCCTAGTCTCGACCGACGATGCTTATGTGCAGGGTGACATCACGATCCTGGCGGCCAACGCGGTCGGCTACGTGACCGACGTCGAGATCGAGAATGGCCAGAGCGTGCGCGCCGGCGACGTGATCGCCCGGATTGACGACGGCGACTACCGCTTGGCGCTGCAGGCGGCGGAGAACCGGCTGGCGACGCAGGACAGCACGATCGCGCGCATCGAGCGGCAGACCGAGGCGGCCCAGGCCGGCATCGCCCGAGCCGAGGCGAGCCTGGATGCCGCCCGTGCCGAGCTGACCCACGCACAGGCGGAGTTCGAGCGCCAGAGCCAGCTCAGCCGCACCGAGTTCACCAGCCGGTCCAAGCTGGACGAGGCGACCTGGGATCGGGCGCGCGCCTCGGCGGCAGTGCGTGCGGCCGAAGCCGAGCTCGCGACCGAGCAGGCGAACGTCGAGGTGCTCAAGGCGCAGCGGAACGAGGCCGAACGAGTCGCGGGAGAGCTGCGCACCGCGGTCGCACAGGCCCAGCGAGACCTCGAATTCACTACGGTGCGTGCTCCGGTCGACGGCGTGATCGGCAACAAGGCGGTCGAGGTCGGCGCCTATGTGAAGGAGGACACGCGCCTCGCGGCCCTGGTGCCGCTGCGCACCGTTCACGTCGACGCCAACTTCAAGGAGACGCAGCTCGCTCACGTCAGGCCGGGCCAGACGGTGCGGATCACGGTCGACGCGTTCCCCGACCGTGAGATTCGGGGAACGGTGGAGAGCATCGCGCCGGCCTCCGGCGCGGTGTTCAGCCTGCTGCCGCCCGAGAATGCCACGGGCAACTTCACCAAGATCGTGCAGCGCGTGCCGGTGCGGATCGCGATCGATCCTGGCGTGCTGGAGGAGGGTCTGCTGCGCCCCGGTCTCTCGATCGTGGCCTCGGTCGATACCCGCACCGGCCCGGCCGAGCGGGTGGCCGCCGGGTCCTAGGCGGAGGTGACGGCGCCCGCCCAGGCCCTGCCGCCGCTCGACAAGAAGCGGCTGGTCACCTTCATCTTCATGGTCTTCGGGATGTTCATGGCGATCCTGGACATCCAGATCGTCTCGGCCTCGCTCGCCGAGATCCAGGCCGGCCTGTCGGCCAGCGCCGACGAGATCTCCTGGGTCCAGACCAGCTACCTGATCGCCGAGGTGATCATGATCCCGCTGTCGGGCATGCTCTCGCGCGTGCTCTCGACCCGGTGGATGTTCACCATCTCCGCGGCTGGCTTCACCGTGATGAGTCTCCTGTGCGCGACCGCAACCACGATCGAGCAGATGATCGTCTACCGCGCGCTGCAGGGCTTCATCGGTGGCGGCATGATCCCGACCGTGTTCGCCTCCGCCTACACCATCTTCCGCGGCCGGCAGGCGCTGATCTCGCCGGTGATCGGGCTGGTGGCGACGTTGGCGCCGACCATCGGCCCGACGGTCGGCGGCTATCTCACCGACCTGTTCTCCTGGCACTGGATCTTCCTGGTCAATGTCGGCCCGGGCATTGCGGTCACCGTGGCCGCGTGGCTGATGATCGACTTCGACGAGCCCGATTTCGAGCTGTTCAAGCACTTCGATTGGGCCGGTCTCGCCTTCATGGCGGCGATGCTGGGCTCGCTAGAGTACGTGCTCGAGGA
>JBGAKU010000281.1:0-6875 GCA_044224255.1 Geminicoccaceae bacterium
GCTGCGACGCCGCCCAAGGGCGGCCGCGCACCGTCATGTCCACCATCCAACCCAGATGCCACCGGATCGGAGAGTACCCGCCAACCAGACCGAGACGAACCAATGCCCCCGCCAAAACTCGCCGCGGTGAGAAATCCGGGTTAGCTCAGCCTCGACCCGAGGCCAGCTGCAACATCCGGTCCTGGGTCGGTGCCGGGGCGCGGGGTCGATCGCCGCCCCTCCGGCTCCGCAGCGTCGTGTAGGCGATCGTGACCCAGGTGCCGTGGAAGACCAGCCCGGCGAGCAATACGAGCTGCCCCGGGATCGGCCCGACCGAGGCACGCTGCCAGAGCTCGCTGATGTGCGCGATCGGGACGGGGTGGATCAGCAGCTTGCCGACATAGGCCACCACCTGAATGGAGAAGATCCAGCCATAGTTGCGCCGGAGGCGGCGGCCGACCGCCTCGAGCAGGCCGATGTGCAGGCTGGGCCGCGTATAGTCGTTGTAGAGGATCTTGTTCCAGCCATTGTCCGTACGGATCCCTTGCCCGAGCAGGATCGGGCCGAAGAACTGCAGCTCGAGCACATGCGCGCGCATCCGCCAGAAATCGAAGAAGCGATAGCGGCGCGCCTCGATCGACAGGAACACCGCGACCAAGAGCCCGACCAGGGCGAGCGGCAGCGGCGAGGCGGTGGCGCTGCTGAATGTCACCGACAGGGCGATGCCGGTCGCGACTACGGCCCAGTTGGTGGTCGCGTCCAGCCGCGTCCGCCAGACGGTGCTGCGATAGACCTCGCCCCGATACAGGTGAGCGAGCGCGCCGATGTCGGCGGCACTGAATACCGGCTGCGCCGGCTCGGCCCGGTCGTTCATTCCTTCAGTCTCCGTTCGGTCCGTCCCTGACCTCGGGTTCGCGAAGGAGACGCGAAGGCCCATGGTTGCGCAAGCAGGCTTGCGAGGCCACATCCGATCCGGCCGTCCGCATGGTGGCACCTGGGTCCGAGAAGTGGGATTGGAGCGATGGCCGGCGACTTCAGCGCCGAGACGGTGATGCGCTACGATGCCAACAAGAAGTCGGCGTTGCTTGCCTACATCCTCTGGTTCTTCCTGGGCTTCTTCGGCATCCACCGCATGTATCTGGGCCGCGTCGGCTCCGGCATCGCGATGCTGATCCTGCACGGCCTGTCCTGGCTGACCTACTGGATCCTGATCGGCTGGCTCGGCTTCGGCATCCTCGGCCTGTGGTGGCTCATCGATGCCTTGCTGATCCCGGGGATGACACGCAGCTACAACAATGGGCTGATCGACCAGCTTACGCGCTGATCAGCGCCTGTCCTTGCGCGAGCTCGCGGCATCTGCGCCCACGGGTCACACGACCCAGCCCGTCTCCAGCTTGGGGCAGACCTCGCAGCGGACGCCGCGCAGGTCGCAGAAATCGATCGTGCACCGGACGTCGTGGCCCTGAAGGGCGAGGCCGATGCGGTCGAGGCGCTCGGTGTCCCGCCCCTTCACCAGCACGACGTCGCCCGGCCGCAGGTCCGCGCGCACCACCTCCCAGGCGCCCTTCACATCGCGCCGGACATCGACCAGCGCGGAGCGTGACAAGCCGCCGGCTCTGACACCTGCGGCATATCGCTGGAACTCCGAACTGACGACAACCACCCGCGAGGCCACCTCGGCCAACCGCGTTCCGATCCGCCTGTAGATGGGCCCCTGGCTGCCGGGCGGCTCCGACACCGAGCCGATCACCACGATTCTGCGACCGGGTATCTCGGACAACACATCGAGCGCGGCGTCGATCGTCTCGATCGACGACTTGAAGTCGTCGCGGACCAGCCGGGCGGCGCCCGGCAGCGGCTCGAGCTGCAGGCGGCCGCGCCTCGGCGGCATGGCCTCGAGAGCAGCGATGGCTCGGTCGAGTGGCAAGCCCTCGGCCTGGGCGACGCTCATGGCGGCCAGAAATGGATAGACCATCACCCGGCCGAGCAATCGAAGCCTGACCAGCCGCTCTGTCCGTCCGATCCGGAGCGTCACGCGCGTGCCGTACGGCCAGTTGATCGCGACGTCAGTGGCGCGCACGTCGGCCTCGGTATCGATGCCGAAACGAATCACGCGCCCAGCGCAGCGTGCGGCCATCGCGGCCACCCTGGGATCGTCGGCGTTCAGGATCGCCGTGCCACTGGCGGTGAGTGCCTCGACCATCCGGCTCTTCTCGGCCTGGGTCACGTCCAGTGTGCCCAGGGACCGGTGATGCTCGCTACCGATGCTGGTCACGACGACCACATCTGGCCGGAGCATGGTGCCATAGGCGGCCATCTGCCCCGGCCCGTCGATACCGGCCTCGAACACCGCGTAGCGTCGCCAAGGTGGTTGTCGCAGCAGCCAGAGCGCCAGGCTGGAGAAGGCGTTGTCGGATGGTGGCGGGGATGTGCCCAGCACGGTGGCGACGGCCGCCGCCGTGGTCGTCTTGCCGTAGGAGCCTACCACGCAGACCAGCCGAATGCGGCGAGCGAGAGTGCGCCGATAGAGGCCCGCGACGGCCCGGAGCAGCGGCCACGCATAGTTGCGGGCACCCATCCACAGGTGTTGGCGTCCGATGGAGGTCGACAGGTGCCGCAGCTTGCGCAGCACGTCACGCATAGGCTGACCCCTCCCCCTGGCCGCCCCGGGAAGCGGTCAGCCAAACCGGGACGGCCTTCCTATCGCGGGTGCTGATGCGATGCGGCCGGGTCGACCGTCAAGCTCCCCCTCATGGTGTGGCTCCGGGGGATGCCGACGACCGGCCTCGCCGAGGAGCTCTACGTCAGCGGCGAATGCCTTACCACGCCGGGGGAGGCAGGCTGTCGCGCCAGAGCGCCAGGGCGTGGGCGAGATCCGCGGCCAGGGTCGGCTTCGTGGTGGCCAAGTCCCGTCTCTCGCCGATGTCGGTCTGCAGGTCGTAGAGCTGGCCGTCGACGAGCTTCCACCTGCCCTGCCGGATCGCGCCGAACGTGTGATCGATGGAGGTCCAGAACAGCGCCTCGTGGGGGTCGCCGGTGGCGCCTTGCAGGAACGGCAGGAGGTCCACTCCGTCGACCACCGCCGCCGGTCTCCCGCCTCCGGCGCGCAGCATGGTCACGAACAGGTCGAACGACATCACCGGCCGTGCATAGACCGAGCTCCGGGCCACCCGGCCGGGCCAGGACAGCATCATCGGCACCCTGATCCCGCCTTCGTAGAGATCACGTTTGCCACCGCGCAGCGGCTTGTTCCGGCAACTGTTGCACCCGTTGTCGCCGAGAAACACGACCATGGTGTTGCCGGACACGCCGGTCGAGCGGAGAGCGGCGGAGATTCGGCCCACGGCCTCATCGAGGGAGACGAGCACGCCGGCGAACAGGCGGCGCTTCGGGTCGGCGATGTAGGAAAGCCGTGCCAGCACGGCCGGCTTGGCCTGCAACGGCGTGTGCGTGGCGGTGAACGAGGCGTCCAGAAAGAACGGCGAGCCGGCATGTCGGCGGATGAACTTGACAGCCTCGGTCGCGAGGGTGTCGGTGAGGTAGCCCGACGCCGGCACCACGGTCGTGCCACGCATGATCGGATTGCCGGGCTGCTCCCCGAAATAGGGGTGGCCGGCATTCAGCACGCCGAAGAACTCGTCGAACCCGTGCAATTGCGGATAGTGCGGCGGGTCGTAGCCGAGATCCCACTTGCCGATCAGGCCGGTAGCGTAGCCCCGCGCGCGCAGGGCCTCGGCCAAGGTGATCTCCTTGGCCGGCATGCCGAAATTCGCGGGCACCGGGCGGGGTGGGTTGTCGTGGATGCCCAGCTCCTGCGGATAGCGTCCCGTCATGAGGCCGAAGCGGCTGGGGACGCAGACCGGAGCGGTGACGTAGCCGTCGCTGAACGTGACACCCGCCCTGCCGATCGCATCGATGTTCGGGGTGGAGATGTCACCCTGGTGGTGGATCCCGACCTCGCCGTAGCCGAGATCGTCGGCGACGATCAGCACGATGTTCGGCAACGCGGCGGCTGCGGGCGGTGATGGGAGTGTCGCTACTGCCAAAATTGGGCATAGCAATCGAATGATAGACAACCAATGATTGCGCGACGGGAATTTCGGGATCCCAAAGAACAAGACGCTTGCAGGCCCGACCATGGCTTTCGTCCAAAAGCATCCGGCAAATCGGCTTAACATACCATAGTGGCAGCATCTCAGGCGAGCACTTTCATAACCGCTGGTGGAATCCAGGTGCCGCTCAGAGGAGCGCCGGCGGGGGTGGGGACCTGCCAGTCCGGCGGCCGGCCGAACGCCCATGATCGGCTGAGCCGGGGGTTGGGCCACGGCCGCCGCCATGCTATCGACCCGCCGCCATGCTCGACCTTGCCGATGTCACCCTCCGCGTCGCCGGCCGCCCCCTGCTCGAGGGCGCCAACCTGCACGTTCCGGCCGGTACGCGGCTCGCCCTGATCGGCCGCAACGGCACTGGGAAGTCGACCCTGCTGCATCTGATCGCGGGCGAGCTGCAGCCCGATCTGGGCGAGGTGCGGATGCCCTCGTCGATCAAGATCGGCATGGTGCGCCAGGAGGCGCCCGGCGGCGAGGCCACGCCGCTCGAGGCCGTGCTCGCCGCCGACACCCTGCGCACCCAGCTGCTCGCCGAGGCAAAGGCGGCGGCCGACCCGGTGCGGCAGGCCGAGCTGCATCAGCGGCTGCAGGACATCCGGGCCGACGCCGCACCGGCGCGCGCCGCCCGTATCCTCAAGGGGCTGGGCTTCGCCGACGAGGAGCAGCACCGCCCGTTGTCCTCCTTCTCGGGCGGCTGGCGCATGCGCGTGGCGCTCGCCGGCGTGCTGTTCCTCGAGCCCGACCTGCTCCTGCTCGACGAGCCCACCAACCATCTCGATCTCGAGGCTGCGATCTGGCTCGAGGAGCATCTGCGCCGCTACCCGCGCACGCTGATCCTGGTCAGCCACGACCGCGATTTCCTCAACTCGGTGCCGCAGAAGACCTGCCACTTGGAGGGCCGCAGGCTCACCCTCTACTCCGGCGGCTACGACCAGTTCGAGCGCATCCGGCGCGAGCGGCTGGTGCTGGAGGAGAAGGCGCGGCAGCGGCAGGTCGCCGAGCGTGCCCACATCCAGTCCTTCGTCGACCGCTTCCGCTACAAGGCGAGCAAGGCGCGCCAGGCGCAGAGCCGGATCAAGATGCTGGAGCGCATGGAGCCGATCGCCCAGGCGCTGATCGAGCCGGAGATCCGCTTCGCCTTCCCGGCCTCGGCCGTGCCGGCGCCACCGATGATCACCATGGACGGTGCGAAGACCGGCTATGGCGACAAGGTGGTGCTGTCACAGCTCTCCCTGCGGCTCGACCCGGACGACCGCATCGCGCTCCTCGGCCGCAACGGCAACGGCAAGTCGACCTTCGCCAAGCTGGTCGCCGGCCGGCTGGAGCCCATGACGGGCGAGCTGACCCGCGCGCGCGGGCTCAAGGTCGGCTTCTTCGCCCAGCACCAGATCGAGGATCTGCAGCCCCTGGAGAGCCCGATCCAGCACATCCAGGCCCGCCGCCCGGCGCAGCGCGAGCAGGAGACCCGCGCCTGGCTCGCCCGCTTCGGCCTCGGCCAGGATCAGGCGCGCACCCAGGCCCGGCACCTCTCGGGCGGCGAGAAGACCCGCCTCGCCCTGGCGCTGATGTGCCTGGAGGCGCCGCAGCTCCTGATCCTGGACGAGCCCACCAACCATCTCGACATCGACAGCCGCGAAGCCCTGGTCGAGGCGGTCAACGAGTTCCCGGGAGCGGTCATCGTGATCAGCCACGACCGCCACCTGGTCGAGCTGGTCGCGGATTCCTTGTGGCTGGTCGACGGCGGCCGGGTGCGCCCCTATGAGGGCGACATGGAGGACTATCGCCGCCTCCTGCTCGAAACCTCGGCCGAGCAGACCGCGCCGGAGCCCGCCAGGCCCGAGCGGCGTGCGGCCGGCGAGCGTCGGGCGCTGCTGGCCCCGCTGCGCCAACGGCTGAAGGAAGCCGAGCGTCAGATCGAGCGCCTGGACCAGGAGCGCGGCACCCTCGAGGCGCGCCTGGCGGACCCGACCAGCTACGCCAACGGCACCGACATCGGAGCCATCCAGAAGCGCCTCGCCGAGCTGAGGGCCGAGACTGAGGCCGTCGAGCAGCGCTGGCTCGATGCTGCCGCCGCGATCGAGCGCGCCGAGGGCTAGCCGGCTCCAGCAGAGTGTTGGCCATCAGGCCCGTTCAAGTTTCTTGTCCTCTCCCGGCCCGACGCTCGCCGGAACGTGCGGTTTCGCACCGCCGGTCGCGAGCGATGGCCTCAGACTGGAGCCGGCGGCATCGTCGTGGGAGCGAGCGCATGATCGAAACGCTGCGGACGTGGGCCCAGCGGGTCTGGGTCGAGCGGGACGAGGCCGCGATCGACGCGATGCTGGCGCCAGATGTCGCCGCGCACGGGTTGGGCGGCCAGACCCTGATCGGTCCTGCCGCGTTCAAGCAGTTCCACGCCGCCCTGTGCAGGCTGCTCCGCGGCACCGAGCTCGTGATCGACCACCATGTCGAGGCCGACGGTTGGCTCGCCGCTTTGTGCACCTTCAAGGGCGTCGCCCAGGATGGCCGCAAGGTGGCGATCACGGGCACGATCTATGGGCGGATCGCCGACGGCAAAATCCTGGAGGCGTACAACCACTTCGACTTTTTGGGCCTGTTCACCCAGCTCGGCCAGCTCCCGCCCGACGTGCTGGCGCGCTGCCTCGCCGGCAAGCCGGGCTGCCCGTCCGGCACTCAGCTTGCTGACTGAGCCGCAGTCATGCCGGCGGGTTCGAGCCGGACGAACCCCGCCACCGGCACCTTCACCAGCAGATAGTCGCGGCCCTGGAACTGGCGATGCTCCAGTCCCTC
>JBGAKU010000282.1:0-7555 GCA_044224255.1 Geminicoccaceae bacterium
GCGCGCGAGAGAAGATGGCAAGCAAGCCCGCGAAGACCAAGGAAGAGCTGCGCTCGCACCGCTGGTTCGGCGTGCACGACCTGCGCGCGTTCGGCCACCGCTCGCGCATCCGCCAGATGGGCTACGGGCCCGAGGACTATGCCGGCAAGCCGGTGATCGCGATCCTCAACACCTGGTCCGACATCAACCAGTGCCACGCCCACTTCAAGGAGCGGGTCGAGGACGTCAAGCGCGGCGTCTTCCAGGCGGGCGGCTTCCCGCTCGAGCTGCCGGCGATCTCGCTCTCCGAGCCCTTCGTCAAGCCGACCACCATGCTCTACCGCAACTTCCTCGCCATGGAGGCCGAGGAGCTGCTGCGCAGCCATCCGGTCGACGGGGCGGTGCTGATGGGCGGCTGCGACAAGACCACGCCCGGCCTGATCATGGGGGCGATCTCCATGAACCTGCCGGCGATCTACGTCCCGGCAGGTGCCATGCTGCGCGGCAACTATCGCGGCGAGGTGCTGGGCTCGGGCTCGGACAGCTGGAAATACTGGGCCGAGCTCCAGGCCGGCAACATCACCATGCAGGACTGGGACGAGATCGAGGGCGGCATCGCCCGCTCGGCCGGCATGTGCATGACCATGGGCACGGCCGCGACCATGACCGCGATCGCCGAGGCGATGGGGTTCTCCCTGCCGGGCGCGTCCTCGATCCCGGCGCCGGACGCGGGCCATCCGCGCATGTGCGCCGATTCGGGCCGGCGGATCGTCGAGATGGTCTGGGAGGATCTGAAGCCCTCCGACTTCATGTCGGCGGCCTGCGTCGACAACTCGATCCGCTGCCATCTCGCCATGGGCGGCTCGACCAACGCCATGATCCACGTCGTCGCCATGGCGCGCCGGGCTGGAATCCCGCTCACCCTGCAGCGCTTCGACGAGCTGGCGCGGCAGATCCCGGTGATCGCCAATGTCCGCCCGTCGGGCAAGTATCTGATGGAGGACTTCTTCTACGCCGGCGGCATCCGAGCGCTGCTGTCGGAGCTGAAGGACGAGCTCGACCTGGATTGCCTCACGGTCAATGGCCGGACGCTGGGTGAGAACATCGCCGGTGCCGGGGTTTACAACCGGGAGGTGATCAAGACCCGGGCGGAGCCGGTCTCGAAGGAGGCGGCCGCGATCCTGTACGGCAACCTTGCGCCGCAGGGTGCGGTGATCAAGCCGTCCGCCGCCGATCCGCGCTTTCTCAAGCACACCGGGCCGGCGCTGGCGTTCGAGAGCTATGACGAGATGATGGCGGCGATCAACGACCCGGACCTGGACGTCACGCCCGACCATGTCCTGGTGCTGAAGAACGCCGGGCCGATCGGTGCCGGGATGCCGGAATGGGGCATGTTGCCCTTGCCGGTGAAGCTGCTCAAGCAGGGCGTGCGCGAGATGATGCGGATCTCGGACTCGCGGATGAGCGGCACCTCCTACGGCGCCTGCATCCTGCACGTCTCGCCCGAAGCCGCGGTCGGCGGGCCGCTGGCGCTGGTCCGCACCGGCGACATGATCGAGGTCGATGTCGAGGCGCGCCAGCTCAACCTGCTGGTGAGCGAGGACGAGCTGCAGCGCCGTCGTTCGGAATGGCAACCAAAGCCCATTCCTCCAAGGGGTTATGGGCGCCTATTCGTGCAGCACATCAGCCAGGCGCACGAGGGCTGCGACTTCGACTTCCTGCTCGGCACCGAGCCCTTGCCCGAGCCTGAGATCCACTGAGCCGCTCGCTCGGAGATTGGAGGAGATAGGATGGCGCAGCACCGTCGCCGGACGGGCGGGCAGGTTCTGGTCGATCAGCTCCTGGCGCAGGGCGTCGAGCGGCTGACCTGTGTGCCAGGCGAGAGCTATCTCGCCGTGCTCGACGCGCTGCACGACAGCGGTATCGACGCCATGATCTGCCGCAACGAGGGCGGCGCCGCGATCATGGCCGAGGCCTATGGCAAGCTGACCGGCCGGCCCGGCATCTGCTTCGTCACCCGCGGCCCAGGCGCCACCAATGCCAGCCACGGCGTGCACATCGCGGCGCAGGACTCGACGCCGATGATCCTGTTCATCGGCCAGGTCGCCCGCGACATGCGGGAGCGTGAGGCCTTTCAGGAGGTGGACTACCGGCAGTTCTTCGGCGGCATGGCGAAATGGGTGGTCGAGGTCGACCAGGCGGCCCGCTTGCCCGAGCTGATCGCGCGTGCTTTCCGCACCGCCATGCAGGGTCGGCCGGGGCCGGTGGTGTTCGCCTTGCCCGAGGACATGCTGCTCGACGAGGTCGAGGTGGGCGATGCGCCCCGCGTCGAGCCGGTCGAGACCTGGCCCGCGCCGGCGCAGATGGCCGAGCTGCAGCGACTCCTGGAAGGGGCGTACCGGCCGCTCGCCATCCTCGGCGGCTCGCGCTGGACCGAGGCCGCGCGCGCCGAGCTGATCGCCTGGAGCGAGCGCTGGGCGCTGCCGGTCGCCACCTCCTTCCGCCGCACGCCGCTCTTCCCGGCGGATCACCCGAACTATGCCGGCGACGTCGGCATCGGACCGAGCCCGAAGCTCGCTGCGCGGGTCAAGGATGCCGACCTGCTGCTGCTGATCGGCGGCCGCATGTCGGAGATGCCCTCCTCGTCCTACACGCTCCTGGACATCCCGGTTCCGGCGCAACGTCTGGTCCACGTCCATCCGGGTGCTGAGGAGCTGGGCCGGGTCTACGCGCCGACGCTGGCCATCCACGCCTCGCCCGGCGCGTTCTGCGCCGCCCTGCGCGCCATGAGCCCGACCCGGGCGCCCTCCTGGCACGACGAGGCCGTCGCGGCGCACGCCGCCTGTCGCGACTGGTCGGAGCGCCCGGCCCGGCTGCCCGGCGCGTTCCAGTATGGCGAGGCTATGGTCTGGCTGCGCGAGCGCCTGCCGCCCGATGCGGTGATCTGCAGCGGGGCCGGCAATTTCTCGATCTGGATCCACCGCTACTACCGCTTCCGCGGCTTCGGCAGCCAACTCGCCCCGACCAGCGGCTCGATGGGCTACGGCGTGCCGGCGGCGGTGATGGCCAAGCGCCAGCAGCCCGGGCGGATCGCGGTCGCCCTGGCCGGCGACGGCGACTTCATGATGAATGGCCAGGAGTTCGCGACGGCCGTGCAGTATGACTGCCCGGTCATCGTGATCCTGCTGGACAACGGCATGTACGGCACGATCCGCATGCACCAGGAGCGCGAGTTCCCGGGCCGGGTCATCGGCACCGCGCTCAGGAATCCCGACTTCGAGGCCATGGCCAGGGCCTTCGGCGGCCATGGCGAGCGGGTCGAGCGTACCGAGGAGTTCGCCCCGGCCTTCGAGCGCGCGCTCGCCTCCGGGCTGCCGGCGATCCTCCACTGCATCGTCGACCCCCAGGCGCTGACCCCGGCCGCCACCCTGGACACCATCCGCGAGCGGGCACTGGCGAAGAGAGGAAACGAGGCATGACCGAGCTACCCGTCAACCACTTCAAGCGTGCCATCAAGGCCGGCCAACAGCAGATCGGCCTCTGGTGCAGCCTGGCGAGCAACATCTCGGTCGAGATCGTGGCCGGCTCGGGCTTCGACTGGCTCCTGCTCGATACCGAGCATTCGCCCAACGAGGTGCCGATGGTCCTGAGCCAGCTCCAGGCGGTGATGGAGAACCGCGTCCACCCGATCGTGCGCCCGCCCTGGAACGATCAGGTGATGATCAAGCGCTTCCTGGATGCCGGCGTGCAGACGCTCCTGATCCCGATGATCCAGACCGCGGCCGAGGCGGAGCAGGCGGTGGCCTCGACCCGCTACCCGCCGCGCGGCGTGCGCGGCTTCGCCTCCGCCTCGCGCTCCTCGCGCTTCGGTCGGGTCAAGGACTACCATACCCGCTGCGAGGAGGAGATCTGCGTCCTGGTCCAAATCGAGACCAGGCAGGGGCTGGACAATCTCGAGGCCATCGCCGGCGTCGACGGTGTGGACGGCGTGTTCGTCGGGCCCGGCGATCTCTCGGCCGCCCTCGGCTATCTGGGCGATCAGGCCAACCCGGCCATGGTCCAGATCTACGACGACGCGATGCGCCGCATCCGGGCCTGCGACCGGGCGCCGGGCTTCCTGACCGGCGACGAGGCCCTGGCACGGCGCGTGATCGAGAAGGGCTGCCTGTTCACTGCCGTCGGCGCCGATTCCGGCATCCTGGCGCGTGGGTCGGAACAGCTGGCCGCCAAGTTCAAAGGCTAGCGACGACGAGCACCGCTCGGGGGCCGCGGGCTCCGCCGGTCCTCGTTGCCCGGAGCGTCTCGAGCGCATAGTCTCCGCCGGCACCGGAGGATAGCCATGCCGAACTTTGCGGCCAACCTGACCATGCTCTACAACGAGCATGACTTCATCGACCGCTTCGCCGCGGCCGCAGCCGACGGCTTCGCGGCGGTCGAGTATCTGTTCCCGTACGCCTACAAGAAGGAGCTGCTCGCCGAGCAGCTCAAGGAGCACCGGCTCATCCAGGCCCTGCACAACATGCCGGCCGGCGACTGGGCCGCCGGCGAGCGCGGCATCGCTTGCATCCCCGGCCGCGAGGAAGAGTTCCGCGCCGGCGTCATCAGCGCCATCGAATATGCCACCACGCTGGGCTGCCGCCGGGTCAACTGCCTCGCCGGCATCGCACCCAAGGACGTGCCGGCGGTCGAGGCGCGGCGCTCCTTCGTCGAGAACCTCAAGCACGCCGCCCCGGAATTCGCCAAGGCCGGCATCCTCCTGGTGATCGAGGCGATCAACACCCGCGACATCCCGGGCTTCTTCCTCAACCGCTCGTCCCAGGCGATCGAGATCATGGACGAGGTCGGCTCGGACAATCTGCAGCTGCAATACGACTTCTATCACATGCAGATCATGGAGGGCGACCTCGTGCCGACCTTCCGCCGGCTCAAGGACCGGATCGGCCACGTGCAGATCGCCGACAATCCGGGCCGCAACGAGCCCGGCACCGGCGAGATCAACTACCCCTTCATCTTCGCCGCACTGGACGAGGCCGGCTACGACGGCTTCGTCGGCTGCGAGTACAAGCCGAAGGGCGAGACCAAGGCGGGGCTGGGCTGGTTCAAGCCCTATCGCGCCGCCTGACACGCACCAAGCAGGGACGGATCGTCATGAAGGTCGGATTCATCGGGCTCGGCATCATGGGCAAGCCCATGGCGCTCAATCTCGGCAAGGGCGGGCACGAGCTGTTCCTCAACAGCCGCAGCGGCGTGCCGCAGGACATGGCCGGCGCCGGCACCGCCTGCGGCTCCCCCAAGGAGGTGGCGCAGCAGGCCGAGGTGATCGTCACCATGGTGCCCGACACGCCCGATGTCGAGCGGGTGCTGTTCGGCGCGGACGGGGTCGCCGCCGGGCTGTCCGCGGGCAAGACCGTGGTCGACATGAGCTCGATCTCGCCCTTGGCGACCAAGGAGTTCGCGAGCCGCATCGGCGAACTGGACTGCGACTATCTCGATGCGCCGGTCTCCGGCGGCGAGGTCGGCGCCAAGGCGGGCTCGCTCACCATCATGGTCGGCGGCCCCGAGAGCGCGTTCGCGCGGGTGCAGCCGCTGTTCGAGCTGATGGGCAAGAACGTCACGCTGGTCGGCGGCAATGGCGACGGCCAGACCACCAAGGTCGCCAACCAGATCATCGTGGCGCTCAACATCGAGGCCGTCGGCGAAGCCCTGCTGTTCGCCTCACGCGCCGGTGCCGATCCCGCGTTGGTGCGGCAGGCGCTGATGGGCGGCTTTGCCTCTTCGCGCATTCTCGAAGTGCATGGCGAGCGCATGGTGAAGCGCAATTTCGCGCCGGGCTTCCGCATCGAGCTGCACCAGAAGGACCTCAATCTCGCGCTGGAAGGCGCGCGCAGCCTCGGGCTGTCGCTGCCGAGCACTGCGCTGGCGGTTCAACGCCTGCGCCGCCAATGGCGGCAAGGCCTGGGATCACTCGGCGATGATCAAGCGCTGGAGCTGATGGCCAACCACGCCGTCGCCAGAAGCTGACCCGGCCGATGGAGCCCGCCAGCTGCTGCGCTCCTGTTCGAGGCGGCGGTGGCCGCCGCGGACCAGCCGTCGCCCTGCCGCCGCGCCTGCCCGAGCCGCCGCGCCGGACCATCGTGGTCGGTGCCGGCAAGGCCTCGGCGGCATGGCCGCGCTGGGCGGTCACTGGCCGGGCGAGCTGTCCGGCCTGATCGTGACGCGCTACGGTCACGGGGCTCGTGCCAGCGGCTTCGAGGTGGTCGAGGCCGCCCGTCGGTGCCGACGAGGCCGGCCAGGCGGCGGCCGGCCCGCATCCTCAGGCTGGTCGGCAGGCTCGGCGAGGACGATCTGGTCATCGCCTGATCTCGAAGACGGCGGCTCGGCCCTGCTGCTGTTGCCGGGCGAGGAGCTGTCGCTGGCCGACAAGCAGGGCGTCAACCGGGCGCTCCTGCGGTCAGGCGCACCTCGATCGACGAGATGAACTGCGTGCGCAAGCACCTATCGGCGATCAAGGGCGGACGGCTGGCGGCGGCGAGCGTTTCCGGCGCGCACGGTCTCGCTGCTGATCTCCGACGTGCCGGGCGACGATCCGGCGGTGATCGCCAGCGGCCCAGCCGTGCCCGATGCCACGACCTCGGCCGACGCGCGGGCCATTCTCGCCCGCTACGGCATCGCTTGCGCCGAGGCGGTCCGGCGCCACCTGCTGCGGCCGGCCGCCGAGACGGTCAAGCCCGGCGACCCGCGGCTGGCCCGCGCCGAGCTCCGGCTGATCGCGGCACCGCAGCTCAGCCTCGCGGCGGCCGCCGAGGTGGCCCGGGCGGCAGGGGTGGCCCCCGTCCTGCTCGGCGACGCGCTCGAGGGCGAGGCGCGCGAGGTCGGCAAGGTGATGGCGGGCATCGCCCGCTCGGTGGCGGCCCACGGCCAGCCGGCGGCGGCGCCGGCGGTCCTGCTCTCCGGCGGCGAGACCACGGTCACGGTGCGCGGCGACGGCCGCGGCGGGCGCAATGTCGAGTTCCTGCTCGGCCTGGCGGTCGCCCTCGACGGCCTGCCGGGCGCCTGGGCGATCGCCGGCGACACGGACGGCATCGACGGGGCGGAGGAGATCGCCGGCGCCATCGTCACCCCGGACACGCTGACCCGCGCCCGCGCCGCCGGCAGCGACCCCCTGGCCCTGCTCGCCAACAACGACGCCCACAGCCTGTTCGAGCTGCTCGGCGACCAGGTGATCACCGGCCCGACGCTCACCAACGTCAACGATTTTCGCGCCGTGCTGGTGTTGCCGCCCTGACCAAGCTCGCGGTTGCGGCCGGCCACGTCCACCCCTATGGTCCGCGCGCTTTCTGGAGGGATGGCCGAGCGGTTTAAGGCGCACGCCTGGAAAGCGTGTTGGGGGCAACCCCTCGCGGGTTCAAATCCCGCTCCCTCCGCCAGCCAGCGTCCGCCGCCGTCCGCCGGATCCGTCACAGGCGGCGAGACAGGTGGCTTGGGCCTTGCCCCGAGATCACGTTGGCCCGCGCTGGTGAATACGCAAAACTGAATCCCCGACGCGTGGCTGGATGCCAGATCATGGTGATCCAGG
>JBGAKU010000283.1:0-6773 GCA_044224255.1 Geminicoccaceae bacterium
CATTCCCGTGCTCAACCTGGCCATGGACCCGGGCAGCGCCTGGTACGTGCCCACCTACGTCGTCAGCCTGCTCGGCAAGTATCTGTGCTTCGCGATCCTGGCGCTGAGCGTCGATCTGGTCTGGGGCTATTGCGGCATCCTGAGCCTCGGCCACGGTGCGTTCTTCGCGCTGGGCGGCTACGCCATGGGCATGTACCTGATGCGCCAGATCGGGGCGCGCGGCGTCTACGCCAACCCCGACCTGCCGGACTTCATGGTCTTCCTGAACTGGCACGAGCTGCCGTGGTACTGGTCCGGCTTCGACATGTTCTGGTTCGCCATGCTGATGGTGATCCTGGTGCCGGCGGCCTTGGCGTTCGTGTTCGGCTGGTTCGCCTTCCGCAGCCGCGTGACCGGCGTCTACCTGTCGATCATCACCCAGGCGCTGACCTTCGCCCTGCTCTTGGCCTTCTTCCGCAACGACATGGGCTTCGGCGGCAATAACGGCCTCACCGATTTCAAGGACATCCTGGGCTTCGACATCCAGGCCGAGACGACGCGCTGCGCGCTGTTCGCGGCCTCGGCCATCACCCTGGCGCTGGCCTTCATGGCCTGCGGCTACATCGTGACCTCGCGCCTGGGCAAGGTGCTCGTCGCCGTGCGCGACGCCGAGAGCCGCACCCGCTTCTGCGGTTACCGGGTCGAGCACTACAAGCTGTTCGTCTGGACCGTCTCGGCCGTGCTCGCCGGCATCGGCGGCGCCCTCTACGTGCCGCAGGTGGGCATCATCAACCCGGGCGAGTTCGCGCCGGCCAACTCGATCGAGGCCGTGATCTGGGTGGCCTTCGGTGGTCGCGGCACGCTCTGGGGGGCGATCGTCGGCGGCGTCGGCGTGAACGCGATCAAGTCCTGGCTCACCGGTACCTTCCCGGAGTTCTGGCTGTACGCCCTGGGCGCGCTGTTCATCGCCACGACCCTGTTCATGCCCAAGGGTGTCGCCGGTCTGCTGACGTCGGTGCGGCGGGCCCGCCGGGCGCCTCCGGCCGCAGCTCCGGCTTTGGCCGCCGGCCAGGGGGCCAAGCCATGAGCGTCGTCACCACCACGATCCACGATGGCCGCGCCGTCGGCTCGATGCTCTATCTCGACGGCGTCTCGGTCACCTTCGACGGCTACCGGGCGCTGAACAATCTCTCGCTCTACATCGACAAGGGCGAGATGCGGGCGATCATCGGGCCGAACGGCGCCGGCAAGACCACGATGATGGACGTGATCACCGGCAAGACGCGGCCCGACAAGGGCACGGTCCTGTTCCGCGAGAGCATCGACCTCACCCGTCACGACGAGACCGAGATCGCGCGGCTGGGGATCGGCCGCAAGTTTCAAAAGCCCACCGTGTTCGAGAGCCACACCGTCTGGACCAATCTCGAGCTGGTGCTGAAGGGCGAGCGCGATCTGTTCCGCTCGCTGGTGTTCAAGCTGTCGGGCGAGCAGCGCAGCCGGATCGAGGAGGTGCTGGGCATCATCCGCCTGACCGATTCGGCCAGGCGACTCGCGGGCGATCTCAGCCACGGCCAGAAGCAGTGGCTGGAGATCGGCATGCTGCTCGTGCAGGACCCGGAGCTGCTGCTGGTGGACGAGCCGGTGGCCGGCATGACCGACGCGGAAACGGAAGCCACGGGCGAGCTGCTGCGTGAGATCGCGAAGAGCCATTCGGTCGTGGTCATCGAGCACGACATGGACTTCATCCGCGGGCTCGGCTCCAAGGTCACCGTGCTGGCCGAAGGCTCCGTGCTGGCCGAGGGCTCGCTCGAGCAGGTCCAGAACGACCAGCGCGTCATCGAAGTCTATCTGGGGCGCTGAGCATGCTGCAGGTTCAAGGCATCGACCTTCACTACGGCGCCAGCCAGGCCCTGTGGGGCGTGTCGCTGGAGGCGGTCACCGGCGAGATCACCTGCGTCCTCGGGCGCAACGGCGTCGGCAAGACTTCGACCATGCGGGCCATCGTCGGCCAGGTGAAGACCTCGGCCGGCAAGATCCTCTGGGACGGGCAGGACATCACCGGCCTGTCCACGGTCGAGCGGGCGCGGCGCGGCATCGCGATCGTACCGCAGGGGCGCGAGATCTTCCCGCTTCTGACCGTCGAGGAGAACCTGAAGACCGGCTTCGGCGCCGTGCCCCGCAGCGAGCGCCGCATTCCCGAGCACATTTACGAGCTGTTCCCGATCTTGAAGACGATGCTGCGCCGGCGCGGGGGCGACCTGTCCGGTGGCCAGCAGCAGCAGCTGGCGATCGGTCGCGCGCTGATCATGCGCCCGAAGCTTCTGGTGCTCGACGAGCCGACGGAGGGCATCCAGCCGTCGATCATCAAGGACATCGGTCGCGTGCTCGAGCTGTTGCGCAGCCAGGGCCAGATGGCCATCGTGCTGGTCGAGCAGTATCTGGACTTCGCCAAGGCGCTGGCGGACCGGCTGGCGGTGCTGGACCGGGGCCAGGTGGTGTTGTCCGGCAAGCCCGACCAGCTCGATGACGCGGATGTACGACGCTATCTCACCGTTTGAGCCTTCGGCACTACCGGGTGGCGTCGATCAGCGCGCGGCGGCGGCGGTAAGGCTGGCCTTCGCCCGCCGCGACGGCCGTACCCGGCTGACCGGCCTCTACCAGCGCACGCCGTTGCGCGCCCTGTTCCCCCGCCACGAGGCCGGGGATCTGCCGGTGGCTGCCCTGGTCAATGTCGGTGGCGGGCTGGTGGCCGGCGACAGCGCCTCGATCGTGGTCGATGTCGGCCCGGAGGCGGCCGTGCTCGTCACCAGCCAGGCCGCCGAGAAGGTCTACCGGTCGACCGGGCCGGACTGTCGCGTGCGCACGCAGCTGACGGTGGGGAAGGGCGGCTGGCTGGAATGGTGCCCGCAGGAGACGATCTTGTTCGAGCGGGCCCGGCTGCGGCGCACCCTTCAGCTCGACCTTGCAGGTGACGCACGGGCCATGCTGGGCGAGGTCCTCGTCTTCGGCCGACACGCCTCGGGCGAGGATATCGGGGCCGGATTTCTGCTGGATCGGATCGAGGTGCGTCGCGACGGCGCGCTGCAGTGGCAGGACGGCTTCCGCCTCGACGGTGCCTATGGCCCGGTGCTCGGTGCCGCGGCGGGGCTGGGTGGTGCGCGGGCCGCGGCGACGTTCGTCTATACCGCGCCCGACGCCGCCGGTCTGCTCGACCGCGCCCGTGAGTGGCTCGAGGCTGCCGGGGTGCGAGCGGGCGCGACCCTGGTCAACGGGCTCCTGGTGGCTCGTTTTCTGGCCGCCGAGACCCTTGCGCTGCGGCGTGCTTTCGCGTTGTTCTGGTGTCGCTTTCGCGCGGCCGCGGCCGGGCTGCCGCCCATGCTGCCACGGCTCTGGCACGTCTGAGGGAACCCCATGCACCTGACCCCCCGGGAGAAGGACAAGCTCTTGATCGCCATGGCGGCCCAGGTGGCGCGCCGGCGGCTGGAGCGCGGCGTCAAGCTCAACCACCCGGAGGCGATCGCCCTGATCTCCGACTTCGTCGTCGAGGGTGCCCGCGATGGCCGCTCGGTGGCCGAGCTGATGGCGGCCGGCGCTGAGGTCCTGACCCGCGAGCAGGTGATGGACGGCATCGCCGAGATGATCCACGAGGTCCAGGTCGAGGCCACCTTCCCGGACGGCACCAAGCTGGTGACGGTGCATGCGCCGATCCGGTGAGGGGTGGCCCGAGTCGTCAGACCCCGCTGTCGGCGTAGAGCTCGTCGAGTTGGACGGGCATACCAAGCACGCCGCTCTCGAAGCTCCCGTTGCCTACGAAGTCCTGTCCAAGCCAGCCCTGTCCGTCGCGGCGCCAGAGTTGAACCCAACGGCGCTCGCTGTCGGCCATCCAGATCTCTTGCACGCTGGGCAACGATTTATAGTCGTTGAGCTTCTGCCCGAGGTCATGGGTACGGGTCGTAGGCGAAAGGACTTCGACCACCAATGTCGGCTCGAGAGTTTCGCGTCCCAGAGGGATGCAGGTGACCGCAATATCTGCCTGCCACATCGTGACGTCGCCGATACGAATTCCAGCCTCGGCGACCGGTCGGCACGGTCGACGAGCGCGAAGTCCGGCATGAACGGTCGCGATGGCATTCGCAACAATGGTACCGTGCGGCAGGGTAGGTGGCGAAATCACTCGGACGGTGCCATCCGCCAGCTCATGTCGCGTGTCCGTTCCGTCGTCCCAGACGAGGAACTCGTCCACCGTCATCAGCTGCAAAGCATGGTCGCCCATCAGTGCCTCCAGCGCGACACGCGCTCGCATATAGCTCGGTCTTGGTCGATGCGTAACGCACTTCTCGGAGGCACCCGTTCATGATCCCAGGTGAACTCTTCCCCGCCGCCGGCGACATCGAGCTCAATGTCGGTCGGCCGACCGTCACCCTCACCATCGCCAACACCGGCGACCGGCCGATCCAGGTCGGCTCGCACTACCACTTCTTCGAGACCAACGAGGCGCTGGCCTTCGACCGCGAGCAGGCCCGTGGCATGCGCCTGAACATCCCTGCCGGCACGGCTGTGCGCTTCGAGCCGGGCCAGTCGCGCGAGGTGATGCTCGTGGCCTACGGCGGCAGCCGCAAAGTATTCGGCTTCAACCAGAAGATCATGGGGGCACTCTGATGGCTTTTCGCATGTCGCGTGCGGCCTACGCCCACATGTTCGGGCCGACGGTCGGCGACAAGGTGCGCCTTGCCGACACCGACCTCGTGATCGAGGTCGAGGAGGACCGCACGGTCTACGGCGAGGAGGTCAAGTTCGGCGGCGGCAAGGTGATCCGCGACGGCATGGGGCAGGGCCAGGAGGGCCGTGCCGCCGGTGCGGTCGACACCGTCATCACCAACGCACTGATCCTCGACCATTGGGGGATCGTGAAGGCCGACATCGGCCTCAAGGACGGCCGCATCGTCGCGATCGGCAAGGCGGGCAACCCCGAGACCCAGCCCGGGGTCGACATCGTCATCGGCCCGGGCACCGAGGCCATCGCGGCCGAGGGCAAGATCGTCACCGCCGGCGGGATCGACGCCCACATCCACTTCATCTGCCCGCAGATCCTGGACGAGGCCCTGATGGCGGGCCTGACCACGCTGTTCGGTGGTGGCACCGGCCCGGCGGCCGGCACGACCGCCACGACCTGCACCCCCGGCGCCTGGCACATCGCGCGCATGCTGCAGTCATTGGAGGCCTTCCCGATCAATGTCGGCCTGTTCGGCAAGGGCAACGCCTCCCTGCCCGAGGCGCTGCGCGAGCAGGTCATGGCCGGCGCCTGCGGCCTCAAGCTGCACGAGGACTGGGGCACCACGCCCGCCGCCATCGACTGCTGCCTGCGGGTGGCTGACGAGATGGATGTGCAGGTGGCGATTCACACCGACACGCTGAACGAATCGGGCTTCGTCGAGACCACGATCGCGGCCTTCAAGGGCCGTACCATCCATGCCTTCCACACCGAGGGTGCCGGCGGCGGCCACGCGCCGGACATCCTCAAGGTCGTGGGCCTGGCCAACGTGCTGCCGTCCTCGACCAACCCGACGCGACCCTACACGGTCAACACGGTGGACGAGCATCTCGACATGCTCATGGTCTGCCATCACCTCGACCCGTCCATTCCCGAGGACGTGGCCTTCGCCGAGAGCCGGATCCGCAAGGAGACGATCGCGGCCGAGGACATCCTGCACGACCTGGGTGCGATCTCGATGATGTCCTCCGACAGCCAGGCCATGGGCCGGGTCGGCGAGGTGATCATCCGCACCTGGCAGACCGCGCACAAGATGAAGCAGCAGCGCGGCCGCCTCGCCCAGGAGACCGGCGACAACGACAATGAGCGGGTCAAGCGCTACGTCGCCAAGTACACGATCAACCCGGCGATCGCGCAGGGTGTCAGCCATGTCGTGGGCTCGGTCGAGCGCGGCAAGCTCGCCGACCTCGTGCTCTGGTCGCCGGCCTTCTTCGGGGTCAAGCCCGACGTCGTGATCAAGAGCGGCACCATCGCCGCCGCCCCCATGGGCGACCCCAACGCCTCGATCCCGACCCCGCAGCCGGTCCACTACCGCCCGATGTTCGGCGCCTTCGGCCGCTCGGCCGTGGCCAGCGCCGTCCATTTCGTCTCGGCCGCCGCGGTCGAGGACGGCATCCACCACCGCCTGGGCCTGCAGCGCGACCTCTGCGCCGTGCGCAACACCCGCGGCGGCATCGGCAAGGCGTCGATGATCCACAACGGCGCCACGCCCAGGATGGAGATCGACCCCGAGACCTACGAGGTCCGCGCCGACGGCGAGCTGCTCACCTGCGCGCCCGCTTCCGTGCTACCCATGGCGCAGCGCTACTTCCTTTTTTGACTTTCTCCCTCTCCCGCGCAGCGGGCGAGGGTCGGGGTGGGGGCTCCTCGTGCCACGCATCGACCACACTCTACGTGACAAGACGCGCCAGGTGCGCCGTGAGCCGACCGAGGCCGAGAAGCGCCTCTGGTCGATCCTGCGCGACCGGCAGCAGGGCGGCGCCACTTTCCGCCGCCAGCACCCGATTCCGCCCTATGTCGCGGATTTCGCCTGTGTGGACGCCAGGCTGATCGTCGAGGTCGACGGCGGCCAGCACGCGGGCGCGCCGCACGATGCGCAGCGCGAGGCCTACCTGCAGCGGCAGGGCTGGCGCGTGCTCCGGCTCACGAACGCCGACGTGCTGGCCGACCTCGACGATCTCGCCCGGCGGATCGCACAGGCGCTTGGGCAGCAGCCGGCACCCGCCGCTCCGGCAGCGGAGTC
>JBGAKU010000284.1:0-6734 GCA_044224255.1 Geminicoccaceae bacterium
GCGTGCCGTAAGGCCGCGCCCCTTTCCTTGACGCTCCCCGCCCCCTTTGGCACTGTCCGGCGAAAGGGCCGCGCCCGGTCGGCGGCGGCCCCGTCGACGGATCGGAGGCATGACCAAGTCGGATCTGATCAAGCGGCTCGCCGAGGCGAACCCGCACCTCTACGTACGCGACATCGAGCGGATCGTCGGGCGCGTCTTCGAGGAGATCGGGTCTGCCTTGGCACGTGGCGATCGCGTCGAGCTGCGCGGCTTCGGCGCGTTCTCCGTGCGCGCCCGCGGCGAGCGCGTCGGCCGCAATCCGCGCACCGGCGACGAGGTGGCGGTGCCCAACAAGGTGGTGCCCTACTTCAAGACCGGTAAGGAACTGCGCGACCGACTGAACGTCGCCGACTAGCGAGCCCCGTCCATGCCTGCGCCAAGGAACGCCTGCCGATGACCAAGCTGCTGACCTTCCTCCTGACCATCCTTGGGGCCATCGTCATCGTCGTGCTGTCGGTCGACAACCGGCAGCCGGTCGAGCTGGTGTTCTGGCCGCTGCCGTTCACCCATCAGATTCCGCTCTATGTGGTGTTCCTGATCGGGCTGGTCGCCGGCGCGCTCCTGGGCGGCACGGCGACCTGGCTGTCGGCGCACACCAAGCGCCGCGAGGCACGGGCGCTGCGGCGCAAGGTGCGCGCGGTCGAGTATCAGGATCGGCTGCGGCGCGAGCGCGAGGACCAGGAGCTGCTGGAGCAGGCCCGGCGCAAGACGCAGAATCTGGCGCTGGCCGCACCGCAAGCCTAATCCCGGGCCGGGCCGCGGCCGGCCCATCGTCCGTGTGCGAGGTGGCATGACCGTCGTTCGCAAGATTGGCGCTGGTCTGGTCGTCTCGTGGCTGGCTGCGGTCGGTCCGGCGGTCGCCCAGGAGATCGAGGTGGTAGCCCGGGACGTGCGCTTCCCCGAAGGCCCGCTCTGGTCCGACGGGTCATTGCTGTTCGTCGAGTATGGCGGCCACACCATCCAGCGGCTTGAGCCCGACGGCTCGCTTACGCGGCTGTGGGAGCGAGCCGGCTGCGGGCCGGCAGCACTGGCTCACGCCGGGGCGGACCTCTTGGTCACCTGCTACGACGAGAACACGCTCGTGCTCGTGGCGCCGACCGGCGAGACCAGACGGATCTACGACAAGGACGATCTCGGGCTGCCCTTCGTCGGCCCGAACGATTTCGCGGTGGACGCCGCCGGCGGCGTGTTCATGTCCGCCTCGGGGCCGTGGGAGACGGCGCCGATCGTCGGCAAGATCCTCTACCGTGCCCCCGACGGCGGGCTGCGCCCGGTTGCCGACGATCTCCACTACCCCAACGGCCTGGCGCTCTCGCCGGACGGCAAGACACTCTACTGCTCGGAGACCTATGCCTACCGGATTCTCGCCTTCGACGTCGGTGAGAACGGCAGCCTGACGAAGCGCCGCGAGCTCGCCCACGTCAACGACATCGCCGGCGGCGGGCCGCCGCTCGCCCCCGACGGGCTGAAGACCGATGCGGCGGGCAATCTCTACGTCGCGCTCTACGAGGGCGGCAAAGTGCTCGTCGCCGACCCGACCGGCAAGCTGCTGGCGACCATCGATCCGCCGGCGCCCAAGGTCTCGAACGTCGGCTTCGGGGAGGACGCGAGCGTGCTCTACATCACGGGCGTGCTGGACGGCTCGCAGGCGCCCTGGCCGGGCGAGGTCTACAAGGTAGCGAATCCGGTGCGGCAATGACGCAGCGTCAGCAGGTGGGAGCCCGCTTGGCCGGACCCCTCAACCGGCTTTGGCACCGCCCGCGGCCTCTGCTATAAGCCGGCGGCCCGCGCTGCTGCGGCCTGCCGCCCGGATCGTCCCCCGCCTTGGCCAACCCGATCTTCTGTGCTGTCGACCGCCCCGACCTTGAGGGTACGCTGGCTCTTGTGCGCGCGTTGGCGCCGCATGTGGGCGGTATCAAGCTCGGGCTCGAGTTCTTTGTCGCGCAGGGCCCGGGGGGCGTGGCGGAGGTGGCCCGGCTTGGGCTGCCGATCTTCCTCGATCTCAAGCTGCACGACATCCCCAACACGGTGGCGGGTGCGGTCCGCGAGGTGGCGAAGCTGGGCGTGGCGATGCTCACCGTCCATGCCGCGGGTGGCCGCGCGATGCTGGCGGCTGCGGCCGAGGCCGCAGCCTCGTCAGCGACGCGACCCGTTCTGCTCGGCGTCACCGTGCTGACCAGCCTTGACGGCGCCGATCTCGCCGAGACCGGCGTGGCGGTGGCCCCGGACGAGCAGGCGCTGCGGCTGGCGCGGCTCGCCGTTTCCGCCGGGATCGACGGCCTGGTCTGCTCGCCACACGAGATCACCCCGCTGCGCCGCGCCTTGGGGCAGGGGCCACGGATCGTGGTTCCCGGCATCCGCCCCGCGCAGGCCGGCGACGACCAGAAGCGGGTGATGGCGCCGGCCGACGCGCTGGCGGCGGGCGCGGACGTTCTGGTGATCGGCCGCCCGATCACGCGGGCACCCGTGCCGGCCGACGCTGCCGCCGGCATCTTCCGCGGGCTGCGGCCCGCCGCATGACATGCCGACCCGGGTCAAGATCTGCGGGCTGACCGAGCCCGAGCGCGTCGAGCAGGCAGGCCGGCTGGGCGCGGCCTATCTCGGCTTCGTCTTCTATCCGCCCTCGCCGCGCGCCCTCGACCCGGCTCGGGCCAGGGAGCTGGTGGCGGCCGTACCCGGCACGGCCGAGACCGTGGGATTGCTGGTCGACGCTTCCGACCACGAGATCGAGACCCTCCTGGAGGCCGTGCCGCTCGACCTGCTCCAGCTGCATGGCTACGAGACCCCGGCGCGGGTGAGGGAGATCGCGCTCCGCTTCGGCTGCCGCGTCATCAAGGCCTTGCGCATCGAGACGGCCGACGACCTCTCGACGGTCGCGGACCATGCGGAGACCGCCGACATGGTGCTGTTCGACGCCAAGCCGCCGCGTGACGCCGCCTGGCCCGGCGGGCACGGCCTGCCGTTTGACTGGCGGCTGCTCGAGGGTGTGGCCATCGCGCGGCCGTGGCTCCTGGCCGGCGGGCTCACTCCCGGCAACGTGGCGGCGGCCGTGGCGCTGACCAAAGCACCGATCGTGGATGTGTCGTCCGGCGTCGAGAGCCGGCCGGGTGTCAAGGACCCGGACAAGCTCGACGCCTTTTTCGCGGCCGTGGCCCGCGCCGATGAGGATTTCGTGCGATGAACACGCCCAACAGCCTGCGCAACGGCCCGGACGAGCATGGCCGCTTCGGCCTCCATGGCGGCCGTTTCGTCGCCGAGACGCTGATGCCGCTGATCCTCGAGCTGGAGCAGGCCTATGAGGACGCCAAGCGCGACCCGGCCTTCGCGGCCGAGCTCGAGGGCTGGTTCAAGGACTATGTCGGCCGCCCGTCGCCGCTCTATTTCGCCGAGCGGCTGACCGAGCATCTCGGCGGGGCGAAGGTCTACTTCAAGCGCGACGAGCTGAACCATACCGGCGCGCACAAGATCAACAATGTGCTGGGCCAGATGATGCTCGCCCGGCGCATGGGCAAGCCGCGGATCATCGCCGAGACCGGCGCCGGCCAGCACGGCGTGGCGACCGCGACGGTGGCCGCACGCTTCGGGCTGGAATGCGTGGTCTATATGGGCGAGCGCGACATCGAGCGGCAGCAGCCCAACGTCTTCCGCATGAAGCTGCTGGGTGCTGAGGTCCGCCCGGTGAGCTCGGGCTCGCGTACGCTGAAGGACGCGCTCAACGAGGCCCTGCGCGACTGGGTGAGCAACCCGCTCGACACCTTCTACGTCATCGGCACGGTTGCGGGGCCGCATCCCTATCCGGCGATGGTGCGCGACTTCCAATCGATCATCGGCAAGGAGGCCAAGGAGCAGATCCTGGAGAAGGAGGGTCGCCTGCCCGACGCGCTGGTCGCGGCCGTGGGCGGGGGCTCCAACGCCATGGGGCTGTTCCACCCCTTCCTCGACGACCGCGAGGTCAGGATCATGGCGGTCGAGGCCGCGGGCCACGGCATTGCCTCGGGCGAGCATGCCGCCGCCATGCTCGCCGGCCGGCCCGGCATCCTGCACGGCCAGCGCTCCTACCTTCTGCAGGATGAGGACGGCCAGGTGATCGAGCCGCACTCGATCTCGGCCGGGCTGGACTATCCCGGCATCGGCCCCGAGCTGTCCTGGCTCAAGGACATCGGGCGGATCGAGGTCGCGGCGATCACCGACGAGGAGGCGCTGGCGGCCTTCGCGCTCTGCTCGCGGCTGGAGGGCATCCTGCCGGCATTGGAGCCGAGCCACGCCATCGGCCAGGTGACCAAGCTGGCGCCGACCCTGGGGCGGGACCGGATCATCGTCATGAATCTGTGCGGGCGGGGCGACAAGGACGTGTTCACGATCGGCAAGGCGATGGGGGTAGCACTGTGACCGGCCGGATCGACGCCCGTTTCGCGAAGCTGCGCGGCGAGGGCAGGGCCGGTCTCGTCACCTTCCTCACCGCGGGCGATCCCGATCTCGCCACCTCCTGCGAGCTGATCGCCGGCCTGCCCGCCGCCGGTGCTGACCTGGTCGAGATCGGCATGCCGTTCACGGACCCCATGGCGGACGGGCCCTCGATCCAGGCCGCGAGCGTGCGGGCGCTGGCCGCCGGTGCCCGGATGAGCGGAACCCTCGAGCTGATCCGCCATGTCCGAACCCGGGACGGCGAGGTCCCGATCATCCTCATGGGCTACTACAACCCGATCTACGCCTATGGGAACCAGCGCTTCCTCGCCGACGCCAAGGCCGCCGGTGCCGATGGGCTGATCGTCGTCGACCTGCCGCCCGAGGAGGACGAGGAGCTCTGTCTGCCCGCCCGTGCGGCTGGGCTCGACTTCATCCGGCTCGCTACGCCGACCACCGACGACCGCCGCCTGCCGGCGGTGCTCGAGAACAGCTCGGGCTTCCTCTACTATGTCTCGGTGACCGGGATCACCGGCCAGAAGGCGGCCGTGGCCGGGCTCGTTGCGCCCGAGGTTGAGCGGATCAAGCGCCACACCCGCCTGCCGGTCGCCGTGGGCTTCGGCATCCGCGAGCCGGCGCGCGCCGCCGAGATCGCCCGCATCGCCGATGCCGCCGTGGTGGGCTCGGCCCTGGTCGACCTGCTGGCCAGCCGGCTCGACGGCCAGGGGAAGGCCACGCCCGGGCTGATCCCCGCGGTGCACGCCCAGGTGCAAGCGCTGGCCGAGGCCGTCCGGGGCGCGCGCGCATGAGCTGGCTCACCGACTATGTCCGCCCCAAGATCCGCGCCCTCTACACCCGCGACAAGACGGAGGTGCCCGAGAATCTCTGGCAACAATGCCCGTCCTGCGAGCGGATGATCTTCCACCGCGACCTGGAGGCCAACCAGCGCGTCTGCCCGCATTGCGACCACCATATGCGGGTGGGGCCCGACTACCGCTTTGCGGCCCTGTTCGACGAGGGCAGCTGGCAGAAGCTCGAGATGCCCAAGGCACCGCCCGATCCGTTGCGCTTCCGCGACCAGAAGAAATATGCCGACCGGCTGCGCGAGGCCCAGGCCAAGACCAAGGCCACCGACGCGCTCGAGGCAGCGCTCGGCCGGGTCGGCGGCCTGCCGGCCGTGATCGCGGTGATGAACTTCGAGTTCATGGGCGGCTCGATGGGCACCAGCCTCGGCGAGGGCTTCGTCGCCGCCGCGCGCCACGCCGTCGCCAATGATGCCGCCTTCGTCGTGGTCACCGCCTCAGGCGGGGCGCGCATGCAGGAGGGCGCTCTCTCGTTGATGCAGATGGCGCGCACCACCGTCGTGGTCGAGGAGGTCAAGGAGGCGGGCCTGCCCTATGTCGTCGTCCTGACAGACCCGACCACCGGCGGGGTGACCGCGTCGTTCGCCATGATCGGCGACATCCATCTCGCCGAGCCTGGGGCGATGATCGGCTTCGCTGGCGCCCGGGTGATCGAGCAGACCATCCGCGAGAAGCTGCCCGAGGGCTTCCAGCGCGCCGAATATCTGCTGGCGCACGGCATGGTCGACCAGGTCGTCCACCGCTTTCGCCTGCGCGAGACACTGGCCCGGCTGCTCGACCTCCTGCAGCGCCCCGACCGTGCCACCGAGGCGCGGATCATCACCGAGGTGCCGCCCGGCCAAGTGACAGCACCCGCGGCGACGCCGGCCGAGGCGATCGCGGAGGCCGGGCATGCCGAGCCTCGCCAGTGACCTGATCCTCGCCCGGCTGCACGCGCTTCACCCCAAGAGCATCGATCTGTCGCTCGGCCGGATCGAGCGGCTGCTCGCCGCCCTGGACCATCCCGAGCGGCGGCTGCCGCCAGTGGTCCACATCGCCGGCACCAACGGCAAGGGCAGCACGCTGGCCATGCTCGCGGCGATGCTGGCTGCTGCCGGCTGCCGGGTCGACCGCTACATCTCGCCGCACCTCGTGCGCTTCAACGAGCGGATCCTGCTCGACGGCGCGCCGATCGCCGAGGACCGGCTGTCCGCTTGCCTCGCCCGCTGCGAGGCGGCCAATGAAGGGGCGCCGATCACCTTCTTCGAGATCACCACCGCCGCCGCCTTCCTGGCCTTCGCCGAGAGCCGGGCCGACTGGGTGCTGCTCGAGACCGGCCTGGGCGGGCGCCTGGACGCCACCAACGTCGTGCCGGCGCCGCGCCTGTCCTTGATCTCGCCGGTCTCGATGGACCATGAGAGCTATCTCGGCGACACGCTGGCGCGCATC
>JBGAKU010000010.1:0-46457 GCA_044224255.1 Geminicoccaceae bacterium
TGCCGTTGGGCCGAGGTGCCCGGTCGGGTCACGGGACTGGTGATGCTCTACAACATCTGGAAGCGGGTCAGCCGCGAGGTCATCCTGTTCTTCGCGTTCTTCCTGTCCCCCGAGCGCAAGCGAGCGCTGGAGCGGCAGCTGCGCGGCAAGGAGGAGTTCCGCAAGCTCGGGCTCGCCGACGTGGTCGTGGTCTCGTTCGGCAAGAGCGGGCGGACTTGGCTGCGCGTGCTCCTGTCGCGCTTCTTCCAGCTCCGCTTCGGCCTGAGCCCGTCGGCGTTCATCGGTTTCGACAACCTGCACCGCAAGAACGACGGCATCCCGCGCGTGTTCTTCACGCACGACAACTATCTGCGGGATTACACCGGCCACCAGGACAGCAAGGCCGACTTCTACGACAAGAAGGTCGTCCTGCTGGTCCGCCAGCCCGGCGACGTGGCGGTGTCGCAGTTCCACCAGTGGAAGTTCCGGATGCGCCCGCACAAGAAGGGCCTCAACAAGTATCCGGAGCACGGCCAGGAGGTCGACGTCTTCGCCTTCGCCATGGATGAGGACGCCGGCCTGCCCAAGGTGATCGACTTCATGAACGGCTGGGCGCGCGAGATGCCGCGGCTGAAGCACCTGCTGATCGTGCGCTATGAGGATCTGCGTCGCGACACCGCGGGCCAGCTGCGCCGCGTGCTCGAGTTCATGGACCAGCAGCCGACCGACCAGGAGCTGGCCGACTGCGTCGCGTTCGCCAGCGTCGAGAACATGCGCAAGCTCGAGGAGAAGAGCACCTTCTGGCTCGCCGGCTCGCGCATGAAGCCCGGCGACAAGGCGAACCCGGAATCGTTCAAGGTCCGGCGCGCCAAGGTTGGCGGCTACCGCGACTACTTCGATGATCGCCAGACCGAGACGCTGGACGCGATGACCGAGGCGCGGCTGCTGCCCGGCTTCGGCTATCTGCGGTCCGAGCAGCCCGCCCAGCTCGACAAGGTGAGCGCCTGAGCGGGCGTCGCCCGGTCGGCGCCGATGTGCTAAAGCGAGGCCGCCCGAAGCGGGCGGCAGTCAGGAGACCCCCATGAAGCCATGCGTGTTCATCCATACCAACCACAAGCAGTATCTCGGCGCGCTGGTGTCCATGCACTCCATGCGCCGCAACTCCCGCCACGCCGACGAGTTCGACGTCAAGCTGATCGAGTACGAGACCTATCAGGACTTCTTCAAGAAGTATGAGGGCCGGACCTACAGCCGCGACGGCGACAGCCGCGTCTGGGACAAGGAGGACCTCCAGTCCTTCACGCCGCTGCGCTTCATGCCGCCCGAGCTGATGAGCTATGAGGGCCGCGCGGTCGTGGTCGACCCGGACGTGTTCGCGGTCCAGGACGTCTGGGAGCTCCTGACCAAGGACATGCAGGGCAAGGCGATCATGTGCCGGCAGCGGGGCACCCCGCCGCACTACGCCTCCAGCGTCATGCTGCTCGACTGTGCCAAGCTCAAGCACTGGAAGCTCGCCGACGACTTCGATGCGCTGTTCACCGGCAAGCGCGAATACAAGAAGTGGATGAACCTCGGCTACGAGGATCCGGCGAGCATCGGCCTGTGCGAGCCCGAGTGGAACGACTTCGACAAGCTGACCCCGGCCACGAAGATGATCCACAACACGCGCCGCAAGACGCAGCCGTGGAAGTCGGGCCTGCCGGTCGACTTCATTCCCGCCGAGAGCAACCTGCTCAATCCCGTGATGCTGCTCAACCGCATCCGGCGCAAGCTGTTCGGCACCTATGCGTTCCTCGGCAACTACAAGGATCATCCCGACGAGCGGCAGACCCAGCTGTTCTTCGGCTACCTCAAGGAATGCCTGGCCAACGGGCTGGTCAGCGAGGCGCTGGTCAAGGAGCACATGGCCGCGAATCATGTGCGGCACGACGCCTTCGAGGTGATCGGTCGGACTCCGCCACTCGACGAGGTGCTGCCGAAGGCCGCCTGACGGCGCGACTCGCCGGTCCGGTGCTTTCCGTTTCGTCGTGTTAAGCGCGGGTTTACCCTGGGTGCGTAAGACCAGGGAGCGCGCTCGGCGCAGAACGGAACGATGGTGGCGCCGTGATCGGTGTAGCAGGCTCGCCGCTGGTCGATGCTCCGGCCGCGGACTCTCCTGACCTCGCGGAGCTGTTCGGCCGGCCGATGCGGCAGCTCGTCCTGTGCTACGAGTTGCCGCCGGTCGGCGGCGGGACCGGAATCGCCTGCTCGCAGGTGCTGCGGCTGCTGTCGCGGCGCGAGGATATGCGGATCGAGGTGATCTCGAGCAGCGCCTCGGACGAGGCGGAGACCGTGCACGCCGGCAACATGACGGTGCATCTGCTGCCGGTGGGCAAGCGGCAGCTCAGCTTCTGGCAGCCGGACGAGCTGCTGCGCTGGATGGTCGGGGCTGCCCGGCTCGCCCGCAGGCTGTCGGCCGAGGCGCCGTTCGATCTCTGCCATTGCTGGTCGGGCCTGCCCTCGGGGATGGTCGGCTGGTGGCTCCGCGACCGTCAGCCCTACCTCGTCTCCCTGCGCGGCTCGGACGTGCCCGGCTACAACCGGCGCCTGCGCTTGCTCGATCCCTTGGTCCTGCGCCACGTCGCCCGGCGCGTCTGGCGCGATTCGGCCGGGGTGTTCGCGGTCAGCCCGTCGCTGCGGGCCATGGCCCAGGCGACCGCACCCGAGCTGACCATCGGCGTGCTGCCGAATGGGGTCGATGGCGAGCTGTTCCGGCCGCGCCAGAACCTGGGCCGCGCCAGCTTCGTCTTCGCCGGCAGGCTGATCGAGCGCAAGGGCGTGGACTGCCTGTTCGAGGCCGTGCGGATCGTGGCCACGCGCCATCCCGGACTCCGTCTCACCGTGGCGGGCGACGGGCCCGAGCTTGCCGCATTGCTGGGGCAGCGCGACTCGCTCGGGATCGAGGCCCAGGTCAGCCTGGTTGGTCGGCTGGATCGGCAGGCGCTGGCCGAGACGTTGGGCGATGCCGGAGTGATCGTGCTGCCGGCGGTCACCGACGCCATGCCCAACATCCTGCTCGAGGGCATGGCCGCCGGCATGGCCGTCATCGCCACCGACACCAGCGCCGGGTGCATCGTCGAGGGGAACGGGCTGCTGGTGCCGCCGCGCGATCCCGGCGCGCTCGCCGCGGCGATCGAGCGCTATCTCGACGATCCCGATCTTCTGGCCGCACACCAGCGCCGGTCGCGCGAGCTCGCCTTGCGGCGGAGCTGGGACAATGTGGCCCAGGACCATGTCCTGCGCTTTCGGCGGGCCATGCTGGCGCTGCCGGCCGACGCGGCCGCAGCGGGGGCGCCGACGCGGCTGCGCCGGCTAGGTCGCAAGCAGGTGCACTAGCCCGCAGGCCAGGATCACGGGCAGGGCGAGGCTGGCCGCGAGACGCAGCTCGCTGCGCCAGGGCATGCCGGGGCGCCCGAGCGAGGTGACCGCCAGCGCGTAGCCCAGGCGGGTGACGAGCGATGCCGCGGCGAGGCCCTCCAGCCCCAGCTCCAGCCGTAGCGCCAGCCAGGTCAGGCCGACACCGACGGCGAGCGTGACCGCGGTCAGCACCGGAACCATCCGCTGGCGGGCGGCGGCGACGCTGCCGAGCATGGCGACCAGGATCAGGCCCTGCGCGACGCCGCTGAAGATGAAGATGCGCGCCGGCCCGACTGCCGCGGCATAGTCCGGCAGCAGGTGGTGGATCACCGGCCCGATCGCCAGCGCCATCGCCGCGAACACGAGCGACAGGATCCACGCCAGCGCCAGCAGCAGACGCTCCATGTCGGCCATCCAGGCCCGGGCGTCGCCGTGCCGCGCCGCGTGGTACACGTCCGGGAACACGGCCGTGCGGACCACGAGCCCGGCCGCGGCGCCGATGCTGGTGACCGCGACGGCGAAGGAGTACTGGCCCAGGGCCTCGACGCTGACGAAGGCCGCGACCACGAGGCGGTCGAGGCTGGCGACGAGGGTCTGCATCATCCCCGCCAGGGTTACCGGCAGGCCGATGCGGATCATCCCCCGCGCCCGCGGCCAGGACCAGCCGATCCGCATCGGCACCCGGCCGTGCATCATGGCGAGGCCGCCGGCATAGGCGAGCGCGAGCCCGGCCAAGGCACCGGGGAGCCCCCAGAGCCAGGCGAGCGTGACGGTCAGCGCGATCTGCAGCACGGCATGGCCGAGCTCGACCAGCGCGAACTCCGGGATCGTCGCCTGCGCCCGCAGGAAGGTGCCGGCCTGATAGTATAGCCGCTCCACCAGGGTCGACACGGCGAGCCCGCCGAGGATCGCGCGCCAGGTGGGATCGTCCGCCAGCAGGGCGGCGACGGCCGCGAGCACCGACAAGGCGCCGTAGCCGAGAAGCTGGAACCCGGTGGAGGCCGCGGCGAAGCGCTCGGCGGTCGCATTGGGCCTGCCGTCGGGCCCGCGGCGGTGGGCCGACGCCTCGACCTCGAGGCCGCGCCCGGTGCCGAGCCCGACCACGATCAGATATTGCTGGCACAGCCGGATCAGCGACCACACCCCGAACGCCGCCGGCCCGAGGAGCGCCGCCAGCAGCATGCCGCGGGCGCCGATCAACAGCTCGACCACGGCCCGCGCAGCGCCATAGCCGAGCACGCGCCTCAGCTGGCCGCGGGGCAGACCGAACCAGGCGCCCGCCCCCCTCGTGGCGCCGACGTCGCCCTCAGCCATCAACCATCAGTCGGGGGGCGGCATGGGCGAGCTCCGAGCGCACGATCCGGAACTTGCCGCTCGGCTCGTGGCGCATCTCCTCGACCAGGCGTATCTCCGCGTCGAGACCCCGCAGCACCGGCCGCAGGGCGGCCCGAATCCCGTCGGATACCTCGGCCGAGAAGTCCTCGCCCGGCAGGACCAGCACCTCGACGCGATCGATCGCGCGCTGCACGATCTGGTAGCGCAGCATGCCGGGCAGATGCTCGATCGCGCAGGTCATGTCGTAGGGGGTGACCACCGAGCCGTCGGCCAAGGCGAGATAGTCGACGGTGCGGCCCCAGGTCGGGCGCATCAGCGGCAGGCCACGCCCGCAGGGACACCGCTCGTCGAGAAGCTCGCCGGTATCGCCGATCGCGTAGCGGATCAGCGGCATGGCGAAGTTGGCGAGGCTGGTGATCAGGATTCGGCTCGTGGCGCGTCCGAGCTCGTCCGTCGCCGGCACGGTCTCGACGATGGTCCAGTCCGCGTTGACGTGATAGCCGACGCGCTCCGGGCATTCCCAGGCGACCTCCTTGGCCTCGGTCGAGCCGTAGACGTCGTAGACGCGCGCGCCCAGCAGAGCCTCGATCTGCCGCCGCGTGGCCTCGGCGAGCAGCTCGCCCGAGGTGAAGACGAGCCGTGGCCGCAGCCGTCCGCCGGCGGCGAGGCCGAGCCGCACCAGATGGCCGGGAAAGCCGTAGAGGACCTCCGGCGCGAACGCCGCCACCTCGTCGAGCAGCGTCTCGGGCGGCACGTGGATCGAGAAGGTCCTCGCACGGCCGCCGAACCGCGCCGGCCGGCGCTCCGGATCGGCCTCCTGGAACAGCGCCACCCGGTCGCTCGGCCGCATGCCACAGGCGAAGCGAGCCCGCAGCTTCAGCAGATGCTTGCCGATGAACCAGGCGTCGCGGTCGAAGTAGCTGGTGGTCCGGCGCCCGGTCGAGCCCGAGGTCGTCGCCGTCCTCAGCCGCTCGCGGACGAACCCTTCGGCCAGCAGACGGTCGGGCGCGCGCAGCTCCTCGCGGGTCGTCACCGGCAGAAGGGCGAGATCGGCCACGCTGCGCAGGTCTTTCGGCGTGGCGCCGAGTGCCGCGAACCGCTCGCGCCACAGCGGGCTGCGGGCGAAGGCATGCTCCAGCAGCCGGCGGAGGCGGCGCCACTGCAGGCGGGCGAGCTGATCGGGCGACAGCCACGGCGCGCGCAGCATGGTCCCGGGCGTGGCGAGCAGGGTGCCTAGCGACGGTGCGGCCACGGGCAGCTACCCTCTTCGATCGGCCGCGCAAGGACCCGGAGCGGCCGAGACGGCTCCATGGCATGCCTGCGGACCAGCCGGCGGCGCTTCGGGTTGCGGGCGCACGGTGTCGGGCGTCACGGGTGGCTGGATGGCGCTGTGGTCCCATTGGACCTGCTCGGGATGAAGGCGCGCGAACGCCTCGAGCAACCCGGCCAGCGCGCGCGCCAACGCCCCGTGGTCGTCCGCCGGCGGCAGCGGCGCCTCGATCCGGGTCGCGTAGGAGCCGTCCGCGCAACGCCAGGCGAAGACCGGCAGGAGCGCCGCCCCGGTCCGCGCAGCCAGCGCCGCAGCACCGCTCGCGACCTGAAGTCGGCCACGGCCGAAGGGTGCGCTGGTCACCCGATTGCCGCGCGCACCAACCGTGATCGAGACGAGCTCCCCCTGCCGCAGCAGGCCGGTGAGGCGCCGCAGCGCCGCCTGTGACTGGTTATCCTCGCCCAGCATCACGCGCGTGCGCAAAAAGCGATTCTCGACCTGGGTCCGCAACGGGTTGAGCAGCCGCCGGCCGACCCAGCTGCCGCTCGAGAAGCCGTGATGCGGATGGCTGAGATGGTGCACGCCGATATCGTTTTCGTGCAGGGTCATCTTGGCGACGAGCGGCCCCGCGACGGTGGGCGCGACCCACAGGATGGCGCCCCTGCCCGCTGACCGGGCCGCCGCCAGATGCTCCGTGCCGCGCAGGCTCAGCCGCGGGCGCCACCGCTGCGGCCGGCGGGCCGAGGGGTGGCCTTCATCCCTTGCGCGCGTGCCGCGAGCGGGTGTGACGTCCGTTGCAGCTGAGGTCGCCGACATCTGTTCGCCGTGAAACCGCTCGTCATCGAAGGTTGCCGCGCATCCGCCCGATGATGGGCCGGGGAGCGTCCGGTCCAGCCTCTACCACGCCATAGATTGACAGAAGGTGGATTTCTGTCCCGCCTGAGCGACCGTCTCTGCGCGCGGGTTCACGCTTCTTAAAGGATTGCGCGTCAGCCTCGGCTCGGCCCGACCATCGGCGGAGCCGGCATGCCGACCGACGCAGCCTCAGCCATCGACCGTGACCCGCAAGGGCTGGCCGCCGCCTGCTGGTGGGCCTACGAGCACGCGCCAGCACGGCTCGAGACGGTGCTCGGCCTCGCGCGGCGCTATCTCGCGCCCCTCGCGACGCCACGCCTGCCGGTAAGACGCTATCGTCTCGAGGTCCGCCGTCGGACGGGATCGTCACCATCGGCGGCTCTGCCATGACCCTGGCTTTTCTCCGCCTGCGACGGCTGGGGCCGATCCAGGACTGGGCGTCGGTCATGCCATGGCATCGAACGTTGCAGGCGGCCCGCGGTCCTGGTGCGCCCTCGCGGTGGTGCCGCGCTTCCTGGCCGGGTGCCTCGGCCGGGATCTCGTCCGGGTCCCAGCGCTGGTCAGCCTGCGCCTCGAGATCGGACCCACGCTCGATGCCACCCTCGCGCGGGCTACGACGACCGTGCGCCGCGATGCCCGCCGCGTCGCCGAGTCCGGCATCACCTGGTCGATCACGCGCGACGCAGGTGATTTCGACCGCTTCTACGACGCCTACTATGCGCCATCGGTTCGCCTGCGTTTCGCCGATCTCGGGGTGCTGCGCGGGCGCCCCATGCTGCGCCGGCAGTTCCGGCAGGGCGGTGCCTTGATCTGGCTCGAGCAGGCCGGGCGCCGGATCGCCGGCACGGTGGTCCAGGTCCGCGGCGGGATCCTGCATGGCCTAGTCGCCGCGGCCGATCCGGAGCTGCGCCACGAGGGGCGGGCCGGTCCCCAGTTCGCGATCAAGCTCGCCGCCATGGCGCTGGCCCCACAGCTGGGCGCCCATGCCGTCGATCTCGGCGGCACGGTACCGTCCCTGCGCGACGGCGGCATGCGTGCGAAGCGGGCCTTCGGGGCGTCGGTGCGCCGTTTCGAGGAGAGCCAGCGCGAGCTGCTCCTCGCCTGGCGGCCGGGCAGCCTCGCGGCCTCCCGTCTGCTGCACGAGGCACCCCTCTTGATCGAGGTCGGCGGGCGCCTGAGCGCGCTGGCGGCACCGCCGCCCGGCGGCCGGGCGGACGAGGCGACGGCACTCCAGCTCTGGCGGCAATATGCGCCGGAGGGGCTGGAGCATCTGATCCTGCTCGGCGCCCCGGCCCCGTCCCGGCTCTGGCCCGATGGGCGGCCGGGCGACGGCCCGATCCTGCTCCGGCCGGACGCCGGCCCCTGCGCCCTGGTCGAGGCGATCCCGGACCCGACGCGGGCGGAGCCTCCGCCGGGCTGACCTCTTGCCGAGGCCGCCCCACGATCACCACCTACCCGGGGCGCCGCCGAACCGGTCCGAGCCGGCGTCGCGGCGAGCGAGGTGGACGATGGCGCTCAAGATCGATCCCTGGTCGTTTCCGGATCCCGAGCTGGACCCTCCGGAGGAGGGGCAGCGCGCCCGCATCGTGCTGGGCGGCGGCTGCTTCTGGTGCACGGAGGCGGTCTACCGGGAGCTGGAGGGCGTGCTGGCGGTGCGACCGGGCTATGCCGGCGGCAGCGCCGCGACCGCCGACTACCGCGCAGTATGCGGCGGCGAGACGGATCACGCCGAAGTGATCGAGGTGACCTACGACCCCGCGCGGATCACTCTGGGCCGGATCCTGCGCCTGTTCTTCTCGATCGCGCACGACCCGACGCAGAAGGACCGGCAGGGTGCGGACATCGGCCGGCAGTACCGCTCCGCGATCTTCTACGACAGCGAGCGGCAGAAGCAGGTGGCCGCGGCCTACATCGCGCAGATCGAGGCCGCACGGCTGTTCGACGCGCCGATCCAGACCGAGCTCGTGCCGCTCGAGGCCTTCTACGAGGCCGAGGACTATCACCACGACTACGCGGCACGGAACCCGAGCCAGCCCTATATCCGGATGGTCGCCCAGCCCAAGGTGGAGAAGCTGCGCGCGGCGCACCGCGACCTGCTCAAAGCCGGCTGACCGAGGAGACGCTCCGATGACCCCAACCTTCGACCTGACGCCGCCCTCGGCCGAGCAGCGCCGCGCGCTCGAGGCCCGGCTGACCCGCGAGGAGCGGCACGTGCTGCTCAGCCACGGCACCGAGGCGCCGTTCTGCGGCACGCTGCTCGGCAACAAGGCCGCCGGCGTCTATTGCTGCCGATTGTGCGGCCTGCCGCTGTTCGCCGCCGGCACCAAGTTCGAGAGCGGCACCGGCTGGCCGAGCTTCACCGCACCCTATGCGCCCGGGCATCTCAGGCTGGTGCGCGACACGAGCCACGGCATGGTCCGCACCGAGACGGTCTGCGCGCGCTGCGGCAGCCATCAGGGGCACGTGTTCCCGGACGGGCCGCCCCCGACCGGGCAGCGCTACTGCATCAACTCCGTCGCCCTGGAGTTCGTCCCGACCGGCAGCCCGCTGCCCGATCCGCTCGACCGAGGCGAAGCCGGGATCAGCGCCTGACCGTCCCGGCGGCCGCGGCTAGGCCGGCCAGAGGTTGCGGAGGGTGCCGGGCTCGAACAAATAGAGCCAGGTTTCCGACAGCATCCGGTCGCCCTGCCGGAGGAACACCCGCATGTCGACCGGCTCCGCGCCGTCGAAGGCGAGGTCGAAGAACAGCCGCCAGTGGCCCGGCACGTCGTCCGGCACGGCCTCCATGAGGACCAGCGAGACGGTGCCGCGGCTGGTCCAGATGACGGGCTCGGGGAGGACGCCGAAGGGCAGGTTGGCGAGCGTGCCGCCGATGAACTCGACCGAGAACTTGTAGACGCCGCGCGGGCGCGGCTTGCCCGGCTGGCCGCCGCGGCCCATGCGGGTGGCCACCACGTGCGCCAGCTCGTTCCAGGGGAAGAAGGGCTGATCCTTCAGCCAGTGCAGTCGGTAGCGGTAGTTGAACGAGTCGCCGGCGCGCGTCGGCCGCTCGGACAGCCAGTAGGCCGCGATGTTGTCGTGGATCTCGTCGTCGGTCGGGATCTCGACCAGCTGGACCATGCCCTTGCCCCAGTCGCCCAGGGGCTCGATCCAGGTGGAGGGGCGGCGATCGTAGCCGACCCCGTCCAGATAGTGGTCGAACACCCGGTCGCGCTGGATCAGCCCGAAGCCGCGCGGCGTCTGGTCGAGATAGCTGGTGTGGAAGATCCGCGTCGGGTTGTTGAGCGGGCGCCAGATTCGCTCCCCAGCACCGTTCCAGATCGCGAGCCCATCGGAATCGTGCACCTCGGGGCGCCAGTCCGCGATCTTCTCACGGCCATACTCGGCGTACCAGAACATCGAGGTCAGGGGTGCGATCCCCATGCGCTCGATGTCCTGGCGCAGGAACAGATGGTTCTCGATGTCCATGACCACCGCATGATCGCGGAAGATCAGGAACCGGTAGGCGCCGCACACGCTCGGGCTGTCGAGCAGAGAATGCACCACCACGGGGTCGCTCTCGCGCTCGGCAGGTGCGATCCAGTGGGCAACGAAGTCGGGGAACTCCTCGGGCGTGGAGCTCGCGACGTTGAGCGCGAGCCCGCGCGACGACATGCCCACCTGGCCCTGCTCGCCGACCGCGCGGAAATAGGAGGCGCCGAGGAAAGTCGCCCAAGGCTCGCGCTTGGCCCAGTCGCCCTGCAGCCGGCTCTCCTGGATCCAGAAGCCGGCGAAGGCGTTGGTGCCGGGAGGCAGCTCGCGGGCGGGGCTGTCGTCGCGGACGGTGAAATAGTCCGGCGAGTAGAGGATCTCGCGCGCCTCACCACCCTCGACCGCATGCATGCGCACCGTCTTCGGGAAGAAGCCGCCCAGGAACTGGAACGTCACCGGATAGATGCCCGGGCCGTCGCCGAACAGCGCGTATTCCGGCCGGAAGCGCAGCTTGCCATGCGCATCATAGTCGAGCTTCTGGACGATCTCGGGCGCCGGCTGCGGCGGCGGGGCGTACGGCCGCGTCGCCATCGTGCGGGCGCGCTCGATCAGCAGCTCGAAGCTGAACGGCTCAGGATCGCCGAAGCGCAGCCCGGGATCCGCCGCGAACGCGGCCGGCAGCCGGCTGAGCAGCGGCAGCGAGCCGAGCGAGGCGGCGGTGACGAGTGCGGTGCGGCGCGGGATCGGCATCCAGCCGTCCTCTCCCCGCAGATCGTGGCCCTTGGTCTCGGACAGGGGTCGAATCCCTTCCACCATCGTTCTTGACCGCCATTTCCGGTGCCGTTCCGGTCATGTCAACCGGCCCCGCCGCACCCGGCCACACACGATCACCCGGATCGTTGCGCCGCGGCCGCACCTTATGGCGGGTGCAGCTAAGCTATGGTTAAAGCGGCCGGGTGAATGTGATCCTCCGCACCTTTGGCCGTTGCCTGCTCGCGCTGGTCGTCCTTGGCCTCGGCGGCTGGGCGGTCGTCGCCTTGCTGGTCGCGGGAAGCGATGCGGGCCTCGTGCGGCGGGCGCTGGCCTGGGGCCTCGCCGCGCTCACCTGCGCCGCCGCGGCGGCCTGGATCCTGAAGCGGGCCCGGCTCGCGACCTCGGTCGCGCTCGGCACGGCCCTGCTTGCGGTGCTGCTCTGGTATCATGCGTTGCAAGCCAGCAACGACCGCGCCTGGCCCGACGAGGTGGCGCGCACGCCCTGGGCCGAGATCGACGGCGACCGGATCACCATCCACGAGGTCCGCCACTTCGCCTGGCGGACCGAGGCCGACTTCACCCCGCGCTGGGAGACGCGGACGGTCGACCTGTCCGACCTCGAGGGCGTCGACCTGATCGCGTCCTACTGGATGGGCGACGCGATCGCGCACGTGATGGTCAGCTTCGTCTTCGGCCACGCCCCGCCGGTCCTGGTCTCGATCGAGGCGCGCAAGGAGGTCGGCGAGCCCTACTCCACCGTGCTCGGCTTCTTCCGCCGCTACGAGCTGGTCTATGTCGTCGCCGACGAGCGGGACGCAATCGGCGTCCGCACCAATGTCCGCGCGGATCCGCCCGAGGACGTCTATCTCTACCGGGTGGCAGCACCCAAGGAGGCCGCCCGCCGACTGTTCCTCGAATATGTCCGGCAGATCAACGGGCTGCATGAGCAGGCAGAGTTCTACAATACGGCGACCACCAACTGCACGACGATGGTCCTGATCAACAACCGGGTGAACGGCCCGGTCTCGCTCCTGAATTGGAAGATCCTGCTCAGCGGCTATCTGCCCCAACTGGTCTATGAGCGCGGCCGCCTCGATCAGGCCCTGCCGTTCGCGGAGCTGCGCCGGCGCTCGCGGGTGAACGATGCCGCCCGGGCCGCGAGCCTCGACGCGCCCGACTTCTCCGCTCGCATCCGCGCTGGGCTGCCGACGACGCCACACTAGCCTCTTGCCACCGCCGCTGCCGCACCGCATCTCTGCGGGCAGGAGCAAGCCGATGCCTTGGACGATCGACGATCTCGACACGCCCGCGGTGCTGATCGATCTCGACCGGGTCGAGACGAACCTCAAGCGCGCCCAGGACTACGCCAACGCGCACGGCCTGGCGCTGCGCCCGCACATCAAGACGCACAAAATTCCCGAGCTCGCCCGGCAGCAGATGGAGTTGGGTGCCGTCGGCATCACCTGCCAGAAGCTCGGCGAGGCCGAGGTGATGGCGGATGCCGGGATCCGCGACATCCTGATCACCTACAACCTGATCGGTCGCGCCAAGGCGCAGCGTCTGGTCGCCCTGGCCCGGCGGGCGCGCCTGTCGGTCACCGTCGACAATGCCGTGGTCGCGAGCGAGCTGGACGCCGCCATGCGCGAGGCCGGGCTGCGCCTGCCGGTCCTGGTGGAATGCGACACGGGCGCTTCGCGTTGCGGCGTGCAGTCGCCCGAGGAGGCGGCCGAGCTCGCCCGCCTGATCGTCGGGCTGGGCGGCCTCAGCTTCGAGGGCCTGATGACCTATCCGGCGCGGGGCCGCGTGCCGGTGACCGCAGCGTGGCTGGAGGAGGCGGTTGCCGGGCTGAAGACGGCGGGCCTCGAGCCCAGAGTGGTCTCGACCGGCGGCACGCCCGACCTGTACCGCGCGCACGAGGTGGGCACGGCGACCGAGCACCGGCCCGGCACCTACATCTACCATGACCGCGACCAGCTCCGGGCGAGCCTCGGGCTGGACGACTGCGCCATGGTGGTCCTGACGACGGTGGTCTCGCGCCCCACCGATGGCCGCGCCATCCTCGACGCCGGCTCGAAGACCCTCTCCTCCGACCTCAACGGGCTCGAGGGCTACGGCCTCATCCGCGAGTATCCGCAGCTCGTCCTGACCGCGTTCAGCGAGGAGCACGGCCATGTCGACTGCTCGGCCAGCAATGCCCGGCCGCGGATCGGCGAGCGGGTGACCGTCGTGCCGAACCACGCCTGCGCCGTCACCAACCTGCACGACGTGATCTACGGCGTGCGCGGCGATCGCGTGGAGCGCGTCTTCCAGGTGGCGGCGCGCGGGCGCGTCCAGTAGCAGCAAACGCCGGCCCGGTTGACGTGGCCGGGCGCGCCCGGAGATGATCCGCCGACGCTCAGTCGGCACAGGACCCGCCCGGTGGATGCGATCGCCAAGGCCGCCTCGCTCACGATCTGGGCTCGGCCAGTCGAGCCGGTGCCGGTGGGCGGTGGCATCACCAACGCCAACTTCCTGGTCGACGACGGGCGGCGGCGCTGCTTCGTCCGGGTCGGCGACGACATCCCGGCCCATCATATCCTGCGCTGGCACGAGCTGGCCGCGAGCCGCGCTGCGCACGCCGCCGGCGTCTCGCCCGCCGTCCTGCACGCCGAGCCGGGCGTGCTCGTGCTCGACCTCGTCGATGGGCACACGCTGGCACCCGAGGACATCCGCGAGCGCCGCCAGCTCGAGCGGATCGTGCCGCTGCTGCGCCGCGTCCATCGCGAGCTGCCGCGTCACCTTCGCGGCCCGAGCTTGGCGTTCTGGGTGTTTCACGTCCTGCGCGACTATGCGGCCGGCCTGCGCGAGGCCGGGCACCGGCTCGTGGACCTGCTGCCCGACCTGCTCGAGCGGGCGGACCGGCTCGAGGCGGCCGTCGGCCCGATCGACCTGGTCTTCGGCCACAACGACCTGCTCGCCGCCAACCTGATCGATGACGGGGCGCGGCTGTGGCTGGTCGACTGGGACTATGCCGGCTGGAACAGCCCGCTGTTCGACCTGGGCGGCCTCGCCTCGAACAACGAGCTGCCGCCTGCGGACCACGCATGGCTGCTCGAGGCCTACTACGAGCGGCCCCTCGACGACGCCCTGCGCCGCCGCGCCGCCGCCATGCTCACAGCTTCGCTGCTGCGCGAGGCGATGTGGAGCATGGTCTCCGAGGTCCACTCGACGCTCGACTTCGACTTCGTCGCCTACACGACCGAGAACCTCGCCCGCTTCGAGCGCGCCTGGGCCGAGTTCGAAGCGATGGAGTGAGCTAATCGTAGTGGAAGCGCGCAGCGAGAAAGACGATCCCTTCCTTTTCGATCCGGTACACCAACCGATGCTCCTGATCGATCCGGCGGGACCAGCATCCGCGCAACTGATGCTTCAGTGGCTCGGGCTTGCCGATTCCGGCTTGCGGATCGCGCAAGGTTGCCTCAACAAGCTCGAGCACCCGCAATGCCATCCGTGGCTTCGTCCGCACCCAGAAGGCGAGATCTTCGATTGCCTGAGGATCAAAGCTTGCGCGCAATCAGCTCTCGCAGCTCACCGAGATCGACGGTCACCCATTCCGCCGGATCACGGTTCAGAGCCTCCTCCAGGCGGCGCGCATTCGCCCGCGAGCTCAGCAGATGGGCGGTCTCGTCGAGCGCCTCGTAATCCTCCCGCGCCACGATCACGACGTCGCCGCCATTGCGCCGCTCGACATAAACAGGCTCACGATTGTCGCAGACCTCGTCGAGGACCGACTTCAGCTCGGCCCGCAGGCGCGAATAGGTCAGGGCTCGGGGCATGGTAGGAACTCCAACTGGTACAGATATATTGTACAGGATGACGGGAGTCCAGCGGTGATCGAGCTGCCTTCCTCCGCCAAGGTCGTCATCGTCGGCGGTGGCATCATTGGGTGCTCGGTCGCCTACCATCTGGGCAAGCTCGGCTGGAGTGACGTGCTGCTGCTCGAGCAGGGCCGGCTGACCTCGGGCTCGACCTGGCACGCCGCCGGGCTGGTCGGCCAGCTGCGCACCAGTGCCAACATCACGCAGCTCCTCGGCTATTCGGTCGATCTCTACGGGCGGCTCGAGGCTGAGACCGGGCAGGCCACGGGCTGGAAGCGCAATGGCGGGCTCAGGCTCGCCTGCACCGCCGATCGCTGGACCGAGGTCCGCCGCCAAGCCACCACGGCGCACTCCTTCGGGCTCGAGATGCATCTGCTCTCGGCCAAGGAGGCGCTGGACCTGTGGCCGCCGATGACGGTCGAGGACGTGATCGGTGCGGCCTTCCTGCCGACCGACGGTCAGGCCAACCCCGCCGACATCACCCAGGCGTTGGCCAAGGGTGCGCGCATGGCCGGAGTGACCGTGCGTGAGGGGGTCGCGGTCATCGGCTTCGCGCTCGAGCACGGCCGGCTACGCGCCGTGCACACCTCGGCCGGCACGATCGCCTGCGAGAAGGTGGTGCTGTGCGCCGGACAGTGGACCCGTGCGCTGGCGGCGCTGGCCGGCGTCAACGTCCCGCTGGTCTCCGTCCGGCACCAATATCTGGTCACCGAGCCGATACCCGGCGTCACTCCGGGTCTGCCCACCCTCCGCGACCCGGACCGCCTCACATACTACAAGGAGGAGGTCGGTGGGCTGGTCATGGGCGGCTACGAGCCCAACCCCAAGCCCTGGGCCGAGCGTGGCATGCCGGAGCGGTTCGAGTTCCAGCTCCTCGACGAGGACTGGGACCATTTCGAGCCGATCATGGAGCTGGCGCTGGGGCGCGTGCCCGCCCTGCGCGAGGCCGGCGTCAAGCAGCTGATCAACGGCCCAGAGAGCTTCACCCCGGACGGCAACTGGATCATCGGCGAGGCGCCCGAGACCCGCGGCATCTTCGTCGGCGCGGGCTTCAACGCCTTCGGCATCGCGTCGGCCGGCGGGGCCGGCATGGCGCTGGCCGAATGGGTCGCCAAGGGCGAGCCGCCCTTCGACGTCTGGCCAGTCGACATCCGCCGCTTCGGCCGCAACCATATGGACACGGACTGGGTCCGCACCCGCACGCTCGAGGCCTACGCCAAGCACTACGCGATGGCCTGGCCACATGAGGAGTATGGCTCCGGCCGGCCCCTTCGTCGCTCGCCGCTCTGGCAGCGGCTCGCGGACCAGGACGCCTGTTTCGGCGAGAAGCTCGGCTGGGAGCGGCCCAACTGGTTTGCGGCACCCGGTGAGGAGCCGGTCGACGGGCTGAGCTACGGCCGCGCCAACTGGTTCGCGGCGGCGGGACGCGAGCACCTTGCCTGCCGCGAGCGGGTCGCCCTGTTCGACCAAAGCTCCTTCGCCAAGTTCCTCCTGGTCGGCCGCGACGCGGAGCAGGCCTTGTCCTGGCTGTGCGCCAACGACGTGGCGAAGCCGCCGGGCAGCCTGACCTACACCCAGCTCCTCAACGCCCGCGGTGGCATCGAGTGCGACCTGACCGTCGCCCGGCTGACGCAGGACCGCTTCTACCTGGTCACCGGCACCGGCTTCGCCACCCACGATTTCGACTGGATCGGCCGCCACATCCCCGACGGCCTCGACGCGCATCTCGTCGACGGCACCAGCGCGCACGCGGTCCTGTCCCTGTTCGGCCCGAAGGCGCGCGAGGTGCTGGGTGCGGTCACGACCGACCCGATCGACGACACCTCCTTCCCGTTCGCGAGCTGGCGCCGGCTGCGGGTGGCCGGCGCGTCGGTCATCGCGCTCCGCGTCACCTATGTCGGCGAGCTGGGCTGGGAGCTGCACGTCCCGGTCGAGTTCGCGCTCACCGTCTATGACGCGCTCATGGCGGCGGGCCAGCCGCACGGTCTGGTCAACGCAGGCTACCGCGCCATCGAATCCCTGCGGCTGGAGAAGGGCTATCGCGCCTGGGGGGCCGAGATCGGCCCGGACCACTCGCCGCTCATGGCGGGTCTCGGCTGGGCCCTTAAGCTGAGGAAGGACATCCCCTTCCTCGGCCGCGAGGCGCTGATCGAGCAGCGGGCCAAGCCTCTGCCGCGCCTGCTCGCGGGCTTCCTCGCCGATCCCGAGGTGATCCTGCTCGGCCGGGAGACCATCTACCGCGACGGGCAGCGCGTCGGCTGGCTTTCCAGCGGCGGCTACGGCTACACGATCGGCCGGAGCATCGGCTACGGCTACGTCCGAGACCCGGCCGGGGTCGATCGCGGGCACGTGCTGGCCGGCCGGTACGAGCTCGAGGTCGCCGGCGAGCGGGTGCCGGCCGAGGTGTTCCTGGAGCCGGCCTACGACCCCAAGGGCCTGCGCATTCGCGCGTGAGAGGGCAAATGGAGCGAACCGCCACCTGCTCCTGCGGGCAACTCTCGGTAACGATCGAGGGCGAGCCCGCCCATCATGGTCTGTGCAGTTGCCTGGAATGCCAGAAAGCTACCGGCGGGCCGTTCGGCTACTCCGGCTATTGGTCGAGGTCGGCCGTGAAGGCGATCACGGGGACCTACACCACCTGGCGCAGATCGTCCGACTCGGGCCGCTGGATCGAGAACTGCTTCTGCCCGACCTGCGGCAGCATTCTGTTCAGCTATGCCGAGTTCGATCCCACCGTGATCAACATCCCGATCGGCAACTTCGCCGATCCGGCGTTCCCGGCGCCGGCCTACGCGGTCTGGAACATGCACCGGCACCCCTGGGTGGTGCTCGACCCTGCCTGGGCCAGCTACGACCGGCAGCCCAGCTTGGCCCCGGGCACGGGCGAGTCGGGGTGACAATGGTCCACCGCCGGCATCCGCTTGAAGCGCAGGCGCGTGCGGCAGCAGAGACCGATCGGACGATTTCTGGGTCTGCTCGCTCAACCGCGTCGCGCGCCAACTCGGCGTGGTGGGCGCCGCGTGACGTTCAGGCCGACCGCTTCAGAGCTGCAGCAGCAGCAGCCAGCTGCTCGATCCGCGCCCAGTCGCCGGCCTCGACCGCGTCCTTGGGCGCCACCCAGGAGCCGCCGACGCAGACCACGTTCTTGAGTGCCAGATAGGTCGGGGCCTTGGCGGCGTCGATGCCGCCGGTCGGGCAGAAGCGGACCTGCGGGATGGGCTCGCCCAGGCTCTTGAGCAGCGGCACGCCGCCCGACGCCTCGGCGGGAAACAGCTTCTGGCGCAGATAGCCGCGCTCCGCCAGCGCCATGACCTGGCCGGCGTTGGCCGCACCGGGCAGCAGCGGCAGGCCCACCGCCTCGGCCGCGTCGAGCAGCGCCGGCGTGGCGCCGGGGCTGACCGCGAACCGGCAGCCATGATCGAGCGAGGCCTGCATCTGGTCGCGCGTCAGCACCGTGCCCGAGCCGACCGTGACTTTGGGCAGGGCCTCGGCGATCGCCGCGATTGCCTGGAGTGCCACCTCGCTGCGCAGCGTGATCTCAAGCACGGTGAGGCCGCCGGCGGCCAGCGCGCGGGCCAGGGGCACGGCGTGGGCGAGATCGCGCACCACGATCACCGGGACGACCGCGACCTCGTCGATCACGCCGGCGACGCGGCGCGAGAGCGGATTCTGGCTGTAGCTCATGGGGATATCCCTTGTTCAGGCCGCCAGGTCGCCGAGCAGCGAGGCGCCGGTCTCGGCCCCGCCCATGCCTCGCCGCAGCCGGGCGAACAGGTCGCGGCCGATGCCATGGTCGTTGGCGGAAAGGTCGGCCGTCGCCGGGGCCCGCGCCGCCCACTCCGCCGGGTCGACCAATGCCTCCAGCGTGCCGGCCTCGGCGTCCAGGCGGATCAGGTCGCCGTCGCGCACGCGCGCCAGCGGCCCGCCGTCCGCCGCCTCGGGCGTCAGGTGGATCGCCGCCGGCACCTTGCCGGAAGCGCCCGACATGCGGCCGTCGGTGACCAGGGCCACCTTGAAGCCCTTGTCCTGCAGCACGCCGAGCGAGGGCGTCAGCTTGTGCAGCTCGGGCATGCCGTTGGCCTGCGGCCCTTGGAAGCGGACTACCGCCACATGATCACGCTCGAGCTCGCCCGCCTTGAACGCCGCGAGCAGCTCATCCTGGTCGGCGAACACCCGGGCCGGCGCCTCGATCAGCCGGTGCTGCGGCTTGACCGCGGAGATCTTGATCACGCCGCGGCCGAGATTGCCGTGCAGCAGCTTCAGCCCGCCCTCGGGCGAGAACGGCTCGCTCGCCGGCCGCACGATCGCAGTGTCGCCGCTGGCCGAGGAAGGGGTCTCCCAGACCAGCGCGTCCCCCTCGAGCTTCGGCCGCTGGCGGTAACGCTCGAGCCCGCCCTCGCCGGCGACCGTGAGCGTGTCGGCATGGACCAGCCCCGCGTCGAGGAGCTGGCCGATCACGTAGGGCATCCCGCCCGCCGCCTCGAACTGGTTCACGTCGGCGAGGCCGTTGGGGTAGACGCGTGCCAGCAGCGGCACGACCTCGGAGACCTCGGCGAAATCGTCCCAGTTCAGCCGGATGCCGCCCGCACGGGCCATCGCCACGAGATGCAGCGTGTGGTTGGTCGAGCCGCCCGTGGCCATCAGGCCGACGATGCCGTTGACGAACGCCTTCTCGTCCAGCACCCGGCCGACCGGTGTGTAGGCGTTGCCGAGGGCGGTGATCTCGGCGACCCGGTGCGTCGCCGCCCGGGTCAGCGCGTCCCGCAGAGGTGTGTTCGGATTGACGAACGCCGCCCCCGGCAGATGCAGGCCCATGATCTCCATCAGCATCTGGTTGGAGTTCGCCGTGCCGTAGAAGGTGCAGGTGCCGGGCGCGTGGTAGGAGGCGCTCTCCGACTCCAGCAGCTCCTTCCGGCCGACCTTGCCCTCGGCATAGAGCTGGCGGATGCGGGTCTTCTCGGTGTTGGAGATGCCTGACGGCATCGGCCCGGCCGGCACCAGCACCGTCGGCAGATGGCCGAACGCCAGCGCGCCGATGATCAGCCCCGGCACGATCTTGTCGCAGATCCCGAGCATCAGGGCACCGTCGAACATGTCGTGGCTGAGCGCCACGGCGGTGCCCATCGCGATCACGTCGCGGCTGATCAGCGACAGCTCCATGCCGACTTGGCCCTGGGTGACGCCGTCGCACATCGCCGGCACGCCGCCCGCGACCTGCGCCACCACCCCGCGCTCGCGCGCCGCCTCGCGGATCAGCTCGGGGAAGCGCTCGTAAGGCTGATGCGCCGAGAGCATGTCGTTGTAGGCGGTGACGATGCCGATATTGAGCGCCTGGTCGCCCTTGAGCCGGTCCTTGTCCGTGTCGCCGCAGGCGGCGAAGCCGTGGGCGAGGTTGCCGCAGGACAGGGCGGCGCGGCGCGGGCCGCGCTCGGCCATGGCGTCCAGCCGGGCGAGATAGGCCCCGCGACTGTCGGCGCTGCGCCGTCGGATGCGCTCGGTGACGTCGGCGATGACAGAATTCACAGGCATGGTGCCACTCCGGTGGGGGCGGAGAGTCAGTGGGGGTCCTCGAACCAGGTCCGACCGTCGCGCTCGATCAGCGCGATCGCGGCCGTCGGACCCCAGCTGCCGGCGAGATAGGGCCTGGGCGATTCATCGCTGGCACCCCAGGCCTCGATGATCGGCTCGACCCAGCGCCACGCCGCCTCGACCTCGTCGCGGCGCATGAACAAGGTGGCGTTGCCGCGCACCACGTCCATCAGCAGGCGCTCGTAGGCGTCGGGGTAGCGGACCTTGAAGGCGTCGGCGAAGCGGATGTCGAGCGGCGCGTTGCGCAGCCGCATGCCGCCCGGACCTGGATCCTTGGCCATCAGCTCGAGCTGGATGCCGTCGTCGGGCTGCAGGCGGATGATCAGCCGGTTGGGGTCGATCGAGCCCGCCGTGCGCGGGAAGATCGAGTGCGGCACCGTGTGGAACTGGATCACGATCTCGGAGACCCGGGTCGGCAGCCGCTTGCCGGTGCGCAGATAGAACGGCACGCCGGCCCAGCGCCAGTTCTCGACCTCGGCCTTCAGCGCCACGAAGGTCTCGGTCCGGCTGGGCGCGCCCAGCTCCTCGGCATAGCCCGGTACCGCCGTGCCGCCGCCGGCGCCCGCCCGGTACTGGCCGCGCACCGTCCTCTGCACCGCCTCGCCGTCGAGCATCGGCCGCAGCGAGTGCAGCACCTTCAGCTTCTCGTCGCGCACCGAATCGGCCGCCATCGAGATCGGCGGCTCCATCGCCACGAGGCACAGGAGCTGCAGCATGTGGTTCTGCACCATGTCGCGCAGGGCGCCGGACTTGTCATAATAGGCCGCGCGCTCCTCCACGCCCACCGTCTCGGCGACGGTGATCTGGACATGGTCGATATGGTCGCGGCTCCAGACCGCCTCGAACAGCGAGTTGGCGAAGCGCAGGGCGAGCAGGTTCTGGACCGATTCCTTCCCGAGATAGTGGTCGATCCGGTAGACTTGGGATTCCTCGAACACCCGGCCGACCTCGTCGTTGATCCGGATCGCCGAGGCGAGGTCGCGCCCGATCGGCTTCTCGAGCACGACCCGCGACTGCGGCGTCACGATCCCGGCAGCACCCGCACCCGCGCTGATCGGCCCGAACAGGTCGGGCGAGGTGGCGAGGTAGAACAGCCGCGGCCGGTCGTCGGCGCCAGCCAGCACCTGGGCCAGATCGGCCCAATGCTCGTGCGAGGCCACGTCGAGCGCCACGTAGGTGATGCGCTGCGCCAGCCGCGCGAACACGGCCGGATCGAACGAGTCGCCGACATGGCGGCGACAGGCTTCCTCGACCTGGGCGAGATAATCAGCCGTGGTCAGCGGGCTGCGGGCGACGCCGACGATTCGGCTGCCTTCCGACATCTGCTGGTCGCTCTCGCGCCAGTAGAGCGCGGGCATCAGCTTGCGGTAGCTGAGGTCCCCGGTGGCGCCGAACACCACGAGATCGAAGACGGGGACGGGAATGATCTGAGCTGTCATCGGCTTTCCAGGAAGCGCTCGACCGCCTCTCGCGTCGGCAATGCAGGAATGGCACCACGCTCCAGCGTGGTCAGCGCCCCCACCGCATTGGCGAAGCCGCAGATCCGGTCGAGCTTGGCAGCATCGTCGACCGAGCCAGGCTCGGCCAGCAAGCCGGCGATCAGCCCTGCCATGAAGCCGTCGCCCGCGCCAGTGGTGTCGACCGCGGGGACCGCATGCGTGGGCACGTCCCGCTGGTCGGCAGCGGTGAACCAGGTCGAGCCGGCGCTGCCGCGGCTCAGGGTCAGGAGCTTGAGCCCGTCGTGCCACAGCCGGCGAACCGCCGCGGGTTCGCGGCTGCCGGTCATGAACTCGAGCTCGTCGTCGCTCAGCTTGACGACCTGGGCCTTGGCCATGCCGGTCAGAATGCCGGCGCGCGCGGAGTCCGCGTCGGGCCACAGCGGCAGGCGGAGATTGGCGTCGTAGGTGATCAGATGGCCGGCCTCGCGGGCCTTCTCGGCCGCGAACAGGCTGCAGGCCCGGGGATTCTCGCTGGCGAGGCTGATCGAATCGAAGTGCAGCACCTTGGCGGCGGCGATCGCGGCCGTGTCGACCTCGCCGGGCGTGAACATCATGTCGGCGCTGGGGTGGCGGTAGAACATGAACTCGCGCTCGCCGTCGGCGCGCAGCGAGACGAAGGCCAGCGCCGTCCGCGCCCGCGGCTCGAACCGCAGCGGCGTCACGTCGACACCTTCGCCCTGCAGGGTGGCCGCGAGGAAATGTCCGAATGGATCGTCGCCGACCTTGCCCATGAAGGCACTGGGCACGCCCAGCCGCGCCAAGCCCACGGCGACGTTGGCGGCGGCCCCGCCCGGCGCTTTGACGAAGGCCGGCGCGTCGGCGAGGCCGGTGCCGGTCACGGTTGGCACAAAGTCGATCAGAAGATCGCCAAAGCAGACCACCTGAGCCATCTCACGCCTCCCAGTGCAACGTTCGCGGCGGATGGCGCGGCGCTGCCCCGAGCGGCGGCGCCGCCACCCATCGGCGCGGGGCGGACCAGCTCTTGTAGTCGCCGATATTGTCGCGGTGATCAGCCCAGGGCAGCAGAATCCGCCGGCCGGCGCCTCGCCATTCATGATCTTATAGCCCACCTCGACCGCCGTCTGCGCGATCTTGTACGGATCCTGGCTGGCCGAGGCCTGGACCAGGTGTTGCCCTTGAGCGCGGTCTCGATGTCCGGGGCACCATCGACCGAGGTGATGAAGAACTCGCTGCGGCCGAGCCGCTTTGGCGGCGAGGTCGTTGCCGACCGCCTGCGGGTCGTTGATGGTGAACACGGTGCATCGACCGCGGGAACCGAACAGGTGGCCCTGCATGATGTAGAGCCGCCCTCGCGCGAGCCTTGCCGTCCTGATCGTCGGACAGGATCTCGATCTTCGGCTCCTTGGCCAGGACCTGCAGCCCTTGACCCGGTCGACCACGGCACCGACCTGCGGCCCGTTCTGGATGACCTTGCCGCCGGCCTCGCCGAGCTTGTCGGCGATGAACTGGCAGGCGATCCGGCCGGCCTGGACATTGCTGGTCTGGTACTGCGGCGTCCGCACCGGCCGCGGCGACGTCGACCGCGACCACCTCCACGATCCCCGCCACCGGCCTGGCTGATCGCCGGGGCGATGGCGTTGGGGCTGCAGACGATGATCATGTCCACGCCTGAGGTGATGAAACTGGTTGACCAGTGTCGTTTGTTCAGATCGGTCACCGGCGGCAGGGTTAGACAGCATCGCTGGGGTTGATCTCTGGTCTTGGCCTCGGCACCCTGGTGACAGGGCGACGAAGAACGGCTGCCGGCGAGCCCAGGGTATCCCGATCGAGTTCAGCCCCGGCGGCGGCGGTCGGCGACGGACAAGGAGCGCGGCGCCCCGCCGGGGCAACAGCGCTTCGACTACGATGCCACCTCCCTGGTCCCTGCGCGTGGCCGCCGGCGGTGACCAGCAACCGCCAGAGCGCCCATCCACCGACCCGCACTCAGCGCATCCAGGCTGTCCTGGCGCGGGCGTGCGCTGCCCTGGAGCCGGTAGCGGTCGAGAGCCACCGCGCCGATGATCACCAGACCCTTGATGATGAACTGCCAGATGTCGGACACGCCGGTGAGCACCAGACCGTTGGTGAGCACCGCGATGATCAGCGCCTCACCAGTGCGTGCCCCAGATCGAGCCGATGCCGCCGACGAAGCTGGTGCCGCCGAGGATCACCGCCGCGATCGCGTCGGTTTCGTAGCCCTGCCCGATCTGCAGGCCGTGGTCGCATAGAGCCGCGCTGCCGGACATCACGCCGCCCAGACCGGCGAGGCCGGACAGGGCATAGACGAACAGGAGATCGCCCAGACCTTGATGCCCGACAGGCGCGCCGCCGCGGATTGCCGCTGACCGCGAGGATCCGCACGCCGAGCACCGTCCGCTGCAGGACGAACCAGGACGATGATCACGATCAGCGCGATGATCGCGAGCCAGGGCATCGCCGAACAGGCTGGCATTGCCGATGAAGGCGAATGGCAGGTCGGGGTTGAACACCGTGGTGTCGTTGCCCATCAGCCGGGCGATATGCCGCGCACCGCCGTCAGCGAGCCTAGCGTGACGATGAACGGCGGTAGGCCGATGAACGCGATCAGCGCCGCGTTGATGACACCGAAGAACAGCCCGACGATCAGGCCGGCCGGCACGCCCAGGAGCCCGAAGCCCGGGATCAGCGACGCGATCACCGCCGCCATCGCGGAGGCCGCCAGGATCGAGCCCACCGACAGGTCGATGCCGCCGGTCAGGATGACGAAGGTCATGCCGGCCGCGAGGACCGTGTTGATCGAGGCCTGCTGCGCCACGATCGAGATGTTCTGCGGCGTGAAGAACCTGCCGTCGGACAGGTAGTGAAAGCCGATGCACAGGACGAGCAGGATCGGCAGCATGCCGAGCGCCTGGATCATCGCGCGCATCTTGACCTGCTGGGCCGAGAGCCCGGCACCGCCCGAGGGCGCAGCCGCCGCGCCCGTGTCCGCATTCGCCATGTTCGTCCTCCCCTCAGGCGTGCCCGTGCACCACGCCGGCCGCCAAGGCCATGATGTTCTCCTGGGTGATCGGCTTGCCGCCCGGGCCGCCGACCTCGCCCTCGATGTGCCCCTCGCGCATGACCAGCACGCGGTCGCAGGTGCCGATGATCTCCGGCAGCTCGCTGGAGATCACGATCACGCCGATGCCCTTCTTCGCGAGCTCGTCGATGATCCGGTAGATCTCGGACTTGGCGCCGATGTCGACGCCGCGCGTGGGCTCGTCGAGGATCAGCACCTTGGGGCCGATCTCGAGCCAGCGCGACAAGAGCACCTTCTGCTGATTGCCGCCCGACAGGCTGCCCACCGTGACCAGCGGGCTCGCCGCACGCACGCGCAGCGCCTTGAACGCCTCCTCGGCCCGTCGCTTGGCGGTGGCGAGGTTGAGCACGCCGTAGCCACGGGCGTCGCGGTCGATCACGCCGACATTGATGTTCTCGCCGCAGGACATGTCGAGGAACAGGCCGAGCCGCTTGCGGTCCTCGGTCAGATAGGCGAGGCCGCGATCCAGCGCCTCCTTGGGGCGGGTGATGCTGACCGGCTGGCCGTCGAGCAACACCTCGCCGGCGGCCTTGGGGTCCGCGCCGTAGATCAGCCGTGCGAGCTCGGTGCGGCCCGAGCCGACCAGGCCCGCGATGCCGAGGACCTCGCCCTGATGCAGCTGGAAGCTCGCGGGCTTGACCCGCCGGCCGCCGTCGGTGATCCCCTTGACCTCGAGGATCACCGGCCCCCGGCTGCCATGCGGGTCGTGCTCCTTGGTGTAGAAGCTCGACAGGTCGCGCCCGACCATCATCTTGACCAGGGCGTCGGCGGTGAGGCCCTCGCGGTCGAGCGTGCCGACATAGGTGCCGTCGCGCAGCACCGAGACCCGGTCCGACAGCTCGTAGACCTCGGCCATGCGGTGGCTGATGTAGATCAGCGCGATGCCCTCGGAGCGCAGCTGGCGGATCAGCGCGAACAACCGCTCGGTCTCGCGCGAGGACAGGGCCGTGGTCGGCTCGTCGAGCACCAGGATCTTCGACTTCGCGTGCAGGGCCCGGGCGATTTCGACCAGCTGCTGCTCGGCGATCGAAAGCGTCCCGACCGTGGTTTCCGGCGTGAAGGGTGCCCCGAGCCGCTCGAGCACCGGACGGCAGCCGTCCGCCATCGCCTTGCGCTTCACCAAGCCCCGCTCGTGCAGCTCGTCGCCAAGATAGATGTTCTCTGCGACAGTCAGATTGGGAGCGAGGCTCAGCTCCTGATAGATGATGGCGATGCCCGCCCGCTTGGCCGCAATCGGATCGGTGATCTGAATCGGCTGGCCGTCGATCAGTATTTCCCCGCCGGCGTCGGCATAATAGGCACCGGAGAGAATCTTCATCAGCGTCGACTTGCCGGCGCCATTCTCGCCCATGAGCGCCAGCACCTCGCCGCCCCAGGCCTTGAGCTGGACCCCGTTCAGCGCCTTGACCCCCGGAAAGGTCTTGCTGATCTGCCGCATCTCGAGGGTGGGTGCGCGCGCCTCGACCATCACTGTCCTCCCTGTGGTCCTTGCCGCCTAGGCCGAAAGCACATCGCGGCTGGAGCTGAAGTTCAAGTGCAACGGCAGGATCGCCGCCCCGATCGCCGGGGCGTCGCGGCCGACCGTGCCGCGCACCAGCTGCGGCGGCTCCCGCGATTCCGGCGACGCCTTGGCCAGCGCCGCCGCCAGGCGCTCGATCAGCTGATCCAGCGCGAGCCGCGGCAGGGTGCCGTCGAGCACCACGGCCTGGACGTCGAGCACCCGGACCGCCGACAGGACCGGCAGCACCAGCGCGGCGGCGGCATCGTCGAGCCACTCGCCGACGGCCGGGTGGCCGGCCTCGACCAGCGCCTCGAGCTTCTCGCGCGTGTCGACGGTCTCGCCCGAGCCGCGCAGATGCCGGATCAGCGCGTTCACCGAGGCCCGCGTCAGCGCGATCTCGGGCCGGCCGTCGGGTGGCGGCGTCGTGCCCAGCAGGGACGGGCCGGTAGGCATCAAGCCGACGTCACCCGCATTGGCGTTGACGCCGCGGCGATAGTCGCCGCTCAGGATGACACCACCGCCAAGTGCCGCGCCGACGAACAGGTAGAGGAAATCGTCCAGCGACCGATCCCTGCCGTGGAACAGCTCGCCCACCGCCGCCGCCGTGCCGTCGTTCTCGCAAAACACGTCGAGGCCGGTGCCCTGCGCCAGGGCAGCGCCGAGGTCGAACTCGTTCCATCGGCGATAGGCGGCGAGGGGGATGTCCAACTCGCGCTGCCAGCTGCCGAGATTGTAGGGCATGGCGACCCCGAGGCCGGTGAGCCTGGCGCCGGCCGAGCCGTCGACCAGGCGCCTTAGGCCGGCCACGCTCTCGCAGGCGAACGCGACCGCCTCCTCCGGCATTGGGAAGGCGCGCTCCAGCCGGCGCCGCTCGATCACCCGCCCGGCGAGGTCGACCAGCAGCGCGTCCAGCGAGCGTCGGCCGAGCTTGAAGCCGATCGAGTAGGCGCCCTGCGGGTTCAGGCGGAGGATGGTGGCGGGCTGGCCGCGGCCGCCCATGCGCTTGCCGCCGCTTTGGACCAGCCGCTGCTCTTCGAGGTCGCGGACGATCTGGCCCGCCGTATTGTTGGTCAGCCGCGCGTGCCGGGCGAGGTCGGCCTTGGAGGCCTCGCCCAGGCGCCGGAGCAGGGTCAGGATGACCCGCTCGTTGTACTGGCGGACCTGCACGGAGTTGCTGCCCTGACCCGTGGCGCCGCTGCGCACGCTGAACCTCCCGTTCGGGACCTGGCCGTCGCATGGCGGCTCGTCCTGACACGGGTTGTGCCATCGGCGCAGGATGTCGTCAATAATTAATTCACTATGAATTATCTTTTTTTGAGGCGGAACGAGAGCGCAGGATCGCCCTCGCGCCTGCGGATGCACCGCAGGGTAAATTAAGTCACGGGGAATTAATTTCTGTGTGCTCCGCCCGACAGGGAAGGTCGTCGGTCTGGTCAACTCATGATACATGTGCTGACCCGAGGCTCCTGGGCGTTGGGCTTTGCTGTACAGGTATTGAGGGAGGCGGTCAAAGGCGTCTATAGCGGACATGGTGGACTTGCCGATAAGTCAGCCCGGGAGGCATACGCATGACGCAGAGTGCTTCGGCCGCCCTATCTGCCGCTCTCGTCGCCGGTTGGGCGTGGGCCGCCGCGGCGGGCCCATACGTTGACAGGCTCGATGACGGGACGATCCTGCTGAAGCTCGGGCCGGACTACGGCAACGCGGTGATCGAGACCTCGGCGGCGGAGCTCGGGCCGCTGCTTGGGGACGGGACGCCCGCTTTCGCCGGCTCCACGGTCCGCCTGCTGACCCAGGACGAGGGCAGCCACGGCGCCATCTCTGGCCCGATCGAGGCGTTGCGGCCGGTCTGGGAGGAGCTCACCGGCGCCAAGCTCGAGCTCGGGCTGGTACCGATCAGCGAGCTCTACGCCGATCTGATGCTCGATCTGCAGCGCGATGGCGGCAGTTACGACGCCGCCGTGGTCGCCGCCCACTATTATGGCGACCTGATCGCCGGGAACTACATGGTCCCGGTCGATCCGCTCATGGCGAGCGGCAAGTTCCCGCGCTGGAGCTACGACTCCATGCCGCCCGCCCTGCGCAACCTCTACAGCTGGGACGGGGTAGGCTACGGCGTGCTCAACGACGCCGACGGCCAGGTGCTCTACTACCGGCGCGACGTGCTGACCGACCCCGACAACCAGGCCGCGTTCAAGGCGGCGGTCGGCTACGATCTGCCGGTGCCGCCGCGGACCTGGCAGCAGGTGCTGGACATCGCCCGCTTCTTCGGCGGCAAGAACTGGGATCCTCACGACAGCCAGCCGGACAGCGGCATCGTCCTGCATCTGAAGCCCGGCGAGCAGGGCTTCTACCATTTCCAGTCGCTCGCCGCGTCCTTCGCCGTGGTCCCCGGCCCGGTCACGGACCGCTACCACAACGTCTACTGGTTCGATCCGGAGGACATGACGCCGCTGATCAACCAGCCCGGCCACGTCGCGGCCCTGGATCTCCTGTTGCAGCTCGCCGCCACCGGCCCGGCCGACCAGATCGGCTGGCGCCTGCCGCAGGCCTGGGAGTATTTCCTGCGCGGCAAGGCGGTGATGATGTTCACCTGGGGCGATCTCGGCGCCCTGTGCCAGGACGAGACGCGCTCGCTGGTCAAGGGCAAGTGCGGGGTGGCGATGCTCCCTGGCTCCAGCCGCTACTGGGACCGCGAGCAGGGCCAATGGGTCGAGCCGGCCGAGCCCAACCGGGTCGGCAACACGACCGGCGGCTCCTGGCACGGCGTCCTCTTGGGCAATCGGCCGAACACGGAAGCCGCCTACTCGTTCCTGGCGCTGATGGCGATCAAGCCCGTCTCGATGTGGGCGGTCCTGCACGGCTGGACCGGCATCAACCCCGGCTACGATTACCAGATGCTGCCGCCCAAGGGGCAGGCGAGGCTCGCCGACTACGTCAAGGCCGGCTGGGACCGCCGCGACGTCGAGGACTATCTCGGCGCCTTCGCGGCCACCTTCAACGCGCCCACCATGCTGCCGCATCTGCGCATCCGCGGCACCGCCGACTACTGGTCCGCGCTCGACAAGGAGCTCGCCGCCGCGATGGGCGGGCGCAAGACCGCCCAGGAGGCGCTCGACGCCACCGCGAAGGCTTGGGACGCGATCACGAACCGGCTCGGGCGGGACCAGCAGCGCGAGGCGCAGCAAAAGGCCATCGGCTACGTGTCCGGGCGCTCCTGACCGTCCGGCCGCCGCACAGGAAGGTCCCCGGCAGGGTCACCACCTCGCCGCCGAGGCCGAGCTTGAACCGGGCGATGCCGGGGGCCCGGTCGGTGGCGAGGCCGCCGAGGTCGAGCCAGCAGGCGCCCTCGGCGTGCAGGATCTCGACCGCGCGCCACAGCAGCAGGTGGGTCGCGAGCAGGCGGCGCCCCTCGGGCGTGACATAGCCGACCTCGTAGGTGGCGCTGGTGCCGTGCCGTAGGATCATCGCGCCCGCGACCGGATCGCCGTGGCGATGCGCGAGCAGCAGGAGGAGCTCGTCGGCGGCGCGGGCGGCGCGGGCCAGCCGGCCGAGAAAGGCGCGGGTCGGCCCGCGGTAGCCCACCTGCCGCCGGTAGGCCTCGTTGCAGTCGAGCAGCCAATCGATCGACGCGTCGTCCACGGTCTGCCGCACGGCAAGCGGACCCTCCTCGGCGCGGCGCAGCCGCTGCCGCCAGTCCGTGGCCAGCCGTTGCCGCAGCGCATCGGGCCCTGCGCCGAGCCCGAGCCAGGAGGTGCTGTAGCCTGTGATGACCGGGCGGCGCGGGCCGCATGCGGCCTCCTCGGGCGCCCAGACCAGCAGCCGGCGCCCGAAGCGGGTGCCGACCGCATCCAGCAGCAAGGGCCGCAGGTCCGCGGCGGGCGCGTCGCCGAGCCAGACCGGCCCCCGCAGCAGGAAGGCGGCGCCCCAGGGTCCGACCACGCGCCGGTCGGCGATCTGCAGGCAGCCGACCGCCTCGCCCGCGCGATCCCGCAGGATCGCCGCCGCGACCCGCACGCCGCCCATCCGCAGCGCCTCGCCGTAGCTCCAGCCCTGCTGCAGCCCGCACCGTGCCCTGGCGAGCAGCGCCTGCCAGTCGGCCCGAGTCCCGACATCCCAGTCCAGGCGGATCACACGCTTGCGGCCTCGTGCGAGAATGTGGAAGGGTGAGCAATCTATAGTTGATGGATTGCCCATGTCCGAGCGGATTCGTGGCCGGGTCGCGCTGGCGCCGAGGCTGACCGGCTGGGGTGCCTTGGCGATCCTGCTCCATTTCGGGCTGCCGCTGGTCGCCGCGCTGGCGCTGGCGGACCTTGCCCTCTACCTCCTCTTCACGCGGCTGCTGGGCCGATGCTACGGGCTGCTCTGCTGGCTCGCTTGAGGAGGAGGCGTCATGGGCGCGATCCCGGCCGAGATGACCTATGTCCGCATCGAACGACCAGGCCCACCGGAGGTGCTGGTGCCGGACCGGATGCCGGTCCCGTCACCGCGCCCGGGCGAGGTGCTGATCAAGGTCGCCGCCGCGGGCATCAACCGCCCGGACGTGCTCCAGCGCCAGGGCGGCTATCCGCCGCCACCCGGCGCCTCGGACGTCCCTGGCCTCGAGGTCGCCGGCGAGATCGTGGCCCTGGGCGAAGGGGTCGAGCGCTGGCGGCCGGGCGACCGGGTCATGGCGCTGGTCACCTCCGGCGGCTATGCCGAGTACTGTGCCGCTCCGGCACCGCAGGTCCTGCCCGTGCCGGCGGGCCTGTCCATGGTCGAGGCCGGGGCGGTGCCGGAGACCTACTTCACCGTCTGGACCAACGTGTTCGACCGCGGCCGGCTGGCGTCGGGCGAGAGCTTCCTCGTCCATGGCGGCTCCTCGGGCATCGGCACCACCGCGATCCAGCTCGCGCACGCCCTGGGTGCCACGGTGTTCGCCACCGTCGGCGGCCCGGACAAGCAGCGCGCCTGCACGGAGCTCGGGGCGAAGCGCGCGATCGACTATCGCAGCGAGGACTTCGTCGAGGTGGTCCGGGCCGAGACCGGCGGCCGCGGCGTCGACGTCATCCTCGACATGGTCGGCGGCTCCTATGTCGAGCGCAACCTGCGCGCACTGGCGGTCGAGGGCCGGCTGGTGCAGATCGCCTGGCTGGAAGGGGCCAAGGTCCAGGCCAACTTCACCCAGCTCATGCTCAAGCGCCTGACCTGGACCGGCTCGACCCTGCGGCCGCGCTCGGTCGAGCAGAAGGGCGAGATCGCCCGCACCCTGGAGGCCAGGGTCCTGCCGCTCCTGGCCGAGGGCAGGGCCAAGCCGCTGGTCCACGCGACGTTCCCCCTTGCTGAGGCCGCGGCGGCGCACGCGCTCATGGAATCGAGCACGCATATCGGCAAGATCGTGCTCGTCCCCTGAGCCGATGTCCGGGCGCGCTTTCGCCCCACTGCCCCGACCGGCCGTGCTGGCCAGCCTCGGCGAGTCGGCCGACGGCCTCCTGTCGGCTTGGCTGTTCAAGCCCGATCGGCCGCCGGAGCCACTCGCCCTCGGCGAGATCGAGGCGGCCTACCGGCAGGCGGACGGCGTCATCTGGGTCCATCTGAACTGCGCGGCGGCGCCGGCCAAGAGCTGGCTGACGAGCCAGACGCATCTGCCGGAACCGATCCGCGAGGCGCTGCTCGAGAGCGATCCGCGCACGCGGATGGAGCCACTGGGCAACGCCATCCTCGCGGTCATCGGCGACATGGCGGCCGGTGCGGATCCCGACCCCTGGCACCTGACGGCCCTGCACTTCTACCTCGATCACCGATGGCTGGTGAGCACGCGACGACGTCCCGCGAGCTCGGCCTCCAAGCTCGGCCGCGCCGTCCACTCGGGCCTCACGGTGCGCAGCACGGCCGAGCTGATGGTCTGGCTGCTCTCCCACGCCGCGGATTCGATCGCTGAGCGCGCGCGTGAGCTGGCACGCGAGACCGACCGCAGCGAGGACGACATTCTGGCCGGCCATACCGGCCTGCCGCGCGAGCGTCTCGGCAAGGCGCGGCGGCGCGCCGCACAGCTGCGCCGGCAGGTGGCGCTGCGCCCGCGCGCGCTCGACCGGATGCGCGCCCGCCTGCCCGCTTGGATCGGCGAGAACGACCGCTTCGACCTGCTCGACGCGCTCGACCGGATGGAGACCCTGGTCGACGAGCTGCAGGCGATCGAGCAGCGCGAGGCCGGGCTCGAGGCCGAGATCGCGGCCCGCCTGAGCGAGGCGACCAACCGCAATCTCTACGTGCTGTCGGTCGTGACCGTGATCTTCCTGCCGATGACCCTGATCACCGGGGTGTTCGGCATGAACGTGGCGGGCCTGCCCGGCCTGCACGACGCCGACGCGTTCTGGTGGGTGATGCTGTCCATGGCGGCGATCCCCGCCCTGTTCCTGCTGGCGCTGCGCTGGCGCGGACGGCTCTAGCGGCTTGGCATGATACCTCCGTCGGCCCTTCTCGACGACGGCGTCCCGGCCGGCAGTCCGGCCGCTAATCCATGACGGCCTCGAAGGCCGCCTCGCCCGGGCGCCCCTCGGCGTGCAGGAACAAAGGCGGGGTGGTCGCGAAGCGCGGCAGGGCGATCAGGCTGGCGCTGACCGTGCCGTACTCGCCCTCGGTCACGATCGTCATGGCGCCGCGCGGATCGCCGCCGCGCGAGGTCCGGTCGGCCAAAAGAGCCTGCCAGGACGACCAGTCACCGGCCTCGGGGTCGGGCTCGGGCACGAAACGGAACTGCGGCAGGAAGCGGGCGATGCGCGCCGAGGTCGGATCGTCCAGCTCGCCAGCCTCGATCATGTGCGTCCCGGCCGGGATCGGCACGGCGCGGATCGGCCCCTCGCCGGCATGGCGCAGCCAGAAGGCGTGCTCGGCATCCGCCACGATCAGGTTGAACGGCCGGTAGGCGTCGGGATCCAGCTCGCTCAGCGCCAGCGCAGCCGCTTTGGCCTCGGCATGGTCCAGCGCCTCGAGCACGAGCTCGCCTCGGCTGCGCTTGCCGGGCGCCGGGCCAAGCGTGCCCCGCCGATTGAGAATGGCCGCCGCCACGCCATCATCGTTGACGCCCAGCCAGGAGCCGTGCGCCAGCACGTCGAGGCCGCCGCGGACATGGGTCCGGTCGGCCCAGTGCCGCGCCGGGGCCATGCTGGCGCGGCTGCGCAACTCGTCGCGGTTGGCCGCCAGCAGCAGCGGCCAGGGCGATTCGGGGCGACGGAGGAGGACGAGCGTGCACATCGGCTTGACCGGACGAGGTTGACGCGTGGCGGAGCCGTCGCGGAATGCCTATATAGGGCTCCGCACGGGATGGCGAAGTGAAGAGGGCTGCCGATGACCACGTTCAACGAGCGCGAGCGCGGTGAGGAGACCAAGTACAAGCACGACCTCGAGCTTGGCTTCAAGATCCGCAACCGGCGCAACAAGCTCTTCGGGCTGTGGGTGGCGCAGACTCACCTGGGTCTTTCCGGCGACGAGGCCGCGAGCTACGCCAAGGACGTGGTGATGGCCGATTTCGAGCTGCCCGGCGACGACGACATGATCGGCAAGGTCAAGGCCGATCTCGCCAAGGCCGGGAAGTCGGTCAGCGACCATCAGCTCGACAAGCACCTCCAGGAGTTCGAGGCGGCCGCCCGCGCGCAGGTGATGGCCGAGTGAGCGAGACGCAGCCCGCACCCGTGACCTCGGCGGAACCGCCCCAGCCGGAGCCGCCGCCGGCCACCGGGTCGCAGCAGCCGCCGGGCGAGGTCAATGGACCACGCGGCCCCGAGCCGACCCGGTTCGGCGATTGGGAGAAGGGTGGTCGCTGCAGCGACTTCTGACCGTGGCGGCAGGGTCCCCCGCACCGCGATCGGCCTGATCGCCGCGATCAGCGTGCTGTGGGGCCTGAACTGGCCGATCATGAAGGTCGCGGTGGGCCAGCTCTCGCCGTGGACCTTCCGCACCGTCTGCGTCGCGATCGGCGGCGTCGGGCTGATGCTGCTGGCCCGCGCCTCGGGCGAGACCATCCGCGTGCCGCGCCGGCAGTGGCGCTCCCTGCTTCTGGTGGCGCTGTTCTCGGTCACCGGCTGGCATCTGTTCTCGGCCTTCAGCCTTGTCCACATGGGCGGCGGCCGTGGTGCCATCGTCGCCTACACCATGCCGATCTGGGCGGCCCTGCTGAGCGCCTGGTACCTCAAGGAGCGCCCGACGCGCCGGCGCCTCACCGCACTCGTGGTGGGCATGGCCGGCATCCTGTTCCTGATCGGGCCCGACCTTCTCGGCCTCGGCCACGACCCGCTGGGCCCACTCCTGATGATCGGGGCTGCCTTCTGCTGGGCCGCCGGCATCGTCGTGCTCAAGGGCGAGCGCTGGGAGGTCGGGATCATGGCGCTGACCGGCTGGCAGCTCCTGCTCGGCGGCATCCCGATCGTGCTGGCCTGGCTCATCGTCGAGCCGCATCCCGACCTGTCGCGGCTCGATTGGGTCGGGGCGCTCGCGACCTTGTACGCCGCCACCGTGGCGCTCATCTTCTGCTTCGCCGCCCACAACAAGGTCGTCACCCTGCTGCCCGCGACCGCGGCGGCGATCAGCACCCTCGCGATCCCGGTGATCGGCCTGTTGAGCGCCGCCTGGCTGCTCGGCGAGCCCGTCGGCTGGCGCGACGTCGTGGCCCTGGCGCTGGTTCTCGGCTCGATCGCGCTGGTGCTGCTGCCGGAACCCGATCGCGCGTAGAACCCTTCACTTGTTCGACCGCCACGCGATCCTTTGCCACCCTCCCGCCAGGGGATATAACCCTTGCGGGCAAGCTCTGGAGAATTGGGGCCCATGGCCGACACCGTGATCAGCCGGCGCGCCGGCGACGACCGCCAGCGGGCGCTGGACGCTGCGATCACACAGATCGAGCGCGCCTTCGGCAAGGGCTCGGTGATGCGGCTGGGCACCGCCGAGCAGGCCCAGGAGATCGAGACCGTCTCCACGGGCTCGCTCAGCCTGGACATAGCGCTCGGCGTCGGCGGCCTGCCGCGCGGCCGGATCATCGAGATCTACGGCCCGGAGAGCTCGGGCAAGACCACGCTCACGCTCCACGTCATCGCCGAGGCGCAGAAGACCGGCGGCAACTGCGCCTTCATCGACGCCGAGCACGCGCTCGATCCTTCCTATGCCAAGAAGCTGGGCGTCAATCTGGACGACCTTTTGATCAGCCAGCCCGATACCGGCGAGCAGGCGCTGGAGATCGCCGACACGCTGGTCCGCTCCGGCGCGATCGACGTCATCGTCGTCGATTCCGTGGCGGCCCTGGTGCCCAAGGCCGAACTCGAGGGCGAGATGGGCGATGCCCATGTCGGCCTGCAGGCCCGGCTGATGAGCCAGGCGCTCAGGAAGCTCACCGCCTCGATCGCCCGCAGCAAGTGCATGCTGGTCTTCACCAACCAGATCCGCTCCAAGATCGGCGTGATGTTCGGCAGCCCCGAGACGACCACGGGCGGCAACGCGCTCAAGTTCTACGCCTCGGTCCGCCTCGACGTGCGCCGCATCGGCCAGGTCAAGGACCGCGACGAGACGGTCGGCAACCAGACCCGGGTCAAGGTGGTCAAGAACAAGGTCTCGCCGCCGTTCCGCGTGGTCGAGTTCGACATCATGTACGGCGAGGGCGTCTCCAAGACCGGCGAGCTGATCGACCTCGGCACCAAGGCCGGCGTGGTCGAGAAGTCCGGCTCCTGGTTCTCCTACAAGTCCCAGCGCATCGGCCAGGGCCGCGAGAACGCCAAGCAATATCTCAGGGACCACCCCGAGACCGCCGCCGAGATCGAGCGCACCATCCGTGCCGAGGCCGGCGTCGGCGGCAAGGGCCTGAACCTGCTGGAGGAAGACCTGACGCCGGAGGAGTGAGGCGGCGGATCTCCGGCAAGCGCTTTCGGCGATCGCCGCGGTTTCAGATTGTGGCGGCGCCTGGATCTGCCGCCATCTCGTTCAGCCGCGGCAGCAAGGGCGGCAGCAGCTTGGTCGCGATCTCGTGGAGAATGAACAGCTCGGTCGCGAAGTAGGCATGGGCCAGACGGTTGCGGGTGCCGATCATCTCGCGCCACGGCAGGTCGGGATGACACGCCCGCCAGTCCTGCGGAATTCTGGCCGCAGCCTCGCCCAGAATCTCGATCGCACGTTCCAGCGCCAGCCGGGTGCGCTCATCCGCCTGCAACTCCTCTTGCGTCATGCTCCCGACCAGCCGGACGGCAGTCGCGGCGTACCGGGCCATGTCCGCCAGATCGTCGCCGATGTCCCGGTCTTTCACACCAGTACGGCCTCGGCGAGAATGCGGGCACGGATCCGCGGCCGCAGCCCACGGCGGGGCACCAGATCGACCTTCACCCCGAGCCGTTCGCTCAGCTCGTCTTCCAGCGTCACGATCTGCCAGCCGATTGGCCCGTCGAACTCCACCAGCAGGTCGAGATCACTGTCCGCCCCCTGCTCACCGCGAGCCCAGGAGCCGAAGACGGCGAGCGATGCGATCGGATAGCGACGACGCAGCTCGGGCACCGCGCGGCGCAACATGTCGATCACTCTATCCAAGGACGGCTGCAGCGCGACGTCGGTCGACATGAAGCGATGATGCCCGAGTCGCGCGGCTTCGCACAAGCGCTTGGGTCGGCCATGTGGACCATCCGCGCCGATGCGTGCGTCAGGAAAGACGATGTGACGCCTGAGGACCGACCCGCTCCGGTGGCCCGGCTTCCCTCGATCTGATAGGGTGGTCCGCGCACCGGTCGGCAAGAAGAACTGGTCCAGGGGGGCGGGCGATGCGTGAGCTGCTCACGCTCGGGCAGGTGCTCGCGGTGCAGGCGCGGCTGCAGCCCGACCGCATCGGGGCACGCGATCTCGAACGGGCCATGACGTTCCGGCAGTGGAACGCGCGCTCCTGCCGGCTCGCCCATGCGCTGCTCGGCCTCGGCCTCGCCAAGGGCGACCGGGTCGCGGTGCTGGCCTACAACTGCGTCGAGTGGCTCGAGATCTACATGGCCACGGCCAAAGCCGGCCTGGTCGCCGTGCCGGTCAATTTCCGGCTCACCGGACCCGAGGCCGGCTATGTCATCGGCAACGCCGAGGCCGCCGCCGTCATCGTCCAGGACGAGCTGCTGGCGATCACGGAGGAGATCCACGACAGCCTCCCCGTCCCCGCCGACCGCTACATCGTCTTCGGACGCGGCGCCGAGCAGCCCGGCTACCGCACGTACGAGGATCTATTGGCCGCCGCGCGCGACGACGAGCCGGTGGTGGCCGTGGCACCGGGCGATCCCTGGATGCTCATGTACACCTCGGGCACCACCGGCAAGCCCAAGGGTGCGATCCGCAACCACATCGGCGCGGCGCACCTGGCGCTGGTCACCGAGATCGAGCTCGGGCTCGACCGCGACGACGAGGCCTTGCTCGTCATGCCGATGTGCCACGCCAACTCGCTCTTTTTCTTCGGCTCCTTCGCCTATTGCGGCGCGGCGACCGCCGTCTACTCGCGCAGGAGCTTCGATCCCGAGCATGCGGTGCAAACACTGGCCGAGACCGGGGCGACGTTCACCTCGCTGGTCCCGACCCACTACATCACCATGCTCGATTTGCCCGAGGCCGCCCGCGCCGGTCACGATCTGAGCCGGGTCGCCAAGCTGATGATCTCCTCCGCACCCGCCCGCCAGGAGACCAAGCGCGGCGTCATGGCGATGTTCCGGAATTCGGGCCTGTTCGAGCTTTACGGCTCCAGCGAGGCCGGCTGGGTGACCATGCTCCATCCCGACGAGCAGTTCACCAAGCTGGGCTCGGTCGGTCGCGAATGCGTCGGCTCGCGGCCGATCCGCCTCCTCGACGAGACCGGAGAGGAGGTGCCCGACGGCGAGCCCGGCGAGCTCCATTCCTGCAACCCCTACACCTTCGACGGCTACTGGAAGCTGCCCGAGAAGACGAAGGAGGCGTTTCGCGGCGACTACTGCACGGTCGGCGACATGGCCTGGCGCGACTCGGACGGGTTCATCCACCTGGTCGACCGCAAGAGCAACCTGATCATCTCGGGCGGCGAGAACGTCTATCCGTCCGAGGTCGAGGCGATGCTCGGTACCCATCCCGCCGTGCAGGACGTGGCCGTGATCGGCCTGCCGGACGCCAAGTGGGGCGAGCGGGTCCATGCCGCGGTCGTCCTGCGCGAGGGCCATGCGCCGACGGAGGCCGAGCTGGTCGCGTGGTGCCGCGACCGCATCGCCGGCTACAAGCGGCCGCGCTCCTGCACCTTCCTGCCCGAGGCGGACATGCCGCGCACGGCCACCGGCAAGATCCAGCACCGTGTTCTCAAGGCCCGGCTCACGATGGCCGAGGAAGGGCGCGACGCATGACCGAGACAGTCGACCTGAACCGGGACGAGCTGAGCTGCGCCGCCTGGGCCGCCCGCTTCCTCGCCGCCCGCGGCGTCGACCGCGTCTTCGGTCTGCAGGGCGGCCACATCCAGCCGATCTGGGACCATCTCGGCCGGCTCGGCATCCGCATCGTCGACGTGCGCCACGAATGCGCCGCCGTCCACATGGCCCAGGCCCATGCCGAGCTGACCGGAAGCCTTGGCGTCGCCTTGGTCACCGCCGGCCCCGGCGTCACCAACACCGTCACCGGCATGGCCAATGCCTCGCTCGCCCGGATGCCGGTGCTGTTGATCGGCGGCTGCACCTCGCGGCCCCAGGCCAATATGGGCCCGCTGCAGGACATCCCGCACATCGATATCCTGCGTCCGGTCTGCCGCTATTCTCGTACTGCCCGCGTCCCCGACCAAGTGGTGCGCGAGCTCGACGAGGCCGTGGCCCGTGCCATGGGCGATCTCGGCGAGCCCGGCCCGTCCTACATCGAGATCCCGACCGACGTGCTGCGCACGCACCTGCCGGAGAGCCTCGTCCTCGGCGACTGGCTACGCCCCAAGCCGCCGCGCATCCTCCCGCCCGATCCAGCGGGCGTCGCCGCCGCCGTCGAGGCATTGTGGTCCGCCCGCCGGCTGCTCGTCGTCACCGGTCGCGGCGCCCGCGACTGCCGCGCCGAGCTGGTCCGCCTGCTCGACGCCACGGGTGCGGTCTATCTCGACACCCAGGAGAGCCGCGGCCTCGTCCCGCCCGACCATCCCGGCTTCGTGGGTGCGATGCGCGCCGCCGCGATGACGGAGGCCGACACCGTCCTCGTGGTCGGCCGCAAGCTCGACTACCAGCTCGGCTACGGCTCCCCGGCCGTGTTCCCCAATGCCCGGTTCGTGCGCCTCGCCGACAATGCCGGCGAGCTGGTCGACAACCGCCGTGGTGACCCCGAGCTGCTCGCGACGCCGGCGCTGGCGCTGGCGGCGATCGTGGCCGCCGCCGGCAACCGCGAGCCCGCGACCGACCGCGCCTGGGCCGAGGGCCTGCGCCGCCGCCATGTCGAGCGCTCACGCCCCGGCTCTGTCCCGGAGCGGGGCGAGGACGGCAAGATCCACCCGGCGGCGATCTTCGCCGCCATCAGGCAGGTGGCCGATCCCGACCACATCGCCATCGCCGACGGCGGCGACCTGCTCAGCTTCGCCCGCGTCGGGCTGGAGGCGCGCACCTACCTCGACGCCGGTGCCTTCGGCTGCCTCGGCGTCGGCGTCCCCTATGCCGTGGCAGCGGCACTCGCCTGCCCCGACCGCCAGGTGATCTGCGTCACCGGCGACGGTGCGTTCGGCATCAACGCCATGGAGATCGACAGCATGGTTCGCCACGGCGCGAAGGCCGTGGTGATCGTCTCCAACAACGCCGCCTGGAACATCGAGCGCTTCGACCAGGAGTTCAACTACGGCGGCCGGGTGATCGGCACCCTCCTCGCCCACTCCGACTACGCCGCCATGGCCCGCGCCCTCGGCGCCCACGGCGAGCGCGTCGAGAACCCGGCCGACCTGCCCGCCGCCCTGGAGCGCGCACTCGCCAACGCCCCTGCGCTCGTCGACGTCGTCACCTCCCAGTCCGCCGTCTCCTCCGACGCCAAGAAGGGCCTCGGCTTCGTCCCCGACTATCAGCCCCTGACCGCCTGGGACGACGCCGAGCGCAAACGGCGGAGGCTCGTCTGAGCGGTCCTCAGGCCGTCCTCGCCGCGACCTTCGCCACCAGCTCGGGCTCCTCGGCGATGACCGCGATCAGAAGCCGTGTCGCGGCGTCCGGCTCACGCGCCCCCTGCTCCCATTGCCGCAGCGTCGACAGCGGGATGCGATAGCGATTGACGAACTGCACCTGCGACAGACCCAGGCGGCGCCGTAGCCTCGCGACACCATACCGGTCGCGCGCATCCTCGGCCGCCCGCAGGCGCTCGGCCTCGTCGGGCGTATAGATCGACGCCGCATCCGGGTCGCCGGCGACTGCGGCACGGATCTCCTCGTCGGTGCGACGCCGGGGCAGTCGAGCGGCGGTCGATGTCGTCATCCGAACAGCCTCCAATAGTCCCTTTCCTCGCCTCGCGTGGCGTCGCGTAGAGAAATGGGCCGGGCCGCCAGTTCGCCCTCGCCAACGTCGACCGGCTCGAACACGAAGCGGACGACGCGCCGGCCAATGCGACCTGTCAGCTGCACGCGCCCCTCATGCTCGTAGCCCAGCGGCCGATCGTCAGGCATCTCCAGCACCGGATGCTCGAAGATCTCGGCGACCGCTGCGAAGTCCCAGCCGTGCTTGCGCCGATTGATGGCCTCCTTCGCACGGTTGGCGAGGATTCGCATGTCTGAAGTCTACCTCATTGAGGTGGTGTTGGCCAGCATCCTGAAGCTGCTGGCCCGCCCTGATCGACTTGGTCATCCCTCAGTCCGCCATCTCCTGGGACGCCAGTAAGGGCCTCGGCCTTGCCCCGACCAAATGCCATCCCCGACCACCTGGGACGACACGGAGCCGGAGCGGCGCGGGCTCCTGCGCCACGATCTCGTCGACCGGTCTCGCTCCCGAGAGACTGCCGCGCCAAGAAGGTCTGGCGCGGCGTCCGGCTTCAACCAGTCCGGGGCTTGTCAGGGGGGACCCGGGCGAGATGAGGGCGTGGCCGCCAGAGCCGCGATCGCGAGCCCCAGGGGCAGGAACGATACCCAGAGGACCGCGTCCCAGCCGTGGCTCGCCAGCAGACCCCCGGACGAGAACGAGCCCACGGCCATCGTCCCGAACACGATGAAGTCGTTGAGCGACTGCACCCGCGTCCGTTCCTCCGGACGGTGACATTCCAGCACCAGGGCCGAAGCGCCCACGAAGCCGAAGTTCCAGCCGACGCCGAGCAGGATCAGCGTCACCCAGAAATGCGCCACATCCACCCCGGTCAACCCGATCGCAGCGGAAACGGCGGTCAATGCCAGGCCCGCGGCCACCACGCGGGCGGCGCCGAAGCGCGTGATCAGCCGGCCGGTGAAGAAGCTCGGGCCGTACATCGCGATCACGTGCCACTGCAGCCCGAGGTTGGACGCCTCCTGCGACAGGCCGCACAGCCGCATCGCCAGCGGGGCGGCCGTCATGATGAAGTTCATGAGCATGTAGGAGACGACGCCGCAGATCACGGCAGTGATGAGGCGGGGCTGGCGCGCGATGGTGCCGAGAGGGCGGCCGCCGGCAATCTCCGCCGCCGTCGGCAGCGGGAGCCGGACGCCGAGCAGGACCAGCGCGGACAGGGCCGCCACGGCGGCCTGTGCCAGGTAGGTGACGGCGAACAGATGGGGCGGCCAGAGGTCCATGGTGTGGTTGACGAGCTGCGGACCGAGGATCCCGGCGAAGACCCCACCCGCCATGACCGCGGACAGGGCGCGTGGCCGCCGCTCCAGCGGCACGGAATCCGCGGCGGCGAAGCGAAAGGACAGGACCACGGCGGCGTAGGCGCCTCCGAAGAGCATCGCCGCGCAGAACAGCCAGAACGAGCCCCGCACGACGGCCAGGGCGGCGAGCAGGCCGACCAACACGCCGCACCCGGTTCCCGCCAGGAAGGCGGCGCGGCGGCCGTGGCGCCGGGCGATGGCCCCGGCCGGCAGGGTGCAGGCCGCCATGCCGACGACGAAGACGGAGATGGGCAGCGTGGCCAGCGCCTTGCTGGGTGCCAGCATGTCGCCGACGATGGCTCCCGTCGCATAGACGACCACGGAGTTCGCGCCCGCGAGCGCCTGCGCTGCCGCCAGCCGCAGAACATTGCCCAGCCCGTGCCCGGCCGAGATGGCGGGCGCGAGCCCCGTCGTGGTGCTGGCTTCGGCTTGCGACATGGGCTCCCTCAGGCTGCGAGCAGATTGCCCCAGCGCGCATCGCACCGCGATGGGTGGCGGTCCAGCAGCTCGTGGGCCCTTGCCGCCGCGCCACTGCGCATCGGAGCGACGAGGAGCGTGTCCTCCACCCGCTACGGCATCACGGGCGGCTCCCGGCCGACGGCCGCGCCGTCGCCCATTCGAGCAGCGCGTCCAGGGCCGGGCACATCGCTTGGCCCCATGGAGTCAACCGGTACTCCACCTTCGGCGGGACCTGCGGATAGACCGTCCGCTCGACCACGCCATCGCGCTCCAGCTCGCGCAGCTGCTGGATCAGCATCTTCTGCGACACGCCGGGAATCGCCCGCTCCAACTCGGAGAACCGCAGCACCGAGCGGTCGAAGAGGTGGAAGATGATCATCATCTTCCATCGGCCCTCGAGGATGCGGAACGCGGCCTCGATCCCGGACGCCGCCATGTCGGGCGTCACGTCCTCCAGCTTACCTGTAGGTGAGTACCCTACAATTCTGTCTGTACTTGCCATGACGTCAGTATAGCGCCACCTGCGTCCCACGCCAAACCGTAGGGACCAGGAAGATGAGCCCGACGCTGCCGCCACCGCTCGACACGTACTTCCACGCCGTGAATGCGCACGACGCGGACCGGATCGCCGCCTGCTTCGCGCCGGATGCCGTCGTGCACGACGAGCGCCAGGACCAGGTGGGCCGAGAAGCGATCCGCGCCTGGGCCGACGAGACCGGCCGCCGCTATCGCCACACGGCCGAGGTGCTGTCGGTCGAGGCCGGCGCGGACCGGACGGTCGTGACGGCGCGGGTGGCCGGCGACTTCCCGGGCAGCCCGATCGAGCTGCGCTACCTCTTCACCTTGGCGGGCGGTCTCGTTCACGGGCTGGAGATCGGCTGATGCGAGATGGCCTCGCAGGCAAGCGCGCGCTGGTCACGGGCGGAACCAGGGGCATCGGCAAGGCTGTGGTCGACCGCCTGCGCGGCGCCGGCGCCACAGTCGTCGCGTGCGGGCGATCCGCGGCGGGCCCCTGGGCCGAGGATGCGCTGTTCGTCGCAGCGGACCTCGGCACGGCCGCCGGCACGGCGACGCTCGCCGCCCGGGTGCTCGAGCAGCTCGGCGGGATCGACATCCTGGTCGACAATCTCGGTGGCTCGAGTGCCCCGAGCGGCGGCCATGCGGCCCTGACGGACGAGCACTGGCAGACCACGCTGGAAGCGAACCTGCTCGCCGCCGTGCGCCTGGACCGTGCATTGCTGCCCACCATGCTGGCCCAGGGCTCCGGCGTGATCCTGCATGTCTCCTCGATCCAGCGCCGCATGCCGCTCTACGAGGCGACGCTCGCCTATGCGGCGGCTAAAGCCGCCCTCACCACCTACTCCAAGGGTCTCGCCAACGAGGTCGGCCCGCAGGGGATCAGGGTGATCAGCGTCGCTCCGGGCTTCACCGAGACCGATGCCGCGAGCGCCCTGATCGAGCGCCTCGCCCTGGCCGCGGGGACCGACACCGGGACCGCGCGCCAGAGTCTCATGGACTCACTCGGCGGCATCCCGCTCGGCCGGCCAAATCGGCCGGACGAGGTCGCCGAGCTGATCGCCTTCCTCGTCTCGGATCGCGCCGCCGCGATCACCGGTGCGGAGTATGTGATCGACGGCGGCACGCTGCCCACGGTCTGAGCGCGGCCGCCCTCGCCTCTGGCGGAGGCGGGCGCCGCACCGTATATCTCGCCCCGCACGCCGCACCGTCCGCAACATCAAGGGAACCGGCGCTCGGCCCTGCGACACCAAGCGGGGTCGCCGGACAGTCGATACATGCCGACCGCCAACGAGACCCGCACGGCCTTCCTCGATTATTTCCACCGGCATGGGCACGAGATCGTCGCGTCCTCGCCGCTGGTGCCGCATAACGACCCGACCTTGATGTTCACCAACGCCGGGATGGTGCAGTTCAAGAACGTGTTCACCGGCGTCGAGCAGCGGCCCTACAACCGCGCCACCACCTCGCAGAAATGCGTGCGCGCCGGCGGCAAGCACAACGACCTCGACAATGTCGGCTACACCGCCCGGCACCACACCTTCTTCGAGATGCTGGGCAATTTCAGCTTCGGCGACTATTTCAAGCCGCTCGCCATCGAGCTTGCCTGGAACCTGATCACCAAGGAGTTCGGCCTGTCCAAGGACCGGCTCCTGACCACGGTCTATGCCAGCGACGACGACGCCTTCGAGCTGTGGCGCAAGATCGCCGGGCTGGACGAGCGCCGGATCATCCGCATCGGCACCAGCGACAATTTCTGGGCGATGGGCGACACCGGCCCCTGCGGCCCCTGCTCGGAGATCTTCTACGATCACGGGTCGCACATCCCGGGCGGCCCGCCCGGCAGCCCGGACGAGGACGGCGACCGCTGGGTCGAGATCTGGAACCTGGTGTTCATGCAGTACGAGCAGGTCGACAAGGCGACCCGGCTCGACCTGCCGCGGCCCTCGATCGACACCGGCATGGGCCTCGAGCGCATCGCCGCCGTGCTGCAGGGCAAGACCGACAATTACGACATCGACGTGTTCGAGGCGCTGATCGGTGCCTCCGTCGCACTCACCGGTGCCCACGCCGAGGGCGGCAACCGCCCCTCGCACAAGGTGATCGCCGACCATCTGCGCTGCAGCGCCTTCCTGATCGCCGACGGCGTCATGCCGGCCAACGAGGGCCGCGGCTACGTGCTGCGCCGGATCATGCGCCGCGGCATGCGCCACGCCCAGCTCTTGGGTGCCAAGGAGCCCCTGATGTGGCGCCTGGTGCCGGTCCTGATCGACCAGATGGGCCATGCCTTCCCCGAGCTGGTGCGCGCCGAGGCCCTGATCACCGAGGTGCTCAAGCTCGAGGAGATCTCCTTCCGCCGCACGCTGGAGCGCGGCCTGCGCCTGCTCGAGGAGGAGACCGCCGCTTTGCCGACCGGCGCCCCGCTCGCCGGCGAGGTCGCCTTCCGCCTCTACGACACCTACGGTTTCCCGCTCGACCTGACCCAGGACGCGCTGCGCGGCCAGGGGCGCACGGTCGACACATCGGGCTTCGATGCCGCCATGGCGCGCCAGCGCGAGGCCGCGCGCGCCGCCTGGAAGGGCTCGGGCGAATCGGCGGTCGACCCGATCTGGTTCGACCTGCGCGAGGCCCTGGGTGCCACCGAGTTCCTGGGCTACGCCACCACCCAGGCCGAGGGCGTGGTCGCCGCCCTGGTGGTCGACGGCAAGCCCGTGGACCGCGCCGAGCCTGGCCCGGTCATGGTGGTCACCAACCAGACCCCGTTCTACGGCGAATCGGGCGGCCAGATCGGGGACACCGGCGCCATCCGCGCCGGCGACGCCCTGGTCCGCGTCACCGACACGCAAAAGCGGCTGGGCGACCTCTGGGTCCATCTCGGCACGCTGGAGGGCGGCCCGCTTGCCGTCGGCGACGCGGTCGAGCTCGCGGCCGACGCCACCCGTCGCGACCGCATCCGCCGCGCCCACTCCGCCACCCACCTGCTGCACGCCGCCCTGCGCCGCCATCTCGGCCAACACGTCGCGCAGAAGGGCTCGCTGGTCGCCCCGGACCGGCTGCGCTTCGACTTCAGCCAGCCCCGGCCGATGACCGCGGAGGAGATCCGGGCGGTCGAGGCCGAGGTCAATCATTTCCTGCGCCGCAACGACGAGG
>JBGAKU010000285.1:0-6712 GCA_044224255.1 Geminicoccaceae bacterium
GCGACGCGGTCGAGGGTCGCCATGTCAGCCTCCGTGCTTCGGCAGGAGATCGAACGCGACCAAGAAGCCCGCGCTCAGCACCAGCCACAGCAACGAGGCCGGCAGGAACACCTTCCAGCCCAGCCGCATGAGCTGGTCGTAGCGGTAGCGAGGCAAGGTCGCCCGAGCCCAGAAGAAGATGAACAGGACAAAGCAGATCTTCAGGATGAACCAGAGCGGGCCCGGGATCAGCGTGAAGGGGAAGATGTTGAACGGCGGCAGCCAGCCACCCAGGAACAGAACCGTCGTGATCCCGCTCATCAGGATCATGTTGGCGTACTCGCCGAGGAAGAACAGTGCGAACGCCATCGAGCTGTATTCGACGTTGTAGCCGGTGACCAGCGTCGCCTCGTCCTCGGGCAGATCGAACGGATGGCGGTTCGTCTCGGCCAGGATCGAGGCGATGAAGACCATGAACATCGGAAAGTGCGGGATGAAGAACCAGACGCGCTCCTGCGCCCGCACGATGTCCGAGAGGTTGAGCGAGCCGGCGGTGACCAGGACGCAGAGGATCACCAGGCCGATCGCGATCTCGTAGCTGACCATCTGGGCCGAGCTGCGCAGCGCGCCGAGAAAGGCATAGCGCGAGTTGCTGGCCCAGCCAGCCATGATCACGCCGTAGACGCCGAGCGAGCTGATCGCGAACAGGTAGAGGACGCCGACATTGATATCGGCGAGCACGATGCCGTCGCCGAAGGGGATCACCGCCCAGCCGATCAGGGCCAGGATGAAGGTGACCATCGGCGCCATCAGGAAGACGACCTTGTTGGCGCCGGTCGGGATGATGGTCTCTTTGACGAACAGCTTGAGGCCGTCGGCCAGGGGCTGCAGCAGACCGAAGGGACCAACCGTCATCGGCCCCTGGCGCAGCTGCATGGCACCGATCACCTTGCGCTCGGCATAGGTGACGTAGGCCACGCCCACCAGCAGCGGGACGACGATCAAAAGGATCTGGAGGACCGTGATGGTGACGGGCCAGATCATGCCGGACCAGATGTCAGCCATGGGTCCCGGTCGCCTCCAGCTCGCCGCCAGCGAACACGCGGCTGCATTCGGCCATCACCGCCGAGGCACGCGCGATCGGGTTGGTCTGATAGAAATCGGCGACGGGCGACGCGAACGGCGCGCGGCCAAGCTCGCCGCCCCCGCCGAGATCACCCCAGGCCGCCTTCTCTACCCTGTCGATCGCGCCCAGTGCCGGCGCCAGCTCGGCCATCCGCGCGCGCACCTGACCCAGCGTATCGAGCGGTACGCGATGCCCGATCACCTCCGAGAGCGCACGCAGGATCTTCCAGTCCTCCTTGGCGTCGCCGGGTGGGAACACCGCGAGCTTGCCACGCTGCAGCCGCCCCTCCGTGTTGACCCAGCTCGCGTTCTTCTCGGTGTAGGCGGCACCCGGCAGGATCACGTCGGCGGCGGCAGCACCGCGATCGCCGTGATGACCCTGATAGACCACGAACGCCTTGCCGAGCCGCGCGGTGTCGATCTCGTCGGCGCCGATCAGGAACACGGTGTCGATCTCGCCGGATTCGACGCCGGCCAGGATTCCCGCCACGTCGTGCCCACCCTCGCCCGGCACCAAACCGAGATCGAGGCCGCCGACACGCGCGGCGGCCGTGTGGAGGACGTTGAAACCGTTCCATTCCTCGCCGACCTGGGCGAGGCCGGCCGCCGCCCTGAGCACGGCGGCGCCGTCCGGACGGGCCAGAGCGCCCATTCCGACGATCACCATCGGCCGCTTCGCCTCGCGCAGCGTCGCGGCAAAGCCGATCTCGCCGCGCGCCAAGGCGGCCAGCGTATCGGGCCCGGCGCCGAGCTCCTCGACCGGATAGGTCAGCGGATAGACGGCCCCGATCCGGCCGATCTGGAAGCCCCCGCTCCGCCAACGTCTGCGCAGCCGCGCGTTGAGCACCGGCGCTTCGAGCCGTGGGTTGGTGCCGATGAGCAGACACGCGTCGGCCTGGTCGATGCCGGCAATGGTCGAGTTGAACAGGTAGCCGGCCCGGGACGAGGCATCGAGCGCCGCGCCGTCCTGGCGGCAGTCGACATGCGGCGTGCCGAGGCGCTGCGCCAGCTCGCGCACGAGAACCATCGTCTCGCAGTCGACGAGATCGCCGACGATGAACGCCACCTTGCGACCATCGGCGCCCGAAAGGCGCTCGCGGATCGCGGCGAAGGCCTCGTCCCAGCCGGTCGGCCGCAGCTTGCCGTCCTGCTTGACCATCGGGACGTCGAGCCGGCGCCGCTTCAGCCCGTCACAGGAGAAGCGCGCCTTGTCCGAGATCCACTCCTCGTTCACCTCCTCATTGAGGCGCGGGAGGATCCGCATGACCTCGCTGCCGCGGGCGTCGACACGGATGTTGCAGCCCTGAGCATCGGTCACGTCGACCGATTCGGTCTTGCGCAGCTCCCAGGTCCGGGCGCGGTACTCGTAGGGCTTGGAGTTCAGCGCGCCCACCGGGCAGAGATCGATGACGTTGCCGGAGATCTCCGAGCCGAGCGCGTGCTCGACCCAGGTCGTGATCTCCATGTGCTCGCCGCGGTTGACCGCACCCAGCTCCTCGACGCCGGCGACCTCGGTGAAGTAGCGGATGCACCGCGTGCAATGGATGCAGCGGGTCATGTGGGTCGAAATCAACGGGCCGAGATATTTGTCGGCCACTGGCCGCTTGTTCTCGGCGAAGCGCGAATGATCCGGCCCGTAGAACAGCGTCAGGTCCTGCAGATCGCACTCGCCGCCCTGATCGCAGATCGGGCAATCGAGCGGATGGTTGATCAGCAGGAGCTCGAGCACGCCCTTGCGCGCCTTGTGCACGGCGGCCGTGTCGGTCTTGACCACCATGCCCTCAGCCACCGGCAGGGCGCAGGACGCCTGCGGCTTGGGCATCTTCTCGATCTCGACCAAGCACATCCGGCAATTGCCGGCGATGTTCAGCCGAGGGTGGAAGCAGAATACCGGCACCTCGCGGCCAGCTGCCTCGCAGGCCTGCAGCACGGTCGAGCCGGGCGGAACCTCCACCTCCTGGCCGTCGATGGTCAGCTTCGGCATCGTGCCAGCAACCTCACTTCAGCAGGATCAGCGCGGCAAGCGCGACAAAGCCGCCGACCTGGGTCAGAATTATACCGCGGGTCAGCTTCGTCTCTAACTGGGCAAACTTCGTCTTCATCTGGGCGAACTTTGCCTCGAACTCCGCAAACCGCCGATCGAGATAGTCCTTGGTCACCAGGCCGGTGCTGGGATCGAGTATCTCGTCACAGATTGCCTCCGCCCATCGAGTCCGATCGTCACCGGCTCCGTTCAGCAGTCGTCCGAGCCGTGCCGCGTTCATGGTTCAGGCCGCGCGCCGCGTCGACTGCGTGTATTCGTGGATCCGACGCTCGATTTCGGGCCGGAAGTGACGGATCAGCCCCTGCACCGGCCATGCGGCGGCATCGCCCAGCGCGCAGATGGTGTGGCCCTCGATCTCCTTGGTGACGTCGAAGAGCAGGTCGATCTCCTCGATCCTGGCTCGCCCCTCCGCCATACGCATCATCATCCGCCACAGCCAGCCGGTGCCCTCGCGGCACGGCGTGCACTGTCCGCAGGACTCGTGCATGTAGAACTTGGACAGACGCGCGATCGCCCTGACCACGTCGGTGGACTTGTCCATGACGATGATGCCGGCCGTGCCCAGGCCGCTCTGCACCTCGCGCAGGCTGTCGAAATCCATCCGCACCGTGTCGCAGATCGACTTGGGCAGCAGCGGCACCGACGACCCGCCGGGGATGACCGCGAGCAGATTATCCCAGCCGCCACGCACCCCACCGCAATGCCTCTCGATCAGCGTGCGGAGGGGGATTCCCATCTCGTCCTCGACCACGCAGGGCCGCTCGACGTGGCCGGAGATGCAGTAGATCTTGGTGCCCGTATTGTTCTGGCGGCCGAGGCCGGCGAACCAGGGGGAGCCGCGCCGCAGGATCGTCGGCACCACGGCGATCGTCTCGACATTGTTGACCGTGGTCGGCCGCCCGTAGAGCCCGACCATCGCCGGGAACGGCGGCTTCAGGCGCGGCTGGCCCTTCTTGCCCTCCAGGCTCTCGATCAGCGCCGTCTCTTCGCCGCAGATGTAGGCGCCGGCACCGCGGTGCAGGTAGAGGTCGAAGTCGTAGCCCGAGCCGCAGGCGTCCTTGCCGATCAGGCCGGCGTCGTAGGCCTCCTGGATCGCGGCGGCCAGGACCTCGGCCTCGCGGATGAACTCGCCGCGGATGTAGATGTAGCCGGCCGTGCAGCCCATTGCGGCGCCGGCGATCAGGCAGCCCTCGACCAGCTTTTGCGGGTCGTGGCGCATGATCTCCCGGTCCTTGCAGGTGCCGGGCTCGGACTCGTCCGCGTTGACCACCAGATATTGCGGCCCGGTCGGCTGCTTGGGCATGAACGACCATTTGAGCCCGGTCGGGAAACCCGCCCCGCCGCGACCGCGCAGACCGCTGTCCTTGGTCTGCTGCACCAGCCAGTCGCGGCCCTTGAGGATCAGATCCTTGGTGCCGTCCCAGTCGCCGCGCCGGCGCGCCGCGTCCAGGCCCCAGGGCTGCTCGCCGTAGAGATTGGTGAAGATGCGGTCGCGATCCTGCAGCATGCGTGCTCAGCCATCCGCGTCCAGGAGGGTCGTCTTGCCGCCGAGCGGCATCGAGGCGGTGCGCCCGTTCTGCGGCCCGGGCTTGGGCTTCTCGCCGCGCATCAGCGCCTCCAGCACTGTCTTGGTGCCGGCATAGTCGATGTCTTCGTAGAAGTCGTCGTCGATCCAGAGCACCGGCGCATTCGAGCAGGCACCGAGGCACTCGAACTCGCGCAGGAAGAAGCGCCCGTCCGGCGTCGACTCGCCGATCCCGACGCCCAGCGTGTCCTTGCACGCCCGCACCACGTCGTCCGAGCCGCACAGCCAGCAGGGGGTGGTCGTGCACACGCGGACCTGGATGCGGCCCACCGGCACGGTGTTGTACATGTCGTAGAAGCTGGCGACCTCGTAGACCCGGATCTTCGGGATGCCGAGCAGGTCGGCGAGATGGTCGAGCGCGGCCTGCGGCAGCCAGCCGCCATGCTGCGCCTGGGCGAGATGCAGCAGCGGCAGGAGGGCGCTCTGCCTCCCGCCGGCCGGATAGCGCGCCAGGATGCGGTCAGCCTCGGCGCGATTGGCCTCGGTGAACTCGAAGATGGTCACCTCGGGCGCCATCTCGCCCACGACCTGCGGCTTGCCCGCTGGCGCGCTCACCGGTCGATCTCCCCGAACACGATGTCAATCGAGCCGATGATCGCCGGCACATCGGCCAAGGTATGACGCTTGATCATGAAATCGAACGCCTCGAGGTGGACGAAGCCGGGCGAACGGATCTTGCAGCGCCAGGGCTTGTTGGTGCCGTCGGCGACCAGGTAGACGCCGAACTCGCCCTTGGCACTCTCGATCGCGGCGTAGACCTCGCCCGCCGGCACGCGCACGCCTTCGGTGTAGAGCTTGAAGTGGTGGATCAACGCTTCCATCGAGCGCTTCATCTCGGCGCGCGGCGGCGGCGTCACCTTCTGGTCCTGCACGCGAACCGGGCCCTCGGGCATCTGCTCGAGGCACTGCCGCATGATCTTCAGCGATTCGCGCATCTCGGCCATGCGGACGAGATAGCGGTCCCAGCAGTCGCCGTTCTTCCCGACCGGGATGTCGAACTCGAGCCGGTCATAGACCTCGTAGGGCTGCGCCTTGCGCAGGTCCCAGGGCAGGCCCGAGGCCCGGAGGCACGGTCCGGAGAAGCCCCAGGCCAGCGCGTCCTCGGTGCTCACCACGCCGACGTCGACCGTCCGCTGCTTGAAGATCCGGTTCTCGGTCAGGAGAACGTCGACGTCGTCCAGACGGGGGCCGAACTGCTCGATCCAGGCCGCGATCCGCTCCTCCAGCCCGTCGGGCAGGTCGCGGTTGACGCCGCCGAATCGATAGTAGTTCGCGTGCATCCGCTGGCCCGAGGCGGCCTCGTAGAACTCCATCAGCTTCTCGCGCTCCTCGAACATCCAGAGCAGCGGCGTCATGGCGCCGACGTCGAGCGCGAAGGTGGTGACGTTGAGCAGGTGGTTGAGGATGCGGGTGATCTCGTCGAACAGCACCCGGATGTACTGGGCGCGCAGCGGCACCTCGGTGCCGAGCAGCTTCTCGACCGCGAGCACGTAGCTGTGCTCCTGCATCAGCATCGAGCAGTAGTCGAGCCGGTCGAAATAGGGGATCGACTGCAGGTAGGGCCGCACCTCGATGAACTTCTCGGTGCCGCGATGCAGCAGGCCGATATGCGGGTCGGCCCGGTCGACCACCTCGCCGTCCATCTCCAGCAGCAGGCGCAGCACACCGTGGGCCGCCGGGTGCTGCGGCCCGAAATTGATGGTGTAGTTGCGCATCTCGATCTCGGGCATCGCTCTTTCCCGTCCCGGCCCGAGCCTAGTTCGTCGCCTTCTCGTCGCCCGGCAGGAGCCCGCCGGCGCCCTCCCATGGCGACAGGAAGTCCCAGCTGCGGAAGTCCTGGCGCAGCTTCACCGGCTCGTAGACGACGCGCTTCTGCGCCTCGTCGTAGCGCATCTCGACATAGCCGGTCATCGGGAAGTCCTTGCGCAGCGGATGGCCCTCGAAGCCGTAGTCGGTGAGCAGCCGACGCAGGTCGGGAT
>JBGAKU010000011.1:0-44866 GCA_044224255.1 Geminicoccaceae bacterium
CACCCTCTATTCCTCCAGCACCGCCGCCCGGCGCTCGAGGTAGAAGGCATACTTGTCCGGCAGCACCTGCCAGGGCCGCTCCAGCCCCAGCTCGCGCGCGGCACGGTAGGGCCAGTTGGGGTCGGCCATCAGCTCGCGGCCGAGCGCGATCAGGTCGGCCTTGCCGCTGGCGAGGACCGACTCGGCCAGGGCTGGGGAGATGATCGCGCCTACGGCCATGGTGGCGATGCCGGCGTCGCGGCGTATGGCCTCGGCGTAGGGCACCTGATAACCCTGGCGGATCTTGCGCGTCGCCAGGGTGGCCGGCCCCGACACGCCGCCCGAGGAGCAGTCGACGACATCGACGCCGCGCTCCTTGAGCGCCCTGGCCAGGGCGACCGTGTCCTCGATCGTCACCCCGCCCTCGACCCCATCGACCGACGAGGCGCGGTAGAACAACGGCAGCTCGGCCGGCCAGGCGGCACGCACCGCCTCGGCGACCATGAGCGGCACCCGCATCCGCCGCTCCAGGCTGCCGCCGAGCCCGTCCTCGCGCCGGTTGGGGATCGGCGAGAAGAAGGAATGCAGGAGATAGCCGTGCGCGCCGTGGATCTCGACCATGTCGAAACCAGCACGGCGGGCGCGCAGGGTCGCCACACGGAACGCCTCGACGATCGCGTCGATCTCCGCGGCGGTCAGCATGTGCGGGACGGGATAGCCCTCGCGCTCGGGCACAGCACTCGGGCCGACCGTCGGCCAGGCCGGGCCCGGCCCGCCCAGCGCCAGCGGCCGGTTGCCCTCCCAGGGAAGTGACGTGCTGGCGCGGCGGCCGGCGTGGCCGAGCTGGATCGCGGGTACTACCCCGTGCGCGCGGTACAGATCGGCGATCCGTGCCATGCCCTCGATCTGGCCGTCCTCCCACAGGCCGGTGCAGCCGTGGGTGATGCGCCCGTCGCGGGTCACCGCCGTCGCCTCGACGAAGGCGGCCCCGAACCCGCCGAGCGCCATGCGGGTGTGGTGCTGCAGGTGCCAGTCCTGGATTCGCCCCTCGACCGCCGAGTACTGGCACATCGGCGAGACCACGACCCGGTTGCGCAGCGCGAGGCCGCGCAGGCGCAAGGGCGTGAACAGAATCGGGGTCACGATGCCGACATGCCGACGCGGTCCTCGGTCAGGAGTGTGATCGTGACCGTGCAGCTGCCGCGGAACGGATGTGCCATGCCCTAGGATCTCCCCCACACCTCGCGCGGGCGGCACGATAGGTTGGCGGCACGGTGCCGGCAAACCCAAACCCCGGCCCGGTCCGCCCCCGCCGCGTCGTCAACGGCGCCGGTGCCGAGGCTGCCTCGGTGGTGGAGGCGATCCCGGGACGCAAGCTGGAGGCCGACCTCGCGCCTTGACGGTCAGAGTGTCGCTGCCAGCGCCGCGAGCTGATCGGCGCACTGGCCCCAGCCTTGGTGGAAGCCCATCTCCTCGTGCGCCTTGCGGTCCTCGACCGTCCAATGCAAGGCACGCGCGGTGTAGCGGGTGCCCTGCCCTTCGTCGGCAAAGGTCACGATCGCGGTCATGAACGGTTTGGTCGACGGCTCCCATGCCGAGACATAGGCGTCGGTAAAGACCAGGCGCTCGTTCGCGACCACGTCGAGATAAACGCCCGGATTGGGCCAATCCTTGCCCTCGGGATCACGCATGACGAAGAAGCAGCGGCCGCCCGGCCGGACGTCCAGCTCGGCCACCGGCGTGGTAAAGGGCAAGGGCGCGAACCACTGCTTGAGCAGCTCAGGCTCGGTCCAGGCCCGCCAGAGCTTGGCGCGCGGTGCTGCGATCAGGCGGGTCAACAGCAACTCGCGCTCGGCGATCGGGGCGGCGTCGGTCATGTCGGCTCTCCCAAGGGTTCAGCGACATGACGAACGAGCCGGCCCGACGTCGACAGAATCCCGGAACGCGGAGATGATGCCGCCCATGAGCTCGTAGCCGGTGAGCGAGGGGCCCCAGGCGTTGCCGTCCCACCATTTGTGGTAAAGGGCGCTGTCGGTGCCGGTGACGAAGACATCGAGCCGGTTCGCACCCCAGGCCGCGGCTCGGGGCTGCGAGGTGCACACGCCGCCCATAGCTTCATAGCCGGTGAGCGAGGGACCCCAGGCCGCCCCATCCCACCATTTGTGGTAGAGCGCGCTGTCGGTGCCGATGACGAAGACATCGAGCCGGTTCGCACCCCAGGACACGATCTCCGGCTGGCCGACGCACACGCCGCCCATATATTCGAAGCCGTCGACCGACGGGCCCCAGGCGTTGCCGTCCCACCATTTGTGGTAAAGGGCGCCGTCCGTCCCGACCACGAACACGTCCAGACGGTTCGGGCCCCAGGCCACCGCCTTGGGCGCCGACATGCACACACCGCCCAGCCGCTCGTAGCCGGTCACCGAGGGACCCCAGCCCGCGCCGTCCCACCATTTGTGGTAAAGTGCCCGATCCGTGCCGATGACGAAGACATCGAGCCGGTTCGCACCCCAGGACACGATCTCCGGCTGGCCGAGGCAGACGCCGCCCATGTACTCATAGTCGGTGAGCGACGGGCCCCAGGCCGCCCCGTCCCACCATTTGTGGTAAAGCGCCCGATCCGTGCCGAGCACGAACACGTCCAGCCGATCCGCACCCCAGGACACGATGCGGGGATCGCCCAGGCAGACGCCGCCCATATGCTCGTAGTCGGTGACCGACGGGCCCCAGCCCGCGCCGTCCCACCATTTATGGTAGAGCGCGCTGTCGGTCCCGGTGACGAAGACATCGAGCCGGTTGGCACCCCAGGCCACCACTTGCGGCACGCTGGTGCAGACCCAGGCCACCACTTGCGGCACGCTGGTGCAGACCCCGCCCATATACTCGTAATCGCTCACCGACGGCCCCCAGCCCGCGCCGCCCCACCATTTGTGGTAAAGCGCCCGATCCGTGCCGAGCACGAACACGTCCAGCCGATCCGCACCCCAGGACACCACCGGCGATGAGCTCGATCGAGCCGAAACCGCCGCAGCGACGCCAATGGACGTGCGTGGCCCGTCAAGACAGGCCTGCATGCGCTCGACCTGGCCGGCCGTGAACATGAACATGGCCGGATCATCGACATAGTCCATGTAATTCATGAACATGTCGCCATTGGGAGCATTATTGCAAGAGACATGAGGAAACGTGGGTTGGCCGGTGTTGGGACCGCCCTGATTGGGCGTGTCCGCCACATTGTCGGTGCCATTGCAGCCGGTCCCGTCGTCCCCCCAAATATGATTGAGGTTGAGCCAATGACCGATCTCATGAGTTGCCGTGCGGCCAAGATGAAAAGGCGGTGCTGCAGTGCCCGTCGTACCGAAAGCCGAGTGAAGTATCACGACACCATCGGTCGCCGCCGGGCCACCGGGAAACTGTGCGTACCCAAGTAGCCCACCGCCGAGTGGACCTACCCACATGTTGAGGTATTGATCAGCAGGCCAAGGATCGGCGCCACCCGAGGAGGCGGATTTGATGGCGTCATTGTGGCTGAAGGAGGTCGTCGCTGTCTGGGTCCGCGTCACGCCTGCCAGAATGAACTCAATTCGAGAATCCGCCGTAAGCGGCAGGAATGGAGCGGGTGTGCCGTTCACGTCCGGGTTGGTACGCCTGTAGTCACGATTGAGCACATCGATCTGGCTCGCGATCTGAGCATCGGAAACATTCTGTGCCGCCGTATTCCAGACCACGTGCACGACAGTCGGAATCGTCGTGATGCCCGGGCGCTGCGTCGTGCCCCCTTGTGCGAGAAAACTTATCGTAGCGTTCTCGATCCGAGCTCGCGCGCGGGCATAAGCCGGCGACTGCGACAGGAGCCGACGATGAACGTCCATGGTGCCGCAACTGCGCCGACGCGGGCTTTCACCACCGCCAGACCGCATGCCGCCACCGCCGCGCATACCGCCGCCGGTGTACATTCGACTGCCGTTGCCGGCCCCGGGCATGGCATGGTCCGGCCTGGAGGCCATGCCGGCAGTGGGCATCGATTGGCTGGAAGCGGAGTCGGCGGTTCCGCCGCTTGTGGCACCGACGGCTCCAGGCATCGTATTGCTTTCGCCTGGATTGGGATCACTACTTCCCCTGGTCGCTCTCGGCGGATTCTTATTTGCCATCGCTATCCTCCAATTGTCAGGAGTCACGCGATCTGCCAGCTCCGAGGCGCTTTTCGAGCGGTTGCAGCAAGTCGCGGTGATGACGATGATTCTCGAATACGATAGTATGAATGGGCTGTCGCTGCAACCGCTGTATGCGCGCCTCGGCGGGATGGTGGCATCTGCCCAACGTCCCATGGCGGCACATTCCGTGGCGCTTCCGCCCGGAGTCGCAGCTATTGCTATGCACGCAGGGCGAACGGACTCACTGGGAACACGATCCGCTCGATGGCACCACGATTCTCATGCGTCAGGACAGCCACAATACCGGCCGATCGGTGCATCCTGGCCCCGCTTGTCCTGTCCCACACGTGACAGAACGCCGTGCCGAGATCCGAACGGCCCAGCGGCCCTCAGGATGCCGATGCCGGGCAGTCCTTGGTGAGGGTGCCGTAGGATTCGGGAAAGCGGCGGGCCCACTCGATCAGCGCCACCCGGCCGGGATCGATGCGGTTGACGTACTCCCACACCTTCTTGCCGTCCGGCGTGATCTCGAACACGCGGCCGCCCCAGCTCTCCGTGATCAAAATGTTGCCGTTGGGCTGGTACTGGTGCTGGCCGATCGCATCGGTAAAGAAGGGCTCCGCGAGCGTGCCTTCGAAGATCGTCTCGGTGCTGCCGGTCGAAGGGTCGAGCTGCAGGATCCGGCTCGCGCGCCGCGGCACGCCCCGCGCCTCGGCGTCGTAGTTCACCACGTCACGGTTGTCGTAGACCGAGATCCGGCCATTGGGCAGGAAATGCGGGTCGTGCTGGCCGAACCACGGCCCCCGCTGTGCCCACTTGATCAGCCCTGTCGCGGGGTCGAGCACGAAGATGGCGCTCGGGACGCGCACCGAGACCAGAAGATCGCCCTCGGCGAACATGGGGAACGCGGGCGCCAGCTCCCGGGTGAGCGGCTCGACATGGTTCAGATGCAGCGGGTCGAGCTTGCGCAGGGGCAGCGGATCGTCGCCCTCGGGAAACAGGAACGTCTCCCGGCCGGAACGGTAGATCGCGTCGAGCAGCGAGATCTCCTGCAGGATCTTGCCGTCGCTCGGCGAGACCTTGACGACCGTGTCCTCGATATAGGGGGGCAGGAGGCCGGGAAAGCGATCCGTCGCCTCGGTGTGGCGCGCCCGCTTGCGCCCGCCGACCCAGTAATTGCCGTCGTCGTCGCGCGCGAGGGAGTGGTGGGTCTCGTAGTCGAGCCACCAGACGACCTGGTTGCACCGGTCCATGCGGACCATGCCCAGGCCGCCGACATGGAACATCGCGTCGCCGTTCGGGAACAGCTCCATCGCGTCGACATGCGTGTCCCAGTCGTTCGTGGGCGTCATGTCGGCCGGAAGCGGTGGAATGAGCGGGGCCAGATCGGAATATCGCGCGACCCAGCGATGCAGTTCCTTGCCGTCCAGGGAGAACAGGGCGAGACCCACGTCCTTGCCACCCCAGAGGCCGCTCATCACGGTCACGCCGGGCTGGGCCTCGGCCGCGTGCACGGTGAGCCCCGCCCCCTGCGTCGGAGCGCTCCGGATGAATTTGCTGGGCTCGACGCCGAGATAGCTCTTCCAGTTCTGGCGCCAGTCGCGAACCGCGTCGACGCTGGCGCTCAGCTGCGGCACCGGCGGCAGACGGAACCAGCCAACATAGACGCCGCCGAGCACAAGCGCCATGGCAAGCCCGGCATAGAACAGAAGCCGGGCGAGACGATCGATCATCCCGCTTTGTCTCCGACTGAGGGCTGGGGTGGAATCCTTGGCCGCCCGATTTCCTCCCGCCTAGTTGGCCGACGCCTCGAAATCAACCGCGATGCGGATCTCGCGGCGCGGGCGGACGATGCTGACCGACTCGGCGTAGATCGGATGGGCCTTATAGCGGTCGAGTGCTTCCAGATCGTCGAACTCGCCATAGACGACGAGGTCGATCTCCGCCGACAGGCCGTCACGCTTCAGGTTGCGCGTCACCTCGAGACGGCGCGCCTCCGGAATCTCGGCGAGGCGGGACAAGGCACGCTGGACCAGCCCGAGATCGGCCGGATCGCGAACACTGAACAGGACGACGTGGCGAATCATGCGCGCCGGCCCGCCGCGTCGAGCAGCGGCCGCCACAGCCGGAAGGGATCGGCAGCCTGCATCCACAGGAGCCACGGATTGACCGCGGTCGCGGCCGCCAGAAGACGGAACGGATCGAGCAGCCCGGCGGCGAGGTCCAGATTGGGGGTCCCCCGCAGGGTGATCGCCAGATACTCGGCTCCTTCCTCGGGTGCCGAGCGATGGCGGATCTCGATGTCGAGACTGGGCAGATTGGCGACGGCGCGGGTTTCGGTCATGACGCTCCATCCTTGCTGCATTGCAGCATAAGCGGCCGCAACAGCCGCGTCCAGCCGGGCCGATCAGCGCAGGGCGAACCGGTCGGTCGCCTCCAGAAGTGCGGTCTGGATGCCGGGCTCGGAATAGGCGTGCCCCGCACCCTCGATCACCCGGAACTCGGCCTCCGGCCAGGCCCGGTGCAGGTCCCAGGCCGACGCGGCCGGGGTCGCGATGTCGTAGCGGCCCTGGACGATGACGGCCGGGATGGCGCGCAGCCGCCCGACGTCGCGCAGGAGCTGGCCCTCCTCGAGCCAGCCGCCATGGACGAAGTAGTGGTTCTCGATCCGCGCGAATGCCCGGGCAAAGTCGTCGGCACCGAACTGCCGGCTGAAGCCCTCGTTGGGCATGAGCGTGATCGTCTCCCCCTCCCACAGGCTCCAGGCGCGCGCCGCCTCGAGCTGCACCTGCGGGTCGGGACCGATGAGGCGGCGCCGATAGGCGGCGATGAGGTCGTCCTGCTCCTCGGGCGGGATTGGGGCGAGGAACCCTTCCCACTTGTCGGGGAACAGCAGCGAGGCGCCATGCTGATAGTACCAAAGCAGCTCCCAGTGCCGCAGCAGGAAGATCCCGCGCAGGACCAGCTCGCTCACCCGCTCGGGATGGGCCTCGGCATAGGCCAGCGCCAGCGTGCTGCCCCAGGAGCCGCCGAACACCAGCCAGCGCTCGACGCCCATCAGCTCCCGCAGCCGCTCGATGTCGCCGACCAGGTCCCAGGTGGTGTTGGCGTCGAGGGAGCCGTGCGGCCTGCTGCGCCCGCAGCCGCGCTGGTCGAGCAGGAGGACGCGGTAGCGCTCGGGGTCGAACAGTCGGCGATGCTCGGGGCTGCAGCCTCCGCCCGGCCCGCCATGCAGGAACACGGCGGGCTTGCCTGCCGGATTGCCGCAGATCTCCCAGTAGACCTCGTGCCCGTCGCCGACCGGGAGCCAGCCCCGGGCATGCGGCTCGAGCGGCGGGTAGAGCGGACGCCCGCTCATCGCATGCTCCGCTGGCCGGTGCGCAGCGTCCAGGCGACGAGGTCTTTCAGGACCTTGCCGGTCGCCTCGTCGAAGGCCGCCACCACCGGATCGATGCCGCCGCCGGTGGGCGTCCAGTCCGCGCTCAGGCTCTGGCTGCCGATCGGATTGCGCTGCGGCATGCGCAGGAGCTGCACATCCAGGCGGACCCGGACGACCTCCGGGCCGTTGCCGCGATTGAGCTGGAACGTGCGCAGGTCGGAGGTGAGGAGAAAGTCCGGTCGCAGGCGATCACGCGTGGTGCCGACCTGCTCGATCCGACCGGAATTGCGGAACGACTGGACGATCAGCGTCTGCAGCATGGAGGGTGCGCGGTCGATCCAGAAGGCGAGCGCCACATAGTCGACGGCGATGCCACCCGTGACCACGGCGAGCCGGTTGGTGTCGAGCGTGCGCTCGGCCGAGGGCTCGGCCACGGCGAGCGACCAGCTCACCGAAGGCAGGTCCTCGGCGAAGGTGTATTTCGGCGTGACCCGGAAGGTGCGCGGCTCCGCGAGGAGGCCGGGAATCGCGGGGATGCAGCCGCCGAGGCCCAGCGTCGTCGTCAGCACCGCGATCGCATCGCGCCGCTGGAAGGATGTGGTCGACATCACGGCAGCTGGACTCCCTGTCTCGCCCGATCGCCGAGGAAGAACCGCGCCGGGTCCTGGCGCATGTCGCGGATCGTGCTGCTCAGCTCGTTGACCAGCCGGGTCGCGTCGGCGACGAAGCCTTCGACCTCCGGCAGCCCGTCGGTCACGAAATCATTCAGGCCGCGCCGGTTCTCGCGCATCAGCGCGGCCGCCTGATCGGTCGCCTTGATGGCCGAATCGCTGAGCCGGGTGACCTGATCGCTCAAGGTCTGCAGCCGCGCCTCGGTGCTGGTGGTGAAGCCCTCAAGCCGCTCCAGGACCGGCGGCAGTTTCTGCGCCCCATTCCCCAGATCGTCCAACAGGCCCGGCAGCTGGGCGAGGGCGCGCTGGGTCGGGCCTTCCGGATCACCGAGCGAGCGCGCCAGCACGGACAGGGAGCCCAGGGTCGCCCGCAGGCTTTCGCGATTGCCTTCGGAGAGGAAGCCCCGCAGGGCACCCGCGACCTCGCGCAGCGAGTGGGTGATCTCGGGCAGCTCCATCAGCGCACTGTCCGCGGTCCGCTGCAGGTTCGCGAGCGTGGAGGGGACCGAGGGGATCACGCCCGGCTCGGGGGGCTGTGCCGCGGCGCCGGCCGGTCCAGGAAAGAAGTCGAGCGCGATCAGGAGCTGGCCGGTCAGCAGGCTCTGCACGTCGAGTCGCGCGCGCAGGCCCTGCTCGATCAGGCCGGCCATGGCAGCGCCGTTGCCGATGCTCGCCTCGTCCAGCGCCACCGACCCGGGCCGGACCTCGACCGTGACCGGCACCCGCACCGAGCGCGATTGGTGATCGTAGATCGCGCGGATGTCGGTGACCTGGCCGATGTCGACGCCGCGGAAGGTGAGCGGCGAGCCGCGGCGCAGCCCCTTCAGCGATTCGTCGAAGTAGATCGTGTAGCTGGCGCCGCGGTGGAACAGCTCGCTGCCGCCCAGAATGACGGCACTCGCGATCGCCAGGAGGATCCCGCCGAGCACGAACAGCCCGATCAGGTGCGGGCTCGCCCCCCGGCTCATGCCGCCGGCTCCGCGGCACCGCGGGTGAGGAAGGCGCGCAGCTTGGGCTGGTCGGTATGCTCGACCAGCCAGGACGGGTTGCCGGAGGCGATCATGGTCCGCGTCTCCGCATCGAGGAACACCGAGTTGTCGCCGACCGCGAAGATGCTCGCGAGCTCGTGCGTGACGATCACAATGGTCATCCCCAGGGTCTTGCGCAGCTCGAGGATCAGATCGTCGAGCAGGCGCGAGGTGATCGGGTCGAGGCCGGCCCCGGGCTCGTCGAGGAACAGGATCTCGGGGTCCAGGGCCATGGCGCGCGCGATCGCCGCCCGCTTGCGCATGCCGCCGCTGATCTCCGACGGGAAATAATCGCCGAAGCCGCCGAGGCCGACCAGGGAGAGCTTGTACTCGGTGAGCTCGGCGATCGCCTCCGGCGTGAGCCGGGTGTAGGTCTGCAGGGGAAGCGCCACGTTCTCGGCCAGGGTCATCGAGGTCCACAAGGCACCCTGCTGATACATGATGCCGATCCGGCGCTGCAGCATCGCCCGTTGCTCCGAGTCCGCCTCCCACATGCTGAGCCCGCAGAACTGGATCCTGCCCGCCGCCGGCTGCTGCAGGCCGACCAAGTGGCGCATGAGCGTGCTCTTCCCCGAGCCGCTGCCACCCATGATGATGAAGATGTCGCCGCGGCGGATCGTGAAGGTCAGCCGCTCCATCAGCACCCGGCTGCCGAAGGCCATGGTCAGGCCCTCGATGGTGATGTGCGGCGGGCGCGCCTCGGCCGCGTGGTCGGGCTCAGATGCCGAGGACATGGGCGATCACGTTGATGACGAAGTCGGCGATGATCACGATGACGATGCCGCTCACCACGGCTGCGGTGGTCGAGGCGCCGACGGAGGCGGCGTTGCGGCCCGAGCGGATGCCGCGGAAGCAGCCCGCAAGACCCACCAGGACGCCGAACACGGCAGCCTTGCCGACGCCGACCAGCAGGTCGCGCAGGTGAACGAACTGCAGGCTCTGCTCGTAGTAGATCGCGGGCGAGATGCCGAACACGCCCATCCCGACCAGCGCCCCGCCCAGCACGCCGAACAGGTTGGCGTAGATCGCGAGCAGCGGCATCATCAGCGCCAGGGCCAGCAGGCGCGGCAGGACCAGGAACTCGATCGGCGAGATGCCGAGCCCGCGCAGGGCGTCGATCTCCTCATTGACCTGCATCGTGCCGAGTTCGGCGGCATAGGCCGAGCCCGTTCGGCCCGTCATGATCAGGGACGCCATGAGCGGCCCCATCTCGCGCAGCATGGCGATAGCGACGAGATTGGCGACGAAGACCTCGGCCCCGAACAGGGCGAGCTGCGAGCCGCCGACGAAGGCCTGGATCATGCCGACGAGGAAGCTGATCAGGCCGATGATCGGCAGCGCGCTAGCGCCCGACTGCTGGACGCCGAGCCAAAAGTCCTGGCCGCGCAGGATCGCGCGGCCGGTGATCAGGCGCCAGAACGCGATCGAGGTCTCGCCGAGAAAGGTGACCGCGTCCGAAGCCCCGTCGCGCCAGGCGAGCAGGGTAGCACCAAGCCGGTCGAGCATCGGCAGCGGCGTCGGGTCGGGGCGTCGCGCACCCGCCGGCACCGCCGTGGCGAGGTGAACGAGGCGCACCGCGCCATCGGGCAGGCCGGCGGTGTCCAGCACCGCACCCCGTGCGGCCGCAAGCTGGTGCAGGTAGAGAAGGAAGCTGGGCAGCACGGAATCCCAGTCCTCGATGCCGCTCGCGTCGATCGCGACCCGGTCGCCGGTGGAGAGCGCGGCGATGTGCGTCCGGACCGCATCGTCCGCCGGGGGCCCGAAGGCGATCGTCCAGGTGCCGGTCAGCCGTAGCATCGAGCCCTGGTCCTGCACGGCGACGGCAAGCCGCGGGGCCGTCCCGCCCTGCTCGCCCTCGACCGTCGCTGCCGCCACGTCGCACACTCCCGGCTAAGGCGCGCGGTCTAGGCGCGCCGGCCCGGCGACTATTGCTGGCCCGCGGCGCGTTTGGGAATGGCCACCATCCATTCGCGACGTGGGTTTTGTCGCGACTGGGTCGCTGCGAGCGCGGCACGAGGCTCAAAGCGACGGGCGCGGCCGCCGTGGCCGGCGCCGGTGCCAGTAAGCGCGGGCGGCGTCCTGCAACCGCGCGCGGCCGTAGATCGCCTGCACCGCCAGTGGCCCGAGCGCGCCGCCGACCCAGCGTGGCGCGAACGGCGCCAGGAGGCGCCAGCGCCGGTCACCCTCGGTGATCGCCGCCGCCACCAGCTCACCGCCCAGGGTCGTCGTGTTCAGCCCGTGCCCGCCGAAGCAGCTGTTGATCCACAGGCCGGGCGACAGCTCGCGGATCAGCGGCATCTTGTGACGGGCGAAACCCATCCGGCCCGACCAGGCATGGTCGATCGCGACATCGGCGAGCTGAGGATAGACGAGGGCGAGGTCGCGCCGCATCAGCTCGGCGAGATCGCGCGGCCGCTCCTGGGTGCTGATCCGACCGCCCCACAGCAGCCGGCCTTCCGGCAGCAGGCGATAGTAGCCGGTGGCGAAGCGGGTATCGAACACCGCATAGGGTGCGCGGATCACCTCGGCATGGGCGCCGGAGAGCGGTGCCGTGACGATGATGTAGGTGAACACGGGCAGGGTCGCGCGCGCCGCCGCCGGCAGCAGGCGCGGCGGATAGGCGCTCTGGCACAGGATCACCCGCTCGGCGGTGACCTCGCCCTGTGGCGTGGCGACCCGCCAGCCGCCGGCGACGCGGCGCAGCCCGGTAGCGGGGCTGTTCTCGAACAGCTGCGCACCCCGGTCCTGCGCGGCGGCGGCATAGCCGCGGCACAGCGCGAACGGGTCGAGATGGAAGCCCTCCGGGTCGAAGATGCCGTCCCAGTAGCGCGGCGAGGGGAAATCGCGCCGCAGCCGATCGCGGTCCCAATATTCGAGCCGCATCCCGTAGCGGCTATTGTGCTCCGCGACCTCCGCCTTGAGCGCGTCGCCGTCGTCGAACCAGGAGGCGATGACCACGCCCGAGACCGGTTCGCAGGCGATCGCGTATCGCTCGATCCGGGCTCGGAGCAGATCCATGGCGTCGCGGCTGAGCCGCATCAGGGTGCGCGTGGATTCCGGTCCGACCGCCCGCTCGAGCAGCCGGGTCGAGGCCGCGAAGCCCGCCGACACCATGCCGCCATTGCGGCCCGAGGCGCCGGCGCCGATCGTCCGCGCCTCGAGCAAGACCGAGCTCCGGCCGCGCTCCGCGAGCGAGAGGGCGGTGGCAAGCCCGGCAAGACCCCCGCCCACGATCAGCGTCTCGGACCGGATCTCGCCGGCCAGCGCCGGTCGCAGCGGCTCAGGCCGAGCCCTCAGATGATAGTAGCTGCCGTCTTCCATCAGGGGCCAAAGCCCGGCTTGTCTGCGCGGGCTGGTTCGTCGACACTCCGCGCCATCTACTGGGGAGGACGGCCGTGCCGCAACAGTCCATGTCGAGCCGATTGAGCCGCAACGCGTTCGCCTTCGTCCTTGCCGGCGGGCGCGGCTCCCGCCTGCGCGAGCTCACCGACCGCCGTGCCAAGCCCGCGGTCTATTTCGGCGGCAAGTCCAGGATCATCGACTTCGCGCTCTCGAACGCGCTGAACTCGGGCATCCGCCGGATCGGCGTCGCCACCCAGTACAAGGCGCACAGCCTGATCCGGCATCTGCAGCGCGGCTGGAACTTCCTGCGACCGGAGCGCAACGAGAGCTTCGACATCCTGCCGGCGAGCCAGCGCGTCTCCGAGACGCAATGGTATGAAGGCACCGCCGACGCGGTGTTCCAGAACATCGACATTCTCCAGGACTATGGCATCGACCATGTGGTCGTTCTCGCCGGCGACCACGTCTACAAGATGGACTACGAGATCATGCTCGAGCAGCACGTCGCCGAGAAGGCCGACGTGACCATCGGCTGCCTCGAGGTGCCGCGCATGGAGGCCACCGGCTTCGGCGTGATGCACGTCGACGAGCACGATCGCATCGTCTCGTTCCTCGAGAAGCCCAAGGACCCGCCGGGCATCCCGGGCAACCCGGACATGGCGCTGGCGAGCATGGGCATCTACGTGTTCGACGCCAACTTCCTCTACGATCAGCTCCGCCGGGACGCGGCTGACCCGAACTCCGCGCACGATTTCGGCAACAACATCATCCCCTATCTCGTCCAGCACGGAAAGGCCGTGGCCCATCGCTTCGCCAAGTCCTGCGTGAAGTCCAAGGCCGAAGCGGAGGATTATTGGCGCGACGCTGGCACCGTCGACGCCTACTTCGATGCCAACATGGACCTGACCCGGATCATTCCGGAGCTGGACCTCTACGACCAGAACTGGCCGATCTGGACCTATGCCGAGATCACCCCGCCGGCGAAGTTCGTCCACGACGAGGACGGCCGTCGCGGCATGGCGGTGAGCTCGCTGGTCTCCGGCGGCTGCATCGTCTCGGGCGCATCCTTGCGCGACACGCTGCTGTTCACCGGCGTGCATGTCCACTCCTATGCCACCCTGGAGGGGGCCGTCGTCCTGCCGGAGGTGGATATCGGCCGGCACGCGCGGCTGAGCCGGGTGGTGATCGACCGCGGCGTCAAGATCCCCGAGGGTCTGGTCATCGGCGAGGATCCGGAGCTCGACGCCAAGCGGTTCCGCCGCAGCGAGCAGGGGGTCTGCCTGGTCACCCAGCCGATGATCGACAGGCTGGCGGCGGGCTGACCCCGACGCGAGTCTCCGCGCTCACAGTCGCGTGAGCGCTCCGCCGGCCGCAACCGGCAGGGCTTGGTCCTCCGTAGGGCGCAATGGGAGCGGTGCTGCGGCACGGCAGCGCCGCCCGGAGGAAGACCCAAGCTCGATGGAGCGCTCGTCATGCTCAGGAAGGCATTGCTGCTCGCCGGCGCCTCGATGGCGCTGCTCGCCGCCGGCGCGGCCCACGCCGCCAGTCACCGCGAGGCGCCGGTCACGGCGATCGACCGGGCCGCGGACATCACCGACTGGTACGCGTTCGTGAGCCCGGACGCGCCGCACACGGTGACGATGATCCTCAGCGTGGATCCCCTGCTCGAGCCCGCGAACGGGCCCAACTACTTCCCGTTCGACGAGCAGCTGCTCTACCAGCTCAACGTCGACAACGACCAGGACGCCCGCGACGACGTCCGGTTCGAGGTCCGCTTCAAGACGGACAATCCGCTCCGGCTGGCCAGGGTCCCGGTCGGCTTGGTCGGCGCCGGCAAGGGCGTGCCCGCCCCGCCCAACTCCCCGCCGCCCGTCGCACCCGGCACGATCCTGATCCCGCCCGCGGTCACCGCGCTGGACGGGCCGGGCTCGGAGGGCCTCAGCCTGAGGCAGAGCTTCGAGGTGGTCATGGTCCGTCAGGGCCGACGCATTCCGCTGGCGGAGGTCGGCGGGCGCACGCTGTACGCCGTCCCCAGCAATGTCGGGCCGCGCACCATGCCCCGCTATCCCGAGCTCGCCGCACAGGGCGTCTACCAGCTCGGCAGCGGCGTGAAGGTGTTCGCCGGCACCACCGACGACGCGTTCTACATCGACCTCGGCGCCGCGTTCGACTCCTTGAACTTCCGCAAGGTCCCCGGCCCGGGCTCGACCGGCATCCCGGCCGTTCTGTCGAGCCAGCAGGATCGCGCCAAGCGCAATTTCGTCGCCGACGACGTCTCGGGCTACAACGTCAACACGATCGCCCTGCAGGTGCCGATCTCGCTCCTGAGCCGGACCGGCGGCCGGCCGGCCGCGAGCAATCCGGATGCCGCGCTCGGCACCTACGGTGCCACGCTACGCCAGCAGATCGAGACCCGCGACCCGCTCAAGCCGGTCAAGGGCGAGGGCGAGTGGGTGCAGGTGCAGCGGATGGGCAATCCGCTCTTCAACGAGCTGATCATCGGCACGGGCTTCAAGGACCTGTGGAGCCGCAGCGCGCCGAGGAACGACGGGCAGTTCGCCGCCTTCGCCCTCGATCCCTTGATCGCGCGCGTCGCGCAGGCGGCCTATGGTGGAGCGTTCGACATCCCGACCCCGCCGCGGGCCGATCTCCTGCCGCTGGTCACCTATGCTCCGCCGATCGCAACGCCCAACGGCGGCAGCCAGGTGATCGCCGATCTCCTGCGGGTGAACACCGGCGTCGCACCCACGCCGTTCCGGGATGCCAACCGGCTGGGCCTGATCGCGGGCGATCGTGCCGGCTTTCCCAATGGCCGCAGGCCGTTCGACGACGTGACCGACATCACCTTGCGGGTGGTCGTGGGTGGCGTCCTCGCGCCGGGCTTCAACAAGGCGCCCAACAATCGCCTGGGCGACGGCGTGAACGTCAACGATGCGCCTCGCGTCGCCGCCTTCCCCTACCTGGCGCCGGCGTTGAGCGGCCGGAACAGCCGGCATGTCGATCCCGGCGAGCCGGGCTGCGCCGCCGGCGACTGCCCGATCAACTGAGCCAGCGCGAACCGCCGGCAGCCCGGTCGGGCTGCCGGCACCCGAAAGGACATCCGATGCATCGCCTCGTGCCAGCCGTAGGCGTGCTGGCGGCGCTCCTCGGCGCTCCACTCGGAGCCGAGCCGTTCGTGCCGACGGACGACGCCATGATCCTCGAGCGCCTGCCCACGGACCCTGCGGGCTCCGCGGCCGCCCTGCGACGGTTGCGGGCAGGAGTGGGCGCGACAGACCTCACGAGTGCGCTCGACACGGCGCGCACCTACTTCGGCGCCGGCCAGCGCAGCCAGGACCCGCGCCTCGTCGGCTATGCGCAGGCAGCCCTGGCGCCATGGTGGGACGACCCGCAGGCGCCAGTCGAGGTGTTGGTGCTGCGGGCCGCCATCGATCAGAATCGCCACCGGTTCGCCGAGGCCCTGCGCGATCTCGACGCCGTGCTCGCCCGTGATCCCGGCAACCCGCAGGCGTGGGCGACCCGGGCCGCGATCGAGCTCGTGCAGGGCGAGCCCGCCCAGGCTCTCGCGAGCTGCCGCGGGCTGGATCTCGCCGCCACGATCTGCCGTGCGGCGGCCATGGCGAGGCTCGGCCAGGCGTCGGCGGCGCAGGTGCTCCTGGAGCTGACGCTGGCGCGCTCCGCGACCCTGGCTCCGCCGCTCGAGCTCTGGGCGCGGACCGAGCTGGCCGAGATCGCGCGGATCCTGGGTGAAGAGGCGAAAGCGGACCGCGAGCTGCGGCGGGCCGTGGCCATCGAGCCGCGCGATGCATACGCGCTCTGCGCGCTGGCCGATCTGCTCCTCGATCTCGACCGCCCGGCGGAGGCCCTGGCACTGGTCGAGAACGAGCCCGCACACGACGGCAAGCTCCTGCGCGCGACCATCGCCGGCCGCCGGCTCGACGCCCCCTGGTGGCGCGTGCGGGCAGCGCTGCTCGACGAGCGGTTCGTGGCCGCCACGCGCCGTGGCGACGCGCTGCACCTTCGCGAGGAGGCGCGTTACCGGCTCGAGCTGCGCGACGAGCCCGCCGCGGCCCTCGACCTCGCGCTGCTCAACTGGCGCAACCAGAAGGAGGTCTGGGACGCCCGGATCCTGCTGGAGAGTGCCATCGCGGCCGGACGGCCGGGCGCGGCGGAGGAGGTGCTGGCCTGGCTGCACACGACCGGCCTCGACGATGCCCGCCTGGCACCCCTGCTGGCCCGGCTGGAGGCGGAAGGATGATGCGCCTGCTGACACTCGCTGTCGGATTGTTGCTGGGCCTCGCGAGCCCGGCCCTGGCCCACAAGGCGAGCGACGGCTTCCTCGAGTTGAGCCTCGACGGTTCCGGGGTGGACGGCCGTGTCGACCTCGCCTTGCGGGACGTCGAGCAGGCGATCGGCCTCGACTCGGACGGCGACCATGCGATCACCTGGGCGGAGCTGGAGTCGCGCGGAGCGGACATCGCGGCCTATGTCGCCGCGCGGCTCGATCTCGCCGCGGACGGGGAGCCCTGCCCCATCCGGCCCGGCGCCCTGCTGGTGGACTACCACAGCGACGGGGCCTACGCCGTGCTGCGGTTCGCCGCCACCTGCCCGGCGCGGCCGCACCGGCTCGCGATCGGCTACCACCTCCTGTTCGACCTCGACCCGCTGCATCGCGGCCTCGTCCAGCTTTCCGACGGTGCGGGCGTGCACACCGCCGTCCTCGCGCCGGATGCGCCGGAGTTTCGAATCTCGGTCGGCGAGAGGCCAAACCTCCTGTCGCAGATCCTGAGCTACGGCCGGCAGGGTGTCTGGCACATCTGGATCGGGTTCGACCATATCCTGTTCCTGCTCTCGCTGCTGCTTCCAGCGGTGCTGCGGCGCGGCGACGGCCGATGGCGGGCAGTCGGCACCTTCCGCGAGGCGGCGGTCGAGGTGCTCAAGGTCGTGACCGCGTTCACGCTGGCCCACTCGGTGACGCTCACGCTAGCGACGCTGGGCATCGTCTCGCTGCCTTCGCGCTTGGTCGAATCGCTCATCGCTGCATCCGTCGTGCTGGCAGCGCTCAACAACGTCTTCCCGCTCGTGCAGCGCCGGCTGTGGCTCGTCGCCTTCGCCTTCGGGCTCGTCCACGGCCTGGGCTTCGCCACGGTGCTGGCCGAGCTCGGCCTGCCGCGCCACGCCCTGGTCGTCTCGCTCGTGGCCTTCAACCTCGGAGTCGAACTTGGGCAGCTCGCGATCGTGGCGCTCATCCTGCCGCTCATCTTCCTCCTGCGCGAGACCAGCCTCTATCCCCGCCTGATGCTGCGCGCCGGCTCCTCCGCCATCGCCGTCCTCGGCGGCCTCTGGCTGGTCGAGCGGGCCTTCGACCTGCGGTTGCTCTAGCGGGTGTCTCACCCGCTTGGGTGACCACACCGGGGACGGCGCGGATGCTCGCCGTGATCACGAGACTGCCATGAACCGCGCATAGGAGACGCCGCGAGCCCTCCCCTGGAGATCAGCATGCGCATCCTTGCCGCTACGATGGCTATGGTGACCGGCCTGGCGGCCGGCGCCGACGCCGCCACCGTCTATCCGCTCGATCGTGCCACGATCATGGCCGGTTCGCCGTTCGACCTGAAGGTCGAGTTCGACTCGGTCGTCGCACCCGGCGACGTCGTGGTCACCATCAATGGGCAACCGGCCGCGGCCCTGCTCGGCAAGGACCTGCAGTTCGTCGAGAGGGAGGACGGCATCGACGCTTCAGCGGTGCTGATCCGCGCCGCGAGCATCGCGGAGCCCGGCAGCTACACGATCGAGGCCAAGGCCGGCGGTGACAGCAAGATGGTCACCTGGGAGGTCTATGACACGCCCGCCGCGCCCAAGGCGAGGAACGTCATCTTCTTCCTCGGCGATGGCATGTCCGTGGCCCACCGCACCGGCGCGCGCCTGATGTCCAAGGGCATGACCGAGGGCAAGGCCAACGGCCGGCTGAACATGGACGAGCTCGACCGCATGGCGTTCATCGGCACGTCCTCGACCAACGCCGTCGCCACCGACAGCGCCAACACGATGTCGGCCTACATGACCGGCCACAAGACGGCCGTGAACGCGCTCGGCGTCTATGCCGATCGCACCAAGGACCCGTTCGACGATCCCAAGGTCGAGAACATCGCCGAAGCAGTGCGCCGGCTGACCAAGAAGTCGGTGGGTGTGGTCACGACCGCGGAGGTCGAGGACGCGACGCCGGCAGCGGTCGTGGCCCATACCCGGCTGCGCGCGACCAAGCCCGAGATCGTCGACATGTTCTATGGCGTTCGGCCCGATGTGATCCTGGGCGGCGGATCCGCCTACTTCCTGCCCAAGTCCACCCCGGGCTCGAAGCGCAAGGACGACAAGGACTATATCAAGCTGTTCCAGGATGCGGGCTACACGCTGGCGACCAGCAAGGAGGAGCTGGAGCGCGCCTCCGGCACGAACTCCGGCAAGATCCTGGGCCTGTTCCACACCGGCAACATGGACGTGACGCTCGACCGCGAGTTCCTGAAGAAGGGCACGGTCGACAAGTTCCCGAACCAGCCGGGTCTGGTCGAGATGACCAGGGTGGCTCTGGGTGAGCTGGCGAAGAACCCCGAGGGCTTCTTTCTGATGGTCGAGGGCGCTTCGGTCGACAAGATGGCGCATCCGATGGACTGGGATCGCTCGCTGTTCGAGACGATCGAGTTCGACCAGGCGATCGGCCTCGGCCTCGAATTCCTGAAGGACCATCCCGACACGCTGATCGTCGTCACCGGCGACCACACCCACGGCATGTCGATCATCGGTACGATCGACGACGACAAGCCCGGCCCAGACATGCGCGAGAAGGTCGGTACCTACGCCGAGGCCGGCTTCCCGAACTACGAGGACAAGAACGGCGACGGCTTCCCCGACCGAGTCGACGTGTCGCGGCGTCTCGCCGTCTTCGCCAACAACTACCCGGACTATTACGAGACCTTCCGCCCGAAGCTGGACAGCCCGTTCGTGCCGGCGGTCAAGAACGAGAAGGGCGAGTACGTCGCGAACGAGGCCTATAAGGACGTTCCGGGTGCGGTGTTCCGCGAGGGCAACCTGCCGCGCGCCGACGACACCGCCGTCCATGCCGTCGACGATGTCGTGCTGCAGTCGACCGGCCCCGGCTCCGAGGAGTTCAAGGGCTATCTCGAGGAGAGCGACGTCTACCGCATCGTCGTCGACGCGCTGGCGTTGGCGCCGCAGACGAACTGACCGGCCGGAGGCCGGCGCGATGCCGAAGCCCGCCGCCTTGCGTCGTCGGATCATGCTCGGCACCGCCGGCCTCGCCGCCCTTCTCACCCACCCCACCCGGCCGGGGTGGGCGGCCGCGGCCCCGCTGCGGTTCCCGGAGCTCTACGGCAAGGTCAGCGTGCTCGGGCTGACCTTCTCCGACAAGGTGAAGTCCTTGGCTGGCCGGCAGGTCAGCATGCGCGGCTTCATGGCGCCGCCGCTCAAGCCGGAGGCCAAGTTCTTCGTGCTGACCGAGATCCCGATGTCGATCTGCCCGTTCTGCAGCTCGGACGCGGACTGGCCGGACAACATCGTCGTCGTCTATCTCGACCGGGCGCAGGACTTCGTCCAGGCGAACGCGCCCATCGAGGTCCAGGGCACGCTCGAGGTCGGCTCCTGGCTCGACCCGGAGACCGGCTTCGTCAGCCTCCTCCGCCTGGTCGACGCGGAATTTGCGACCGTCTAGCTGCGGCTCAAGAAGTTCCGCAACAGGTCGTGGCCGTGCTCGGTCAGCACCGCCTCGGGGTGGAACTGGACGCCCACGACCGGCTGCGTGCGATGGGCGAGCGCCATGATCTCGCCCTCCTCGCTGCGCGCCGTGACCTCGAGGCAGTCGGGCAGGCCCTCGTCCTCGACGATCAGCGAATGGTAGCGGGTGACCCGCAAGGGCTCGGGCAACCCAACGAACACACCGCGCCCATCATGGCGGATCAGCGAGGTCTTGCCGTGCATCGGCCGGCGCGCCCGCTCGACCCTGCCGCCCAGGGCGGCACCGATGCACTGATGGCCGAGGCAGACGCCGAGGATCGGGATGCTCGCCCCGAACGCGGCGATCACCGCGTTGCTGATCCCCGCCTCTGCGGGCGAGCAGGGGCCAGGCGAGACGATGATGTGGCTGGGTGCCAAGGCCGCGATCTCGTCCAGGCTGGTCGCGTCGTTGCGCACCACGATTCTGGTGTGGCCGAGCTCGCTGACATAGCGGGCGAGGTTCCAGACGAAGCTGTCGTAATTGTCGATCAGGAGGATCACACCGTTCCTCCCAGCGCCTCGATCAGTGCCCGCGCCTTGTCCAGGGTCTCCTCGTACTCGGCCGCCGGATCGCTGTCGGCGACGATGCCGCCGCCGGCCTGGAACGCCACCTGCCCGTCCTTGATGGCATAGGTGCGGATGGTGATGTTGGTGTCCATCCAGCCGTCGCCGCCGAGCCAGCCGATGGCACCGCAATAGGGGCCACGCCGGGTCGGCTCCAGCTCGGCGATGATCTCCATCGCCCGGATCTTGGGTGCCCCAGTGATCGAGCCGCCGGGGAAGGTCGCGCGCAACAGGTCGACCGCATCCAGCCCTGGCCGCAGCTCGCCGGCCACAGTCGAGACCAGATGGTGCACGGTGGCAAAGCTCTCCAGCACGCAGATCTCTGGCGTGAGCACGGTGTGATCGCGGCAGACCCGGCTCAGATCGTTGCGCAGGAGATCGACGATCATCACGTTCTCGGCGCGATCCTTCTCGCTGGCGACCAGCTCCTCGCCCAGCCGCCGGTCCTCCTCCGGCGAGCCCCCGCGCGGGCGGGTGCCCTTGATCGGCCGAGTCTCGACCCGCCGGCCCTCCAGCTTCAGGAACCGCTCGGGCGAGGCCGAGACGATCTCCACCGCGCCCGTCATTAGATAGGCTGCGAACGGCGCCGGGTTGCGCACCCGCAGCCGGCGATAGAGGCTCCAGCCGTCGAGGCCCGACGGCAGGTCGGCGAGGAAGCGCTGCGACAGGTTGGCCTGGAAGATGTCGCCGGCCAGGATGTAGTCGATCACCCGCTGCACCGCCGCCTCGTAGTCGGGGCGGGTGAAGTTGGAGCGGATCTGCGTTTCGCCAAGCAGCTCGGGCACCGGCCCGGGTGTCGTGGCCCGCTCCAGCCGCACCTGCAGCGCGTCCGCCCGCGCCTTGCGGCGGTGCATGCTCGCCTCGGGCGACGCCTCCGGCCAGCCACTGCTCAACAGCCAGGCGCGGCGCTCCAGGATGTCGAACGCGAGCAGCGTGTCGTAGAAGCCGATGCCGAGATCGGGCAGCGCCAGATCGTCCAGCGCGGGGTATGGCAGGTGCTCCAGATGGTGAGCGAGGTCGTAGCCGAACCAGCCCATCGCCCCGGTCTGGAACGGTGGCGGCAGGCTCGGATCATGGTCCAGCGGATAGTGCGCCAGCGCCCGCTGCAGGACCGCGAACGGGTCGCCCGTGAAGCTGCGCTCGCCGAGCGTCAGCCTGCCGTCCTTGCTGGTGAGCGTCAGGAATGGGTCGGCCGCGACATAGCTCCACCGCCCGAGCCGTGGATCCGCGCGCGCGCTGTCGAGCAGCATCGGCCAGGCGAGCCCGTGCAACGCCTCGAGCGCTGCCACGGGCTCGAGCCAGGAAATCTCGCGGGCGAGGACGGTGCGGGCCAAGGGCGATGCTCGGACGGCTGACGAGACCCGATCCCTAGCACGGCGACGGCCCGTCGGTCAGTCGGCCGGTTCCGCCTCCGTGATCCCGCGGCTCAGCACGGCGCCGAGCAGGCCGGCGACCCCGATCATCACGAGCACGGCGCTGAAGCCGCCCAGGGCGAAAGCCGTGGCACCCCCGGCCACGCCCGCACTGCCGCCGAGGAAGGTGCAGGCGTTGACGATACCCGAGCCCTGCCCGGTCTGCGCCGGCACCAGGGCCGACAGCGCCAGCCGCGGCGCCAGGGCGTAAGGCACGGCCAGCCCGGCGCCCAGCACGGCGAAGCCGACGGCCAGGAGAACGAGATCGTGCTTCGCGGTCGCGACGCCGACGACCGCACAGCCGATCGCGACCAGCACCATGCCGCCGGTCATGGCGTTGCGCCGCCCGAGCCGGGCCGCGACGGCGGCGGCCGACAACGCCAGGGCGAGCTGGGTGGCGCTCAAGGGCAGCAGCGAGGCCCCGGCTGCCAGTGCAGTGAGGCCGAGCCCTGCCGGGCTCTGCGCGAACAGATTGTAGTAGAGCAAGAGGCTCATGATGCTGAACATCGCCAAGGCACCGATGGCCACGCCCATGACGAACTCGCGTCGCGTGAAGAAATCGAGGTCTAGCAGCGGTGCGTCCTTACGCGCCTCCACCCGCAGCAGCAGCCCCAAGGCTACGGCGGCCAGCGCGAACGGGCCGGCGGCGGCAAGTGGTGCCGTGCGAACCTCCGGCAGCGCGTGCAGCCCGAACACGAGCGCCACCATGAACACCGCCAGCAGGACGAAGCCGGCCCAGTCCGTCCTCCGGCTCGGCCCGCCAGCGGCATGGGCCGCCGCCCCCCCGGCGACCACAAGACCGAGGCTTGCGGTCAGCATCAGCAGCAGGTTGAGCCAGAAGATCGCCCGCCAGCTGGCGAAATGGGTCAGCGCACCGCCGAGCAGCGGGCCGATGCTGAAGCCGAGCATCAGGAACCCGGTCCAGGCGCCGATCGCCCCTGCCCGACGCTCGGGTGGTGCTGCGGTGTTGACCGCGGCCAGCGTGCAGGGGACCGCGAACGCCGCGGCGAGACCCTGCAGGGCGCGCCCCGCCAGCAGCACGGCCTGGGTGCCAGCCGTGGCGATGATGCAGGACGCCAGCGCGAACAGCGCGAGCCCGGCCAGCGCTGCGTGCCTTGCGCCGAACCGGTCCGCCGCCTGGCCGCCGAGCACGATGAACGCCGCCGACACGACCAGATAGGCATTCACCGCCCATTGCACGCCGCCCGGGCTGAGCGACAGCTCGGCCCGCATCGCGGGCAGGGCCGCCATGATTGCCGTGCTGTTGGCACCCACCGCCAGCATCGCCAGGCAGGACGACGCCAGCACCAGGCCGAATCCGCTGCGCTGCTCCAACTCGACGCCTTCCCCGCTTCGCGCCTTGCCATCGCAAGCTGAGCCGTCCCGTCCGCGCCGGCAACAGCGGAACGCACGCTCGACCCTTGACGAGCCGCCAAGTTCGACATATCTGTTTTTTCGTAATATCGAAAACCTATCGGAGATCCAATGTTCCACCTTCACCGACATGGCCGGCACGACCGCCGGCATGCACGCCACGAGCACGGCCCCTGGGAGCGCCACGGGCGCGGCGGCCGCCGGGGCGGGCGCGTCCTCGACCATGGCGACCTGCGCCTGCTCGTCCTCCAGCTCCTGCAGGAGAAGCCGCGGCACGGCTACGAGATCATCAAGGCGATCGAGGAGAAGCTGGGCGGCGCCTACAGCCCGAGCCCGGGCGTGGTCTACCCGACCCTGACCCTGCTCGAGGAGCTGGGCCACGCCTCGGTCACCGCCAGCGAGGGCGCTCGCAAGCTCTACGGCATCACCGAGGACGGTGCGGCCTGGCTCGCGGCCAGCCGCCCAGCGCTCGACGCCATCGCCGAGCGGATCGCCGCCGCCCGCGCCCTCCACGGCGAGACGCCGCCGGCACCGCTGGTGCGCGCGGTCGAGAACCTGAAGCTCGCCTTGCGCCTGCGCGTCGCCCGGGGCGACCTCACCGAGGACCGGATCCGCGAGCTCGCCGCCGCCATCGACGCCGCCGCGACCGCGGTCGAGCGCAGCTGACGAGGACAGAGCCATGCCGACATCCAAGGCCGAGATCGCGACCGACCGCGCCAGCCGCTACCTGCAGCAGCTCTGCAAACACTTCGCCCACAAGCTCCCGGTCACCTTCGACCCCGAGCAGGGCCGCATCGAGTTCTCGCTCGGCACCTGCCAGCTCGCCGCGACCGATCGCCTACTCACCATGCAGGCCGAGGCCGCGGACGAGACGAACCTCGCCCAGCTCGAGAAGGTCGTGGCGAGCCACCTGGAGCGGTTCGCCTTTCGGGAGGAGCTGAAGGTGGCGTGGATGGGGGCCGCATAGAGTGGGGGTCGGGCCGACTCATTGCGCGAGGAGCGCTGCCACCAGCTCCTCCATGACGGCAGCGTGCCCCGCCGCGGCCAGCGCCTCACGGATCGTCCGGCGCTTGCGGCGATAGTCGCCGTCCGGCAACAGCACCGCGGCCGCGATGCGCTCCGCCTCGGCCCCTGCTGCCGCGAGGTGGCGATGCAACTCGTTGCCTCCGTCGAATTCGGGGATTGGCAACTCCCAGACGAGATTGTCGAAGTCACGCGGATCACGCCAGCCACGCGGCTGCATCGGGATCACGCGCTGGAGTACCGTGTCGCTGTTGATGATAGCGCAGAGATAGCGGGCCTCGTCAGGACTGCGCACCGACGCCCAGTAGGCCTTGTGGTCGACGACAACGGTTGAGTCCTCAATCGCCACGGCACTGAGCCTCGTTCCAGCTTTGGTATACGCCACCTTGGGTCCCGTCGCCCCGAGCTGCTGCGACAGCTTGCGCATGTGGTCGATCTGTTGCCGCAGAGTAATTCTCGGTCGCCCGTCGCCTTTGCGGGAAGAATTAGCCTCCCATTTTGTTTCAGCGTCGCGTAGCCATGCTGCTAAGTGGCGGTGGCCGAAATCTGAAGCCGACCTCGCATCAAGAACGTCAATTCCGCTTGTTGGAATGACAGCCAGAACTGTATCAAGCTGCCGGAATGGCGCTATGCTTTCCCCCAATAACAGCGGTCGCAGAAATTCAGCCTCTACGGGGCCGGAGGGAGGGGGCACATGGAGCCAAGGCGCTTTGTCCATCGGGCTCTGCCGACCGCGAACACGGGGCGCAGAGCGGCTCATCCCAAGCCTTCCTCCCGAATCGCGATCTACAACGAAAAGCCTTCGAGGATATACTGTAGCACCGTTGGCAAAGCGTTCCCTATAGACCGATGCTCCACGCAAGGTCGTTATTGATGGCCAAGGCATCCTTGACGTGGTCAACGCACGGTCTGCTTCCGCGTCCGATGCATCGCGCCGGATGACACCTGCGAATTGGAGCACACTGGTCGGCAGGTGGCCGCAAGGTGCTCTGGTGCCGATCAACACGCACGAGGATGTCGGAAAGATCTCGCGCAGTAGGGACAAATTCCAGGCTGCGGTAATGCGCACCTCGGCCGCGCCGAAGACGCCGCGCCGCACACCCTCGAACGCCGGACGGTTTAGCGCCGCATAGGGTAGCACGAACGCGATGGTGCCGCCGGCCTTCAGATAGCGTTCCGCCCCTCGCGCCCAGAACAGCGCGGAAAGATCCTGTTGGGTCGCCAGGACGCCGCCGACCCACAGGTTCATTGCTCGGCAGGCGTCGCGCAATCGGACCTTCATCTCCGGGCTGAGATGACGGTAGGCAACCCAAGGCGGATTGCCGATCAGGAGATCGGCACGCTGGTCGGGACGCGACAACCAGACGGGACGGATCAGGTTGCGCAGGATGAACGGCCAGATACCGTTGCGGCCGGCGTGCTTCAGGGCACGGATGCGGGCGAATGTCTCCGCCAGCGTGCCCGCGTCGGCGGCCGATACGCCAGCAATCCGGCCCAGCGCGCGCTCAACCCGCTCGGGCTCGGTGTCGTTCGCGAGGCCCTCGGCGAGCTCGCGCAACGCGGGCTCGAAGCGCGACTGGTCCTCGGCGATACCGGCCGGGACGTGCAGCGGCGCCTCGCCCGGCACGGGCAGCATCACCTCGCGGAGCCCGCCGATCTGGCTGAGATTCCACTGCATCGCGTCGCCGAGATAGACCGGCACATGCACATCGCCGTCGCGCTCGCGGATCGCGTCGCCGAGCGCCAGGAGCCAGGTCACCCGCGCGATGATCACGGCGACCGGATGCACGTCGAGTCCGCGGACGCGCAGGGCCGCCTCGCGCACGATTGTCGCGTCGGGCCAGCCCGCAGCCCGTGCCGCCGCCAGCAAGCGTCGCAGGACGTGGAACAGGAAGGTGCCGGAGCCGCAGGCTGGATCGAGGACCACGGCCGTCAGGGGCTCGGTCAGGGTCGCGGCCACGATCTTCGCGGCGAGCCAGTCTGGCGTATAGTACTCGCCGAGATCATGCCGTTGCGCCGGATCGATCAGGCTCTCGTACAGCGCCTTCAGCACGTCCGCCTCGACGTCACTGAGGCGGAATCGGGAGACTTGCCGAGCGAGCCGCAGCACGAGGTCGCGCCCCTCGGGCTCGAGCAGCACCCAGTCGAAGAAGTCTCCCTCGACCGCGCCCTGAATTCCGGCATCGCGCAATGCCTGCCCGGACAGGATCGATCCAGCGTCGTCCACTGGAAGGTCGAGAACGCGGGCGGCCAGGGTCTTGGCGACGACGGTCAGATAGGTGTGCTGCAGGAACAGGCTGTCGTCGCCGACGGCCGAGCCATATGCCTCCCGCAACAGGCCATCCCACAGCTCGCGCTTGAGGGCGACCTCGGGATGGGACCTCAGCCGCTCCCAAAGCTCCACGAGCGAGAGCCGAGCGCGGCCGAAGGTGAGGCTGTCGCGGCCCAGCTCGCGCTGAAAGACGAGCGGTTCCGGCTGCAACTCGTCACGGTCTGACAGCGCCGGCTCGAGCCAGTGTAGGAGCGCCTCCGGAACGGCCGTCTGCACCTCGTGCCGGGTGATCTCGACCAACTGGCCGTCGCGCAACTCATAGGCGATGAAGGTGGCACCGTCGGTGGCGATCCCGAGATAGCGTCGGCTTGTCTGTCGTTCGCGCTCGGCAAGGTAGTCCGGTAAACGCCGCGCGACGTCGCCTGCCTCGCGCCGCAGATCGGACTTGAACTCGAACACGGTGGCGCCGAACAGGAGATCGGCGCGGCCATGGACCTCCGGTAGCTGGACCTCGTGCGAAAACGCCTCGTAGCCGGCACCGAAACCGTGTCGCAGAATATCGGCGACGAGCGTGCGGACGGATTCGTGCCCAGGCCGTCTCGCGAGGGAAACCACGAGTTCGGGGAGGTCGTTCTGACGCCAGAGGGAATATCGCATCGGATCGTCGTCGCTCTTGGCAGCGCTCGCGGGTTCGGGATATGCTCTAAAGGACAATCAACTACAGGTAGTTAATGGCTTCCTCCCAAACGGAACTGTTCGCCGATCTGGCCCCGCCCGATGCTCCGGTCCGGACCGAATTCCAGGTCACGCCGGAGTTCGTCGCACGAATCCGTAGCGAGCTGAATGAAACTTTAGCGCTCGTCCGCGACGCCGAGCTGCTGCCCTGGCCCGACCTCACCCGGACCACCCTCGCCGAGCTGCGCTTCAACTCGCTCGCGCGCTGGCTGCCCGACGCCGAGGCGGCGACGTTGCGCGCTGCCTTCGAGGCCGAGATGACCCGCCTCTACGACGCCGAGGACCGCCGGGCAGAGGCCGGCTGACCAGCAAAACGGTGGTTGAGCCGCCTCAGGCTCTCCCCACCCGCCTGCCGCTCGCGGCGACGATCACGGCGATGATGATCAGGCCGGTGGCCAAATACCGGATGCCGGCGCCGAAGCCGTAGGTGTTGAGCATGGTGACGGTGAGGAACAGGAACAGGGCTGCCCCCCACAGGCCGGTGACGTTGGCGTAGCCGCCGGCGACCGAGGTGCCGCCGATCACCACGACCGCGATCGAGGTGAGCAGATACTCCTCGCCCATGCTGAGCGAGGCGCCGCCGGAGAAGCCGGAGAGGAGATAGCCGCACAGGCCGGCGAGCACGGCGCTGAGCACGTAGGTGGCGAAGCGGGTGCGGGCGACGTCGACGCCGGCGAGGTGGGCCGCACGGATGTTCTGGCCGATCGCGGTCACCCAGCGGCCATAGACGGTGCGGTGCAGGACCACGCCCATGACGGCGGTGAACAGGATGGTGCAGGCGGCGAGGATCGGCACGCCGTGGATCTGGGCGGTGGTGAAGTCGGCCAGCGCGGGCGGCGGCTTGATGCGCAGACCGCGGCCGAAGGCGATCGCGGTCGACTGGATCAGGAAGCTCGAGGACAAAGTGGCGATGATCGGGGGGATGCGCAGGAGCAGGATCAGGAGGAAGTTGAAGCAGCCGGCCAGGACGCCGATCAGGAGCGCCACCAGGAGGCCGGGCAGGATCATGGCGTCGGTCGTGTCCATGACCTTGGTGGCGACCGCCCCGGCGAGCGTGATCGTGGCCGGGATCGACAGGTCGACATTGCCGGGGCCGAGGGTGATCACGAACATCTGGCCCAGCGCCACGATCACCGAGAAGGTGGCGAAGGTGAAGGCGGCGGTCAGCACCTCGCCCGCCCCCATGCCGCCGGTGACGATGGCGGTGACCGACCAGGTCGCGATGGCCGCGAGCCAGGCCCACAGCCAGGGCTGGGCGAGCACGCGCCTCATGCGCGGCGCCCCTGGCGGTCGATCAGCACCCGCAGCGCCAGGACCAGGATCAGGATGCCGCCCTGCGCGCCGATCTGCCAGTCGGGCGGGATGCGCAGGAAGGAGAGGAAGGAGCCGGCGAGCGTCAGGGTCATGGCGCCGATCACCGCCCCCGCGGGCGAGACCCGGCCGCCGGTGAACTCGCCGCCGCCCAGGATCACGCCGGCGATCGAGAGCAGGGTGTAGCGGAGCGCTATGTTGGCGTCGGCCGAGGTGGTGAGGCCGATCAGGGCGAGACCGGCCAGCATGCCGAAGAAGCCGGCGAGCCCGAACATCACCATCTTGACGGTCAGCAGCGACCAGCCGGCCCGCTCGATCGCCTTGGGGTTCCCGCCCGCACCGCGCAGAACCGCACCATAGGAGGTGCGCATCAGGGCGAAGTGGGCGAGCAGCGCGATCACCGCCGCGGCGATGATCGGCAGCGGCACCAAGGGCGGCTTCTGGGTCATCAGCCAGCGCACCCATTCCGGCGCCTTGCCGCCCGGCGTGGGCAGGACCAGCACCGACAGGCCGAGCCAGACGAAGGACATGCCGAGCGTGACGACGATCGAGGGCAGGTTGCGCAGCTGGATCAGGGCCCCCAGGAGCACGTAGACCACGATGCCGCCAACGAGCGCCGCCACGCCGAGCAGGGGCGTCTCGATCAGCCAGGTGGCGGCGACGCAGGCGACGAAGCCGACATAGGTGCCGATGCCGAGATCGAGCTCGTTGACGGTGATCACGCACATCTGAGCGATGGTCGCGAGGGCGATCGGCACCGCCAGATTGAGCATCAGGTTGAGGCCGGTATAGCTCATCGTCCGCGGCTGCAGCCAGAACACGGCGATGAGCAGGGCGGCCAGCGACAAAGCCGGCAGGGCCTCGCGCAGATGGCGGCGCCGGGGCGGCAGCGCCCTCACGCCGGCTCCTGGAACGAGGCGTGCAGGACAGCCTCCTCGGTGGCGGCGTGCCGCGGGAGGTCGGCGACGATCCGCCCCTCGCGGAAGACGTAGACGTGGCCGCAATGCTGCAGCTCGTCCATCTCGGTGGTGTACCAGACGAAGGTCCGCCCGGCCGCCGCCTCGGCCCGGATCATCGCGTACACCTCGCGCTTCGTGCCGACGTCCACCCCGCGCATCGGGTCGTCCATGAGCACGATGGGGGCGGTCGTGCCAAGCGCACGCGCAAACAGGGCCTTCTGCTGATTGCCGCCCGACAGGGTCAGGATGTTGTCGTCCATGTCTGGAGTGCGGATTGCGATGCGCTGATGCCAGTCGGCCGCGAGCCGGTCCTCGGCCGCACCATCGATCAGCCCCATGCGGGTCAAGACACCCAGCGAGCCGATGCTCACGTTCCTGGCGATCGACCAGAGCGGGAAGATGCCCTCGGTCTGCCGGTCGCCCGCGACCAGTGCGGCTTCGCCCTCGACGGCGCCGCGCCCGCGCCGGGCGAGATCGAAGATCCGCCGCAGCATCTCGCTCTGGCCCTGGCCCGCGAGCCCGGCCAAGCCGACGATCTCGCCCGGATAGGCGACCAGCTCCGGTCCGGAATCGGCAGCAACCTTGATGCGCGGTCGGGCCTCTGCCGCGCGCGCTTGGGCGGCCGACAACGCCTCCTGCTGGCCGGGCTGGGCCGTGGTGCCCATGGCGGCGACCAGGCTGTCGCGGGTGAACTCGGCCGCCGGCCGCGAGGCCACGGCGCGGCCGTCGCGCATGACCATGACCTCGTCGGCCGCGGCCAGGATCTCGCCGAGCAGATGCGAGATCAGGATGCAGCTGCCGCCGCCGGCAACGAAGCGGCGGACGAAGGCGAGCAGCTGGTCCGCCACCACCGCATCCAGCGACGAGGTCGGCTCGTCGAGGATCACCAGCCGGACCGGTCGGTCGGTGACCGTGAACGCGCGCGCGATCTCGACCAGCTGCCGCCGCCCGATCGGCAAGTCGCCGACCAACTCGTCCGGCCCGATGCCGTGGCCGGGGAAGATCTCGTCGAGCATCTCGCCGATCAGCCGGGCGGCACGGCCGCGCCAACCCCAGCCGCGCAGCGCCGGATGGGCGACGCGGGCATTCTCCGCCACCGTCAGGTTGGGGCAGAGCGAAAGCTCCTGGAACACGCAGCGCACGCCATGACGGTGGGCGACCAGCACGTCGTAGCCCTGGGTGACGTCGCCACCCTCCACCAGGATGCGGCCCTGGTCCGGCGTGACCGTGCCGGCAAGCACGCCCATCAGCGTCGACTTGCCGGCACCATTATGGCCGACCAGGCCGAGGCACCGCCCGGGCAGGCAGGCGAGATCGACCCCCGCCAGCGCGCGGACGGCGCCGAAGCTGCGCTCGACGCCGTCCAGCACGACGATGGGTGGCCGGTCGGCGGCCATCCGTGACAGCTACTTGGTGCCTGCGATCACCTTCTGCGCGTCCTCGAGCGAATACTCGACGTTGGCCACGCCACCCTTCTCGGTGGTGGCGAGGTTCTGCTCGAGATTGTCCTGGTCGATGCGCAGGAACGGCACCACCAGATCCTTGGGCACCTGCTTGCCGTCCAGGATCTGCTGCGCCACCCAGAAGGCCAGGGTCGAGACGCCGGGTGCTATCGAGACCGACATGGTCTCGTAGCCGTTGGCGTCCTTCTGCTCCTTCCACCAGAGGAGCTCGTCCTCGCGGTTGCCCATGATGATCAGCGGCGTCGGCCGGCCGGCGGCCTTGAAGGCCTGTGCCGCGCCGTAGCCGTCGCCGCCCTGAGTCACGACCGCCTTGATCTCGGGCAGGCTCGGCAGGATGCCGGCTACCGCCGCCTGCGCCTTTGCCTGATCCCAGTCACCGTGTACCGAGCCCACGATCTTGAACTGCGGGTTCTCAGCAGTGCCCTCGTGGATGCCCTTGCTGATCTCGTCGTCGACGAACACGCCGGCCAGCCCGCGGATCTCGAGCAGATTGCCGCCCTCGGCCATCTTCTCGGCGAGGTAGATCACCTCATCCTTGCCCATCTGCTTGAAGTCGACGGCGATCCGCCAGGCGCAGGGCTCGGTGACGATGCCGTCGAACGAGACCACGGTCACGCCGGCGTCGCAGGCCTCCTTGATCGCACCGTTGAGCGCATCGGGCGAGGCGGCGTTGACCACGATCGCGTCGTAGCCCTGCAACACCAGATTCTGGATCTGCGCCGCCTGCTCGGTCACCTGGTTCTCGGCCGTGGTGAACGGGTCTGCCGCGGCCACGATCCCGGTGTTGACCGCTTCCTTGGTGACCTTGTCCCAGCTGCGCAGCATCGCCTGGCGCCAGGAGTTACCGGCATAGTTGTTGGACAGGGCGATCTTCTTGTCCGCAGTATCGGCGCCCGCCGACGCCGCAGCCAGGCCGAACGCCAGCGCCAGAACGGCGGTCGAGATGTTCCGGTTCATGGGTCTTTCTGCCTCCCTTATGGCCGGCGCGACATTGCTGGCGGGGCCCCGCTTGGTCAATCCCGACCCTGCGCGCAAGCCCGACGGCAATTCGTGCGGAATGTGGGAAAACTCACAACCCGCCATGCGCTCCGTGCTACCCTGCCGTTCATAATCTTGCGGTGACCTCTTGGGTCCGGCCGTCGGGAACTCGGGTCGCAAGGCCTGACGGTCAGAGGTTTGCCGGGGTATCCTCGACCCGCAAAAAATGCTGTGCAACGGGGCGGCCTGCGGGCCGCCCCTTTTTCGTTAGGCCCGCTCGGCCGAGCACCATGACCGCCGTCACGTCCCCGCCCCATCGTTGAGCGCCCGCCAAGCCGCGAGCATCTGGCGGTGCGCCGCCACGTCGTGCACCCGCAGCACCTGCACCCCACGGTCGAGCGCCCACTGTGCCGCCACGAGCGATGCGGCGAGGCGCTCGGGCGCCGGCCATTCCCGGTCCAGCTCGGCCGTCCAGCCCTTGCGCGAGGCGCCGAGCAGCACGGGGCAGCCGAGGCCGTGATAGAGGGCCAGATGCCGGAGCAGGTCGAGATTGTGCGGCTCGTGCTTGGCGAAGCACAGGCCGGGATCGACCACGATCCGCTCGCGCGCGATGCCGGCGGCCTCGCAGGCCGCGACCCGGGCGGCGAGCCAGTCGTAGACCTCGAGGGCGCAGGCCTCGTAGCGTGGCGCCTCGTTCATCGTCGCCGGCTCGCCCGCCATGTGCATCAGCACCACGAAGGCGTCGGACGCGGCCGCCACCTCGATGGCGCGCGGATCGTGGGTCAGCCCGCTGACATCATTGATGATCCTCGCACCGGCGCCGAGCGCCGCTGCCATCACCTCGGCCTTGCGGGTGTCGATCGAGACCGTCACGCCCGCACGGGCGAGCGCCTCGACCACCGGGACCACCCGCCGCAGCTCCTCCTCGACCGGCACTGGTGCCGCGCCCGGGCGGGTCGATTCCCCACCCACATCGACAATGTCGGCACTTCCGGCGAGCCGCAGCCCGTGCTCGATGGCCCGGCCGGCGTCCGCGTAGCTGCCACCGTCGCTGAAGCTGTCCGGCGTCACGTTGAGGATGCCCATCAGCCGCGGGCAGTCGAAGGGTGCTGCGCGCGGGAGCCTGAACGCGGCCGGCCAGGCGATCTCGTCGGCGTCGTGCCAGCAGCCGACGCGCGGCATGTCGGGCCGCCACTCGATGACCTCGACCCGGTCGCAGAGCAGACGACCGCCCAGGAGCGACACGCCGGTGGTCTCGGGCCAGCGGTGGACGCGAGGATGCAGGTGGACGCGAGGATGTAGATAGCGGCTCACCGGAGAGCCCGCTCCAGCCGCGCCGCATTGCCGGCCCTGAACGGGTCGATGAACGTCACGCCGCCCAGCGGCCTGCCGTCCTGGAAGTCCTCCGTGATCAGCGTGCCCGCTCCGCATCGATCGCACACCGCCCAGACCAGGGCATCCCAGAATGGCAGCCCGTGGTCGATGCGCGCGCGCAGTGCGGCACGCACATCGCCCAGATGATAGGCCTCGACCCGGGCTACTGCGGACCATGCCATGACGAACTCGGCGGCAGCCTCGGGTGAGTGCTTCGCCTTACGCACCGCCACATGCGCGAACTCGCCCAGGACTTGCAGCGGCAACACCAACATCCGCGCCGACATCGCGGTCGCCAGCAGGGATTTGGCGACGACGTACTTCTCGCCGGCCCGGCTGTCGGTCGCATAGACGAGGATGTTGGTATCGACCGCGATCACGGCTCGTGCATCTCGTCCCTCGTGAAGCGCCGCGCCGTACCGAGCGCGGGCGCGTTCTCCATGAGACGGATGGCATGCTCCAACGCCGCCTGGCGGTCCGTGTCCCGCACGGTCTCCCGGTAGGCACGCAAGGTCGCCACCGGCTTGCCATGCCGCGTGATCACGATTTCCTCGCCGGCCTCGGCCTCGCTCAGGATGCGCGAGAAGAACTGGTTGGCCTCGCGCGCGGTGACGCTCTTCATCGGCCCGTCCGGATGTAGTGCAACAGACTACAAATGCGCCCGAGCCGTCACGCGGTCAATCGGCGATCAGGATCTCGCCCTTGCCGCCGACCGAGGCGCAGCCGGTCCAGCGGCGCAGCTTCCGGCCGGGCAGCCTGAAGGGCGGCTCCTGTGCGGCGAGTTGGCGCTCGAGCAGCCGCAGCCAGGGCAGCTCGTGCGTGCCGTTGTCGGTGAAGGTGGCGAGCAGATGCTCCGGGCCCCGGCCGAGGATCAGGCTGCCGCGGCGCATGGCGTAGCCGGGATCCGCACCGCAGCCATGCTGGCCGAGGATGGTCCCGCCGATCATGCGCGCGGCCGCGAGAGCGCCCAGCTTCCCGTGCACAGCGATCAGCCCGCGCCGCATCCGGTCGCCGACCCGGTCGCCGGCATCGCCGCCGACCAGGACCACACCTTCGACCATGCCCGCAGCATCGCCGGGCAGCGCCGCGCCGAGAAAGTCGCCGGCATTGGCCGTGACGTGCATGGTGCCGCCGCGCATCTGGGCGGCGGCGTAGATGCCGGCACTGCCGAACAGCTCGATCCGTCCGCCGCTCATGCCCTGGCCGAGATAGGCGCCGACATCGCCGTAGATGTGCAGCCGGCCGTCGGCCATGCCATGCCCAAGCCGATCGAGCGCGGCGAAGGAGCCCTCGATCACCAGCTCCTTGGCATCGCCCGCCGTGATCTCGGCGAGCTCGCCGAGCGGCACCCGGCGATTGCCGACCAGCAGCTCGAGGGCCGCGAGCTCCGCTTCGGGCTTGCCGGCCAGACGATCGGGCGACAGCGCGCGCGCATCCACCGGCAGCGTGGTGGTCTCCTTGAACCGGAGCCGGACCGCGCTCATTGCAGCACCCGTCGGAGATGGAAGTGGTAGGGGCCGAGCTGGCCGCCATAGTTGCCGGCACTGATCGCGATCACCCCGCCGCTTCGGCCGAGGCTGCAGGCGGCGCGCACGCCGACCGCGGTCGCCTCGGCGACATCGGCCTCCGACAGCCCGTCGATGACGATCTCGAGCACGGCACCCACCTCGGGTGGCAGGGCGGTGCGGGCCGTCTGGCCGCGGATGGTCGGGCAATAGGCGTCGTTGGTCGAGGCGATCAGCGCCTTGTAGCGCGAGCCGACCTTGGAGCCGGAGCGGACGATGCCGCCGGGAAACGGCATGACCACGTTCGGCAGGCGCCGCATCGCCCCGATCGCGGCGAGCGCGGAGGCGCGGGCGACCTCGCCGGTCGTGCACAGCATCAGGAAGTTGCCGCCGCCCACCCCGCCCTGCACGCCGACGCTGTCCTCGACCACGAACTCGCCGTCCATCACCGGCACGCGCCAATAGCGCCGACCGGCCAGCCGCTTGCTGCTCTGGAAGCCGTCGCCGAAGAAGCGCAGCGCCTTGCCGAGACCAGCCGTCCCGTCCCCGGTCAGGCCGGAGAAGCAGGCCGTGCCGGCGCAGGTCAGCACACACTGGCCGACCCGCGCCACGAGCTGCTTGGCGAGGTCCTGGTCGCCCATCGCGAACAGCAGCACCGCGATTCCCGGCCGCCCGTCGGGCGTCTCGTCCGGCGCGAGCTCGCGCTCGATGCCGGCCTCACAGCCGCAGGCGATCACCGAGGTGGCGAAGCCGGTCATGGCCTCCGCGGCCGTCCGCGCCCAGCGCGGCTCGTCCGCCGTGATCATCACCCGCGTCGCCCGCATCGGGAACGCCTCGGCGAATGTGTCCTCGATCAGGACGCCGTTGAGCTGCACGGGCCGCAGCGCCTCCCTGGTGGCTGCGGCCGACTATAAGGGTCAGCGCCCCATGGCGGCCAGTGCCCGCGGCGCCACGCCTGAAGCAGGCTGCCGGCGACCGCGGGCTTCGATCGTAGTGCCCTGCCTCAACCCGGCCAGATCGGCGCGCCGAAGCGCAGCGGGTTCTTGCGGTAGTGGCCGTTGTGCACCGTGCCGAGGACGCGGATGTGACGCAGGTCGTCCGGGCTGTTCTCCATCGAGAGCGGGTTCTTGGACAGGACAACCATGTCCGCAGCCTTGCCGGCCGTGATCGTGCCACGCTTGTTCAGCAGGCCGTACTGCCAAGCGGCGTTGGCGGTGAAGCCCCGGATGCCCTGCTCGATCGAGATCACCTCCCGCGGCCCCGCAACGGTCGGGCAGGCGCCGCGATTGGCGTTCGGATACCAGGCGGGTTGCTGGACCTTCCTCGTCTTCGCAACCCAGATCGTGAACAGCGGGTCGGGCGGATTGACGGGGGAGTCCGTATGCAGCGTCACCTTCAGGCCCATGCTCTTGGCGGAGCGAGCCGGGTAGGGCGTGTAGAGCTGGGTGAAGACTTCAGGCCCCAGCACCTGCTGACATAGCGGCAGCCCCCAGAAGTAGATGTTGGGCATCAGGAAGCTGACTGGGTCGTTGAGCGCCTTGAGCCGGGCAAGCAGCGCCGGGCTGAGGAACGGCGCGTGAAGCACAATGTCGCGGAACGGCCTCGGGCTCTCTGGCTGCGCCAGCTCGAGGGCGCGGATGGAGTTCTTGATCGCCTGGTCGCCGTTCTGGTGGAGCATGATCGGATAGCCGTTGGCGTGCGCCCGCTCGGCATGCTGCTTCAGCTCCGTCGTCGTCAGATCCGGCAGGCCCGTATAGGGCTGCGGAAAGGGCGCCCGGGTGAACGGCGGGAACACATTCTCGTAGGGCTCGCTGAGATCGGCGGTGTAGCCCTGCGGGGTACCGTCCGCGAAGCTCTTCAGCCCGGCGATGAAGATCCCGCCATGACCCTTGATCGTCTGCTCGGCCTGTCGGGCCGCCTGGACGGTCCCCGAGAACTTGGTGCTGTCGTTGTCGTAGATCATCAGCGCGACCGTGAATGGGAAGCGAGGATCTGCCTCCATCAGATCGCGGTAGATCTTGGCATCGCCGACCGTAGCGGCACCCTCCTGGATCAGCGTATAGCCGTGGCCGGCATAGACGTCGACGCCGCGGGCGATGGATCGGATTGCCGAGGTCGGGTCCTTTTCCAGCACCTGGCCGATGAAGTACGAATCGCCGTAGAGCGCCAGGTCCTCGTCCAGCTGGCCACTCTTGGCCAGAGACTTCTCTTGAACGGGGTTGATGATCGGCTCGCGGCAGGTCTTCTTGTCCTCGACGCCAGTACCGCAGATGTTGAGCTTCTGCAGCGCCTTCGTGTTGGCGTAGGCGATGTGCCCCGACTGGCTGGAGACGTAGATCTCGACCTCGGTGGAGATCGCATCCAGCGTGGCCCGCGAGTTGCCGTTCTCGAAGTTCGGGCATTCGAAGCCGACCTTGCTCGCCGGCCCGGGGCAGCTCTTCCCATGGCCCAGGCGGGAGGGGTCATAGCTCATCGCATAGACGGGCTTGCCCTTTTGTGCCGCCTTGGTGATGCGCTCGATCACATCGTCCTGGCTGCGGACGGGAATGAAGCAGGCCTGAGAGTCGGTCGGGTCCAGGCAGCGTGGGTCGCCGGGCAGCGGCTTGAAGAACAGGTTGACGCTGGAGACGTCGAGCCAGTTCTTGGCGTCGGTGAAGAAGGCGTAGCCCAGGAAATGGGAATGCGGATCGATGAAGCCCGGCAGGATGGTCGCCCCGTCCAGGCGGACGGTTCGCGTGTCCGGGCCGATATGGCGCTGGATCTCCGCACGGGTCCCGACCGCCAGGATGTCGTCGCCCTTGACCGCAACGGCGTTCGCCGTCGGCTGATCCTCGTCCATGGTCACGACGTCGGCCCCGACGTAGACCACATCCGCCTGCTGAGCCGTGGTCGCTACGGCCGAGTTCGCGCCCGCCAGCAGCAAGGCCAGGGCGGCGACGGCCGATGCGCGCGCGGGAGAATGTCTCATGTTTCCACCCCGATGAGGCATTTTGTCGGCGCAGGTCACCATGCGTCGGCGGAATTGTCACCCAAATTTGTTCACCTTAGAGTTCTATTGGCTGGCGCCAGGCGGGGCAGCAAGGCAGATCGGTGCGCAGCCGTCGCCGCGCACCGATGCCCACGAGGATCGGCTCAGTCGGCGTAGACGCCCGCCGCCTGGATGATCGGCTGCCAGCGCGCGATCTCGGCCGCGAGGTGCTGGTCCAGCGCCGCGGGCGTGGCCTGCTCGCCGGCGACCGGTGCGGTGCCGAGCTGGGCGAAGCGCTCGATCACCTTGGGGTCCTTGAGCGCCACCTGCAGCGCCGCGGACAGCTTCTCGATGATCTCCTTGGGCGTGCCGGCCGGCGCGTACATGCCGTGCCACACGGTCATCTCGAAGCCTTTCAGCCCGGCCTCGTCGAGAGTCGGCAAGTCGGGCAGCACCGGCAGACGCTCGGACGTCGTCACCGCATAGCCCTTGATCTTGCCGGACTCGATCTGCGGCACGGTGTTGGTGGTCTGGTCGCACATCATGTCGACCTGGCCGCCGAGCAGGTCGGTCATGGCCGGCCCGGTGCCCTTGTAGGGCACGGTGGTCATCGACACGTCGAGCGCGTCCATGAGCAGCATGCCGCACAGATGCGACGCCGAGCCGACGCCGGCATGGGCGTAGGTGACGTTCTCCTTGTTGGTGCGGATGTAGTCCAAAAGCTCGCCGACCGTGCTCGGCGGGAAGTCGCCGCGGGCGACGAGCGTCATCGGCACGTCGGTAATCAGGCCGACGCCATCGAAGGCGCCGTCCGGATCGTAGGCGAGCTTGCGATAGAGGGTGGCGCTGGTGGCCTGTGCGACGTGGTTGATGAGCAGCGTGTAGCCGTCGGGCTCGGCCCGGGCGGCGCGCGCCGTGCCGACGGTGCTGCCGGCACCGCCGACATTCTCGACGACGAGGGTCTGGCCCAGGGTCCTGGTCATCGATTCGGCGACGAGACGGGAGACCGTGTCGGTCGGTCCGCCGGCCGCGTGTGGGACGATGATCGTGATCGGGCGGTCGGGATAGTCGGCTGCGGCCTCGGTGGCGCTGGCCGCGACGAGGAGCGAGACGAGAACGGGCGTGAAGCGGAACATGGTTCGGGCTTCCCGAGCGAGAGGAGTGGACGAGCCGGCGCGGCTCAGAGGTTGTCGGCGCGCAGCGCCTCGAGCACGGCGTCGGTGACCTGCCGGGTGGTCGCCTTGCCGCCGAGATCCGGCGTGTGCAGGGCCGGATCGGCGGTGACCCGCTCGACCGCCCGCATCAGGCGCACGGCGGCATCCTGCTCGCCGAGATGCTCGAGCAGCATCGCCCCGGTCCAGAAGGTGGCGACCGGGTTGGCGATCCCCTTGCCGGTGATGTCGAACGCCGAGCCGTGAATCGGCTCGAACATCGAGGGCGTGGCACGCTCGGGGTTGATGTTGGCGGTGGGGGCGATGCCCAAGGAGCCCGCCAGCGCTGCGGCGAGATCCGACAGGATGTCGGCGTGCAGGTTGGTGGCGACGATCGTGTCCAGGGTCTCGGGCTTGAGCGTCATCCGCATGGTCATCGCGTCGACCAGCATCTTGTCCCAGGTGACGTCGGGGAACTCCTTGGCCACCTCGGCCGCGATCTCGTCCCACATCACCATGCCGTAGCGCTGGGCGTTGGACTTGGTGACCACGGTGAGCAGCTTGCGCGGCCGCGACTGGGCGAGCTTGAACGCGTAGCGCATGATCCGGGTGACGCCGGCGCGGGTGAAGATGACCACCTCGGTGCCGACCTCGTGCGGCAGGCCGCGATGCGAGCGGCCGCCCTGGCCGGCATACTCGCCTTCCGAGTTCTCGCGCACGATCACCCAGTCCAGCTCCTTGGCCCCGACCTTACGCAGGGGGCTGGTGATGCCGGGCAGGATGCGGGTCGGCCGGACATTGGCGTACTGGTCGAGCGGCTGGCAGATCGCGAGCCGCAGGCCCCAGAGCGTGATGTGGTCGGGGACGTCCGGCGCACCCACGGCCCCGAAATAGATCGCATCGAAGCCGCGCAGCTGGTCGTGGCCGCCGGGCGGCATCATCACGCCGTGCCGCTTGTAGTAGTCCGAGCCCCAGTCGAAGTGGGTCACGTCGAGCGCGAAGCCGCCGTCGCGCGCAGCGCAGGCCTCGAGCACCTCGAGACCGGCCGAGATCACCTCCGGGCCGATCCCGTCGCCAGGAATCGCCGCGATCTTGTGGGTGCGCATCCGAAACCTCCCAAGCTCCACGACCGGAACCGCCCGGTCGTTCCATGCTTTCTAAAACACCAACTGGCATGCAAGACGATGGCTCCTTAACGCCTGGAATCCGGGACGTCAAGGGTAAAATGTAATCTTGCATGCCAGACGCGATGCCAGCCATAGTCGCGACGACCTGGACGGGGCTCACGGGAGCGGCGGATGGCGAGGATGCTTGCACTGCGGCCGAAGGCCGATGTCGCCGCGCCGCCCTCGGGCAGCTCGCTCGTGGAGGCGGCCTATGCCGCGATGAAGACGGCGATCCGCGAGAACGTCTTTCCGCCCGGCCATCAGGCGGCCGAGCCCGAGATCGCCCGTCAGCTCGGCATGAGCCGCACGCCGGTGCACGAGGCGATCATCCGGCTGCAGGAGGAGGGCCTGGTCCAGGTGCTGCCGCGGCGCGGCGTCCTGATCTGCCCGATCTCGGCCGAGGACATCCGCGAGATCTACGACGTGCTGATCGCCGTCGAGGGCATGGCGGCGGCCCTGCTGGCCGGTCTCCCGCAGGAGACCGTCGCTGCCGCGGCGGACGCGCTCGATCGCGAGACGGCCGCCATGGCGGAGGCCCTGGGCGCGGGGCTGCTCCCGGACTGGGCAGCCGCCGACGACCGCTTCCACCGCCTACTGACCGAGCGCTGCGGCAACCGCCGGCTCGCCCGCATCGCGGCCACGGTGCGCGACCAGGCCCACCGTGCGCGCCTGTTCACCCTGCACCTGCGGCCGCGGCCCGAGGGATCGGCCGCCGAGCACGGCCGGATCACGGCGGCCATCCGGGCGGGTGCCGCGGAGGAGGCCGAGGCGGCCGCACGGGCGCACCGGACCCGCGCCCGCGACACCCTGCTGCCGTTGCTGGCGCAGTACGGCATGCGCAATCTCTGACCCGTTCCTCCTCCTGCGACCAGGGAGAAGCCGGATGGCCGAGCTGGCGGAGATCCTCGCCGAGATCGCCGGGGACATGACGCAGGCGAGCGAGCGCGGCGAGGTCGCGGGCTACATCCCCGAGCTGGCCAAGGTCGACCCGCGCCAGTTCGGTCTCGCCGTCGCGACCGCGGACGGCGAGCTGCTCGCGGCCGGCGACGCCGACGTGCCGTTCTCGATCCAGAGCGTGTCCAAGGTGTTCACCCTCACCCTGGCGCTCGGCACGGTCGGCGACGCGCTCTGGCGCCGGGTCGGGCGCGAGCCCTCGGGCGATCCGTTCAACTCGATCGTCCAGCTCGAGTACGAGCAGGGGATCCCGCGCAACCCGTTCATCAACGCCGGCGCCATTGTGGTCGCCGACACGCTTCTGGGCGCACACACCCCCAAAGGTGCTTTGGGCGAGATCCTGAGCTTCGTGCGGCACATCGCCGAGGACGACACCATCGCCATCGACCCGGCGGTGGCGCGCTCCGAGCAGCGCACCGGCTTCCGCAACGCGGCGCTCGCCAACTTCCTGCGCGCCAGCGGCAATCTCCACCACGCGCCCGAGCTGACGCTGGGGGTCTATTTCCACCACTGCGCCATCGCCATGACCTGCCGCCAGCTCGCCCTCGCGGGCCGCTATCTCGCCAACGCCGGCCGCCTTTCCCCCGACGGCGGCCGGATCGTCTCGGCCCAGCGCGCGCGGCGCATCAACGCGCTGATGCTGACCTGCGGCCACTATGACGGCTCGGGCGACTTCGCCTTCCGCGTCGGCCTGCCCGGCAAGAGCGGCGTCGGCGGCGCCATCCTGGCGATCGCCCCCATGAAGGCCTCGATCGCCGTCTGGTCCCCCGGCCTCAACAAGATCGGCAACTCCCTCCTGGGCTCCAAGGCCCTGGAGAAGCTCGCCAAGGCCACCGGCTGGTCGGTGTTCGGCGAGGGGTGAGGCCGGCGATCTATTCGCCGGCGTCCGGCCCGTTCAGGACCATCAGCCGGCGCAGCATCGGCGCCTCGCCGCCGGGTTTGGCAAGGTTGAAGCGCCCGTCGGTTTCCCGCAGCGCCGGCACCTCCTCCGGCTCGACCGCCCTGGCCCGCAGTCCACCCGTACCAAGCAGATCCCGCCACGCGTCGATGAACTGGCCCGTCACCAGGATGGTGCCCGATGCGGCGTGCGGCTCGAGCCGCGCCGCGACCAGCAGAGCCAAGCCGGCCCGGGCCTCGACCTGGCGGCCATCCTGCGTGATGTCGACGAAGCCGGCATCGCCGCCGAAGCGCATCTCGCAGCGATAGTCCGAGCGCAGCATCCGCTGCCGGAGTGCGGTCGCGGCGAGGACCACCTGGCGCGGATTGGGGTCGACCAGGAGCACCGCATCACCGTCCATCGCCCGCGCGATCGTCAGATCGCGGCCGCATTCCGCCACCGATTCGCCGAAGAACCCCGGAAAGCTGGTGCCGGCGACCGGGTCCTGGAAGATCGCCCCCGCCCCGCGCACGTCGCCCTTGAGCACGAACATGGTCTGCCGGGCGGAGCGCCAGTGCCGGTCGGCGCCGATCACGTTCAGCTTGTCGAGACGACGGAAATAGTCGGGGCTGTAGGCACCGATCAGCAGATCGAGGCCGGGGTGGATCAGGAAGTGCTCGGCATCCGGCAGGACGTCGTTGCGGTCGAGCGGCACCTCGCCGGGATAGCCGAAGAACTGGACCAGCTCGGCCGTCTCCGGATGCATGCCGACATAGCCGAGCAGGCCGATCTTGAACATGCTGGCGAAGATGTGACAGGCGACGGGCACCTCGCCGCCCTGCTTGGCCGAGAACAGCCGGTCATACTCGGCGTCCAGCGCCTGCAGCTCGGCCCGCGGGATCACGTTGCTGCGGATCAGGCGGAACAGGATCTCCCGATCGAACTGCGGCAGGTGCGGCGACATCTCGGTGATCAGCCCCTGCGCGATCGCGGCGGCGCTGCGGGCGATCTGCTGCCGCACGGTCTCGCGGGTGCGCCGCCGCGGGTCGATCGCGGCGAGGTCGCGGCCGATGAAGGCGATGTCGCGGGGACGGCGGAAGGTGTGCCGGATCCAGAAGGCGCCGACATCCTCCTCGTCGCCCGTGGTGTGGTGGACGATCTTGACCGCCTGCGGCCCGAGGAAGCGGACCCACGGATCCTTCGCGCCCGGATCGGCCAGGTTGCGCTTGCGCTCGGCGTCGATGTTCTTGCGGATGATCTCGAGCAGATCCTCGCGCGAGTAGCGCAGGTCCAGGGCCGAGCCGGCGAGCTGCAGCCCCAGGGGATTGCCCAGGAACGTCCTTTGGAAGACCTCCTTGCGGATCGAGGCGAAGATCTTGACGTGGTTGTTGATCGCATGCAGGTCGCGCGCCGCCAGGGCGATGCCGATCTGCGCGAAGTGCCAGTAGTTGCGGTAGATCGAGCGCTGCTCGTCGCTGTCGAGCAGGTCGCTGGCGAGAAAGTCCTCGAAATACTCGTCGATGTTGTCGACGAACATGGCCACTGAGCTGTGAACGCGCCGGAACACGGGCAAGAGCGTGCCGACATAGTCCTTGAACGCCGCGAAATAGGCATCGCGCGGCAGGGCCAGGAGATTGGTGAACAGATCGCAGGCGCTGCGCAGATGCTCGTTGCGCTGCAGCTTCTCGAGCGGGCCGCCGAGATTGGGGCAGACCCCCAGCTGCTTCTCGACCGACAAGGTGAGGGCGATCGACCACAGCGCCTTCCAATAGGCCTCGGTCTCGCGCAGGCCGCCATATTCGCGGTGGGTCATCAGGTCGGGATTGGCGCTCGGCTTGTCGACCAGGGCACGCTCGGGCAGCATCGTGCCGTAGCGCTCGCGCATCGACTGCCGCTTGGCCTTCAAGAGCAGCGTCTTGCCGAAGCCCTTGGGGGCGATGACCAGCATCTCCTCGGTGGTCGACGGGTCGAGGAAGTCGGCGATCTGGTTGTTGAGATGCAAGAGCTGGCCGTGGAACTGGTCGAGATCCTCGGGCTCGATGTCCTTCGCGTCGACCACCCAGGGCTTCATCGGGCGCATCCCTTCAGGCCGGTAACGCCCGCCGTCCCGACGACGGCCACGCACAGCCGCGCATCGGTCCCGCCTAGTCCCCGCACCCGCCCCCGTCCAGAGCCCTCGGGCGACCGGATCGCCCGGCCGGTGGATCGGGTGCCCGAGCCTGAGGACGGTCGGTCGGGTTCGCGCGTGCACGAAACGGATGTCGAGCGCAAAGCATCGTGCGACTAGCTCGATGGGACGATTAGCCTAGGAAGCTCTCATGGGAACGGGACGAGGTCAAGCGCGGCATTGACGGAGCGGTAAGGATCTTGGGGTAGACCGGCGGATGGTGGAGCAGGGGCCGCGGCGAGCCGGGAGCCCGAGCGGAGCGAGGGCGGACG
>JBGAKU010000012.1:0-45129 GCA_044224255.1 Geminicoccaceae bacterium
CGGCGCATGGATCGACGGGGTTCCGCTCCGAAAGGGAACCGGGCGCCAGCGGTCAGCCGGCGCCCGATCGGATCGACCTGCTAGATCGGGGCGTCGACTATTTGACGTCCTCGGCGAAGATGTCCCGATCCTTGCGCCGGCTCACCCTGAGCTCGCAGCCCGTTCGTCCGGACCAATCACGCTCCGGACCCGCTCGCGGCCGCTAGACAATCAGACGTTCCAAAGACAAGGGGCGCGGCCACCAGGACCGCGCCCCTCCTCGATCGACTACGCCGAGGCGTCGCTTAGCGGCGACGGATCTCCGTGCGGCGGTTCTCCGCGTTCGGCGTGTTCGGCGGGGTCTGAACCGCGAGCTGCGAGAAGCCGTAGCCCCTGACCGTCATGCGGTCGGCGGACACGCCCTTGCTCTCCAGATAGTTGGCCACCGCCTGGGCACGCCGCTCGGACAGCGCCTGGTTGTAGGCGGCCGAGCCGACCGTGTCGGTGTGGCCGCCGATCAGGAACTGCGAGGTCGTATCGGCCACCATGACCGGATAGACCTTGTCGAGCTCGGCGATTGCCGCCGGCTTCAGGTTGTACTTGTCGAAGTCGAAGAAGACGTCGGACTGCAGCGCCACGAGATCAGGCGCCTCGGGGATCACGGCGTCGTTCAGCTTCGCCATGTGCTTGTAGAAGCCGTCGCGGCAATAGGCGATGTCGCGCGGCTGGAAATTCTCGTGCTGCTGCTCGACCCAGCAGGCATAGAAGGTCTGGGCCAGCGCCGCGTCCTCGGGCACGTCCTGGGCACCCGCGTCGCCGAGCGCGGCCACGAGCTGGTTGCGGGCCTGAGTGAGCTCGTCGACCTTGTCGGCCGGCTGCGGGCCGAAATCGGTCACGCCGGCCACGGCCGGGGTCTCGCCGCGAGCGGAGGCCATCGCATTGCGCGCGTGGCTCATCGCGCTCGTGTAGTTCATCATCTCATCCTGCTCGTACGTGGCATGCTCCATATAGCCACTGTAGAGAGCCTGATGATATGCATCGCCCGTGGGCGAGGTCCGTTTGGCTTCGTCGAACACCTTCTGGGACTCGAACGCGGGGCCGCAGCCTGCCAACAGGCTCGCGGTCGCGAGCAATCCCAAAGTACCGAGCCGGAGTCGCATTGCTGCCCCCTCATATGTTGCACGGACGACAGATGACGTCGCTGTAACACCGTGATTCCGACCTGTCGATTGACGCAGCCGCAAGTTCCGGCCGCGGAAAGCCTTTTTCGGTTGCCGTGGTAGCAGCGCCACGCCACCGACAACACGGCAACAGTGGCCGCGACACTGCCCTGCGACCATGGCCGAGGTTGCCGCGCGCGGAGGCCGCGCTAACCTCGCGGCGCGGCAACGGCAGGAGATGCGGGCATGAACGCCAGCGAAGGTCTGGGAATGGTGGGTTACGTCGCGCTGGGGATCCTGCTGCTCGGCGCAGTGGTGGCGGTGCTGTTCGGGTTCGCCCGTACCTTCTACATCGCGATCCTGCTGGTGCCGGTCGTCTTCGTCGGGCTCCTGCAACTCTGCGGCGGCCGCGTCGGGGCCTGAGCGCGCTCAGCTCTCCAGACCGGGCACGAGGTCCACGAGCTCCCGCCACTCGCCGGCGCTGAGCCCCGAGGACTCGCGTGTCACGGCCTCGCCGGCGAGGCGACGGCGGATCACCTGCAGGGCCGTGGCCGAAAGCTCCGCTCCGCCGGCGCGGTATTCCTCGAACGCCGCGGCGGTGAGCGGAACCCATTTTTGCACGATGTCGAGCAGCACCTCGGCATAGGCCCGGATCTCATATTGGGCATGACTGTCGTGGCGCAGTCGCAGGAAATGAAGAAGGTTGTGGAGATCGACCTTCCAGTACCACTGCGTGTAGGTGTTCAGCGGCAACACCATGCGCGCGAGCTCGCGCGCGATGCCGGGGGTATCCTCGTCGCCCAGGAGCCGCTCATAGACCGTGAAGCTGCGGCTGCTGATCCCGCCGATGTCACGCAGAACTCCGGCCGCCGTGTCGGTGGCGAGCACCTCGTCGCGCCCCTGCTTGTTCGCGAGCGACTGGGCCGCGGTGTGCTCGGCACCGGGCAGCGCGAACAGCCGCTCCTGCACCGGCTCCTCCTTGCGGCCAGCTTTGACGAGCTTGAGCAGATCCTTGTCCGGAATGTAGAACTCGCGGTCCAGAACCGAGTAGCGGGCGGAATATTCGTTGACGTTGGCGGTGCGATGCCGGATCCACTGCCGGGCTACGAAGATCGGCAGCTTCACGTGCAGCTTGAGCTCGCACATCTCAAACGGGCTCGTGTGGCGGTGGCGCATCAGGTAGTTGATCAGGCCGCGATCGCCGCTCACCTGCTTGGTCCCACGCCCGTAGGACACCCTGGCCGCCTGCACGATGGCGGCGTCGTCGCCCATATAGTCGACGACGCGGACGAAGCCGTGATCGAGCACCGGGATCGGCTCGTAGAGCAGAGCCTCCAGGGCCGGGACGGTGGTGCGCCGGGTGAGCGCCTCGCTGTCCCGCAGCCCCTCGATCTCCGCCCGCTTGTCCGCGTCCAACGCCATCAGGTCCTCCTCGTCAGCGCGGATCGCCAGCGCGCGGTTGCACCCTCGTCGGGACGGCGTATATATGAAGGGCCGGTTCGCCGGCTATGGTGATAAACGCTGTGCGGAATAGGCGTAGCGGACCCGGGGGCAGAGCCCGGCGCCTCCACCATTCCCGCCCCGACAGGGCGGCGTTGCGGGGGCGACTTAGGATCGACGTGCGTAGTAAAGGTTCAGTTTTCACCCGGCATGGTACCGCCGTTACCGGACCAAATCACAAGTGCCAACGACAACGTTGCACTCCGGGCGGCTGCCTAAAAAGTAGCTTGCTCGCGGCACGGGGGGGCGCCGGGCAACAGAAGCCCCCCCACTACACCCCTGCAGACGGTCGTTGATGCGGCGCTCACGGATAGACTACGGACGATTGGTCGAGACCGCGCTGCGCACGGTGGTGCGCGACGTGCTGTTGCGTCTGGCCAAGGAGGGCGCGCCCCCGCCGCACCACTTCTACGTCACCTTCCGCACCCGGCATCCGGGCGTGGTGATCCCCGAGTTCCTGCGCGACCGCTACCCGGTCGACATGACCATCGTCCTGCAGCACCAGTTCTGGGATCTGGCGATCGACGACGAGGGCTTCGCCGTCACGCTGAGCTTCAGCGATCAGCTGCAGCGCCTGCGCATCCCGTTCGCCGCGATCAAGGTGTTCGCCGACCCAGGCGTCGAGTTCGGTCTCCAGTTCACGATCGACGACGACAGCGAGCCGCAGTCGGCGGACGTCAAGCTGCTGGGCGCATCCGTCAAGGCCGCCAAGCCGGACGAGGGTGAGCCGCCGGCTGAATCGGGCGGTGCCGAGATCGTCACGCTCGACCGATTCCGCAAGAAGTAGCGCGTCCGAGACTGCGACACCCCTTCGATTGACAGCCGGTGGCGACCGCGCCATCCCCGCGCCACCTGAGCAGGACGGGAGCGGCCGCATGGATACCCCCAAGAACGTTCGCGTCGAGACGGACTCGTTCGGCCCGATCGAGGTCGACGCGGAGCGTCTCTGGGGCGCTCAGACCCAGCGCTCGCTGCAGAACTTCAAGATCGGCGGCGAGCGCATGGCGCCGGCGATGGTGCGCGCGCTCGGGATCGTCAAGCTCGCCGCCGCCAGGGTCAACGTGCGGCTGGGCCAGGTCGATGCCAAGCTCGGCGCCGCGATCGCCGACGCGGCACAGGAGGTGGTCGACGGCCGGCTCGACGGCGAGTTCCCGCTCGTCGTCTGGCAGACCGGCTCGGGCACCCAGACCAACATGAACACCAACGAGGTGATCGCCGGACTGGCCAACGAGCGGCTCGGCGGCCAGCGGGGCGGCAAGTCGCCGGTCCACCCGAACGACCATGTCAACCGCGGCCAGTCGTCGAACGACAGCTTTCCGACGGCCATGCACATCGCCGCCGCCGAGCAGGTCGTGCGTTACCTCGTGCCCGCGCTCGAGCATCTGCACGCGGCGCTGCGCAAGAAGCAGGACGAGTTCGCGGACGTCATCAAGATCGGCCGCACCCACATGCAGGATGCGACGCCGCTCACGCTCGGGCAGGAGTTCTCGGCCTACGCCACCCAGATCGCCAACGGCATCGAGCGGGTGAAGTCGGCCCTGCCCAAGGTCTACGAGCTCGCCCAGGGGGGCACGGCGGTCGGCACCGGCCTGAACGCCAAGAAGGGCTTCGCCGAGGCGTTCGCGGCGGAGGTGGCCACGATCACGGGCCTGCCGTTCGTCACCGCCCCCAACAAGTTCGAGGCGCTCGCCGCCCATGACGCGCTGGCCGAGCTGCACGGGCAGCTCAACGTGCTGGCGGTGAGCTTGATGAAGATCGCCAACGACATCCGCCTCTTGGGCTCCGGCCCGCGCTGCGGCCTGGGCGAGCTGAAGCTGCCGGAGAACGAGCCCGGCAGCTCGATCATGCCCGGCAAGGTGAACCCGACCCAGTCCGAGGCGCTGACCATGGTCTGCTACCAGGTCATGGGCAACAACGTCGCGGTCACGCTCGGCGCCAGCAACGGCCATCTCGAGCTCAACGTCTTCAAGCCTCTGATCATCTTCAACGTGCTGCAGTCGATCCGCCTCTTGGCCGACGCCAGCCGAAGCTTCACCGACAATTGCGTGGTCGGGATCGAGGCCGACCGCAAGCGGATCGCCAGGCTCCTGCACGAGAGCTTGATGCTGGTGACCGCGCTCAACCCGAAGATCGGCTACGACAACGCCGCCAAGGTCGCCAAGAAGGCGCATCACGAGGGGACGACCCTCAAGCACGCCGCCATCGAGCTCGGCCTGCTCACCGACGAGGAGTTCGACGAGTGGGTGCGGCCCGAGGCGATGCTCGGGCCGTCCGACTGACGGCACCGCGTCCGTAGGGCTAGTTCGTCGGGGACTGGTGCTGATGCTCCATGCCCGTCACTAGTTCGTGCGACGGTGACTTCTCGACCGCCACCTCGACGGTGACGGCCCCGGCATGCTCGAAGTTGAGGGTCAGGGGAAAGGTCTGACCCTCCTTCAGGGGTTGCTTGAGGCCGATCAGCATCACGTGCAGGCCCCCGGGCGCCAGCTTGGCCTCGGCGCCGGAGGGCACGTCGATTGCCTGGACCGGGACCATCTTGCCGACGCCCTGCGCGTCGATCGTGGTGCTGTGGAGCCCGGCGCTAGCCGCCACGTCGGTGGAGAGCCCGGTCAGCCGGTCCGGCGCACCCGAGTTCATGATCACCATGTAGGCGGCGGAGTTGCCCTTGGCAGCCGGGCGCGCCCAGGCGTGCTCGATCGTGAGCGAGCCCACCTTGGTCTCGTGGCCGAGGGCAGGCCCTCCCACCAGCAGGACGATCATCAAGGCGGGGACAGCTTTGCGCATGGATAGACTCCGGGTTGCGAGAGGGCGGACTAACGTAGGTCGATCCCGCCCTCGAAGGAGAGTTTGGTGAAATCGTCGACGAGAAGGTCGAGCCTGATATGCCATCGGCCGGGCACCGCTATCTCGATGGGCGCCGCGGCCACCACACCCGGCAGGGGAAGCGAGGCGGCGAGACGTAGCGGCTCGATGCCGGCGTCCGGCATCGACCAGAAGAGCTCCGCCGAGCGCGCCACGATGGGCAGGCCGTCGCGGTCCACGACCATGGCCTCGAGCCGGTTGGCCCCCGTCCCTCCGGGACGCAGGGTGATCGTGGCCTGCCCGCCCCGCCCCGGCGCGACGATCGTGACTCCCTGCTCGGCCGCCGCCGCAGATCGTGGAGGAGGGCTCAGCGGGAATGTCGCCGTCACACCGAGGACGGCAAGGGCCAGGACAATGTCCATCGCCAGGGTCCGCCCGAGCCAGCTCGCGCCGCTCCTCCGGCCGTCGGCGATCGCGCGTGTGAGAACGAGGCGGTTGACCAACGCGATGGCGAGCAGCATCAGCACCAGCGCGAGCTTGAGCAGCAGCCGCCAGCCATAGTCGGTCGTGAGCAGCCCTTCCGGTCGACCGCCGAGCTGGATCCAGGCAAGCGTCGCCCCTGTCACGAGAAGGCCCCCGACCGCCACCGTCGCGAGGCGGGAGAAACGCCGCAGCAGGACGATCGGATCGTCCCGGCGGAGGCCCCACAGCAACGGAACGAAGGCACCCACCCAGAAGCCGGCACACAGGGCGTGCACGGTCACTGCAGGCCCGGTCAGCCAGCGCGGCGGCGCCGATGCCACATGCCCGGTCAGGGCAAAGCTCAGGGTCACCAGCCCGACACCCGACACCACGAGACTGCGGGCAGTGCACCTATGAGCAAGGATCGCCAGGCCGGCCATCGCTACGGCGGAGGCGAGCCCCAACGAGGTGCCGGCGGCGATCGCCCAAGGCTCGGCGGCAAGGACCGCGTGCAGGGGCAACCCGCCGAGATCGAGGCCGGACAGCCCGAGGCGCAGGATGGTGGCCACCACAGCCGCCGCGGCCAGCCCGGAAGCCAGCTTGCGCACCCGCCGCGCCAGGGCCTCCGGCGGCCCAACCAGTGTCGCGAACAGCGCCGCCCCCACCGAGGCCAGCGCAGTCACGTAGAAAAGCCAGCGACCCAGCGCGGCGAGGTAGACTACGGCTCTGCTCGATTCGGTCCCCGCGACGAGGCCGGGCGCGGCCTCACCGACCCCGAAACGAAGGGTCGCTCCGACGGCGTGGGCGTCGAGCGACGTCACGCGATAGCTGAGGAAGTAGCCGCCAGGCGGCAGCGCGCCGTGCGGGCGGGCCAGGATGGTGGCGTCCTGGGCCTCGACCGCCGCCAGGGGGATGTCGTGCCCTTGCCTGTCAAGGAGGCGCACCGCGACGGGCACGACCGGCTCGCTGAATTCGAGCTCGAGCACGGCCGGTGGGCTTGCGACGCTCTCCCCATCGCCAGGGCTCGACGCCACGAGGACGGCGTGTGCATAGGCGGGCCCGACGGTGGTGGCGAGCCAGGTCGCCACCACCACGGCACACGCAGCAGGGGCAAGCCGCACTGCCTTTGCCCTTTCGGTCAGTGAGCCGGCTTGGCGACGATCGTCACTCCGGGCGCGGGCTCCTCATAGTCGTCCGCCGACTTCCCTGCCTCGGGGATCTCGATCCAGCGATGGACGGCGCCTCCGGCACACTCCTGGACGATCGGGAAGTAGACGATCGAGCCCTCGGGGAACCCGGTCAGGCGGGCGCGGAAGATGAACTCGTCATACCAGTCATCGGGCAGATCACCACCGGTCCAGGCAATCTCGGTGACCCCCTCTGTCACCGGCGTGCCGTAGTAGTCGTAGGGCTTGGCGTAGGGACCCTTGCTCGTGGCAAGCTGCCAGCCGGCCTTGGGCATCGGCTTGGCGACGATGACGCCCTCCGGAATGCGAACCCGCACCGCCTGGGTTGGCTTGCCCTCGCAGCCATGCCCGATGCGGATCACGCCCTTGTAGGTGCTGTCCGGCGGTGCCTCGGTGGTTTCCAAGGTGGCGTGGGCGAACGCGCTTCCGATGACGGCCACACTCAGCAGGCCCGCCACGAGAAGGCTCAAGACGGCCTTCGACATGGGACTTCTCCAAAGCTGCAATGATATGCACGAGCCGCTAGCCCCGACCGAGTCGGCGCGCGAGACAGCGGCAGCAGCGACAGCTCAGGAGAAGATCGGTGGACCTCGCGGCGGCAGTGGAGCCCCTGCGGCAGACAGCCCGCAAAACAGATTCTGCCCGGGATCCCAGGTCGGAGCGACCATCGCCGCGAACCGGACCACTGCCACGCTTGTCCGGACAGACAGCACCTTCGGTGTGCATCTGACGCTGCAGCCAGCGCAATCGTGGCTGGCGTGATGGCTTTGCTGGTCGCGATCGGACGTTCGACCTGACTCGTCGACAAGGACGCTGCGGACGCCGTCGGCGGTGCATAGCTCGATCGCGAGGCTACCGCTCTCGAGCTCCGCGACAGGCACGGCCGCGTGAGCGGCAACGACCAGAGAGATCAGGTAGAGCCCGATCAGGCAGCGCACGAACAGGCCGAGACGCCCGAGCCGGGCGATCGGCTGGCGCCGCGCGATCCTGGAGGCTTCCTCGACCATCAGCGGATCATGTCAGAGGCGGCTCACGACTGTCGAGACGGCCGGAGCGTTGCCGCGACGCTAGGGAGCAGGGTCATCGGCGACGGCAGCGATCCGACCGGGTGGACCGACAAAGCGCTGCTGCCTACCGCCAAGCTCGAGCGTCGCATCCAGAATCCACGCCAGCAGGTCCAAGCGAAGGTCGAGGTCGGCTCGCCCGCCCGGATAGTCGAGGCCGAGGCCCGAGGTGGTGAGAATGCCGCCGTTCAGCGCGAAGGCACCGTCCAGGCTCAGGCCGTCCAGCCCGAGATCGGGCAAGTCGGCGTCGGGCATCGCGAGGCGGCCATCCCCTTCGAGCGTGCCTACGATGTCGGCGATGCTGCGCCCTTCCCCGACCAGCGAGGCCTGCAGGTCCAGTCGACCGGAGATAGCGCTGCCCGCCGCCGAGGCCTTCGCGAGCGACTCGATTCCAGCGTGCTCCAGTCGAAGTTGCATGCCCAAGATGACGTGATCGGTGCGGCGCTCCAGCGTCGCATTGCCGGACAACAGGCCCCCTGCAAGCGGAAGATGCGCGTTGCGGAGCCCGAGATCACCATCGGACAGCTCGATCTCGACCTTGGCATCGCCGAGCTCCGTGCCTGCCTGCCGCAGCCGCGTCACACCCAGCACGAGTTGAAGATCGAGCGCATTCAGCCAGCTCCAGCTCATCGGTTGTCGCGGCCACGCCCCCGGCCAGAGCCGGGGGTCGCCCGCGGGAAAGCCCAGCGGAATGGCGAGGGTGTCGTAGAAGGCGGCGGCAAGGGCGGTGTCGAGGCTTTCCAGGCGCAGGGAGCCAACGACCCGCGGCCGCGCCTCGGCGGTCGAGACCGTGGCCTCACCGTCCAGCCTGCTCGTGCCGACGGCGGCGGCGGCCTGTGCGACGATCGGCCCGCCGTCCCTGGTCAGCGTGACCCGCGCGGACATCGGGCCGAATGCCGGCGCGGCAGCCGGGGCCGGCCACCCGAACGCCTCCAACAGATCCCGCGCCTCCGCCCCATGGGCGGTCAGCCTCAGGTCCAGAGGCCCATCCGCCAGCTCGCCCTCGAGGCTGCCGCGCAGCGAGGCGTCCACCTTCGTGCCCGACAGGGTCATGTCGACCGTGCTGACGCCGGCCTCACGGCGCGAGGCGGCAGACAGACGCATGGGGGCGAAGCGGTCCAGCGCCAAGGGGATCTCGATGCCCAGAAGCCCCTGGATCGGCCTGGGCTCGGCGACCACGAAGGCTCCAGTTAGGTCCCAGGCGCCGAGTGGCAGATCGACGACACCCGCAAGGTCGAGAGTTGCCCCGGCCAGATCGGCAAGCCGCAGGGAGGCCAGGTCGAGCCGGCCCGCTTCCAGGTTCGCTCGCAGCTCAAGCTCGCGGCCTCGCAGCACATCGTGGCTGACCTGCGCGACCTTGAGCGCCAGGGATCCGTCGAACGCCTCGAGACGCGATCGCCAGAGATCCCAGACATTGGGCCAGGGCGCGTAGAGAGCCGTGTTGATCCGGTCGACCTGCAGGTCGAGATCGACCCTCCGCCTCGATCCGGCCTCGAGCGTCACGTCTCCGGTGATGGCGCTCGCATCGAGCCGGGCATCGAGATCCTTCAGGGCGAGAGCGTCCCCGCCGATGGTCGCCTGGGCGGTGAGGTCCAGAGTCGTGAGGCCACCTTCCGGCAAAGTCGCCGGATCACTGCCGAGCCATGCCAGCAGCCCGCGTAGCTCGCCGGACTGCACCGAGAGCGCACCGCCCAATGGCGACCCCGGCGGCGCCGGCCCGCCGCCACGCCAGCGCAGCACCGTCTGGCCAGGCAGGATCGCGTCCACCTCGGCAAGGTCGAATCCGTCATTCGACCAGCCAGCCTGTGCCTTGAGGCGTCGAACCTGGCCGCCGCCCCAGGCGACCGATGCGATGTCGAGCCGGATGGCCCCGGAGCCCTGCCGCTCCGTCCTGATCGCGCCCAGGACCTGCCCGGAGAAGTGCAGGATGGCGGGGCCCACGGTCAGGCTCGCCCCTTCCAGGGCCACCTCCAGCCGCCGCGCGCCGCTGGTGCCAAGTCTGGCTTCGCCGCGCAGCTCGCCCTCGGGCAGCGCCAGCTCGAGCCCGGCTAGCGTGATGCTCTCGGCATCCGCCTCGAGCCGTGACCGCAGCACGCCCGCCGGCCAGGGACCGGGCCCGAACCATGCCGGGAGCGGTCCGCGGGACGTATCGACGGTGAGACGACCAGCGGCCGAGGGGCCGGCGCCGGAAACCCGCACATGACCCGCGAACCTGACCTCGGCCGGCTGCGCCTGCGGCCCGATATCGGCCTCGACCCGCATCGGCACGGGCTCGCTCAACGCCAGCGGCCCACCGTCCACCCGCAGCCGCACAGGCCCGCCACCGGCGGCCATGGACGCGCGGAGCTCAAATGCACCACGACCGTCGCGGGTAACGCCGAGATCGATCGAACGGACGGTCATCGGCGTGGCGCCCGCCAGCGCGACTGAGCCGTCGACGACGTCGATCCGTGCCAGCTTCTCCGCCGGGCCGGCCACCAACGCGGCCAGCAGATTCTCGGCTGCGGCGCCATCGACATCGGACAGGGTCAGCGCCGGCCGCACGAATTGCACACCGCGCGGTTCCAGCCGCCCGGCAAGCAATGGCGGAATGGCGAGATCGATGTCGATCCGGTCGGCGCTGAAGTTGGAGCCGGGACCCAGGGCGACCCGATCGCCGATCACCACCCGCTCGATGGTGACGCGCGGCCGCGGCAGGAGCTCCAGCCGGACCGCACCCTCGAGGCGCAGATCAGCACCCGCCGACTGGCGGACCAGTGCGGCGAGCTGCTCGCGCAGCGCCGGCACCTCGACGAGTTGGGGCCACGCGGCCAGGAACGCGACGACGAGGCCGCTCAGCAGCCCGATAAGGACGAGAACGCCGCGCACGCCTGCCCGATCCAACCGCTCAGAGCTCTGGCGACCCGGCTGCGGGCCACACTGGGAAGCCTAACCTTCGCCGCACGGCGCCGGAATAGGCGCCGCACCCGCGGGCGAGGAAAGGAATTGCGCTGTTCCGGCAGGGTCACGCTCGCGGATGCGCGCGGGCGTAGAGCGCCAGCAGCCGTCTTGCGTCGACCTCGGTGTAGCCCTGGGTGGTCGACAGGCTGACATGCCCGAGCAACTCCTGAATCGCCCGCAGATCCGCTCCCGAGCCCAACAGATGCGTGGCGAAACTGTGCCGCAGCGCGTGCGGGGTGGCGGTCTCGGGCAGGCCGAGGCCGATCCGCAGCTGACGGACCAGCTTCTGCACCACGCCCTGCTGCAGCCGGCCGCCCCGCACGCCCTTGAACAGCGGCTGATGGGGCAAAGGTGGCACCGGGCAGGCATCCAGATAGGCGGCGAGCGCCTCGGCGATCACCGGCAGGATCGGGACCAGTCGCTCCTTGCTACCCTTTCCCTGCACCCGCAGAGTGCGCAGCGCGTGCGGATCGGCGCCGGCGGCAACTCGGTCCAGCGCCAGGGCCTCGCCGATCCGGAGCCCGCCGCCGTAGAGGAGCAGAAGCAGGGCGGCGTCGCGCCGGCCCACCCAATCCTCCCGCGCCTCGGTCTGGGCCGATTCGATCAGCTCGCGCGCGTCGGTCTCGGCGAGCGGGCGCGGCACACGATGCGGCAGGCGCGGCGTGCGGATCGCCTGGATCGCCGGATTGTGCAGGCCGTGCCTGCGGTCGGCATAGCGGAAGAACCCGCGCACGGCGGCCATGGCCCGCGCGGTCGAGGTGCGCGCATAGCCGTCGGTGTGGCGCCGGGCCAGCCAAGCCCGTAGGTCGGCCAGGGCGAGCGCGGCGAGATCGGCGAGATCGACCGGGCCGCCCTTGTGCCCGGCCATGAACCGCACGAACCCGGCGAGATCGTCCTCGTAGCCGTGCCGGGTGAGGAGTGCGAGGCGCCGCTCGGACGCCAGCCACTGCCGCCAGCCGTCGAGCACCAGGGCGAGATCGGGAGCTGCGTGCGGCGACAGGGTCGATCCTCTCCCTGACGGGGACGTGGCGAGGATGCTATCTGCCCGTGTCCTGTCAACGCCCGCGGCGGCCCCGTTCCCATGTTCGCCTCCATTGTGCCCGTGCTGGTGCCCGTTCCGCTGGACGGCCCGTTCGATTACCGGCTGGACACCGGCCAGCCGCCGGCTCCGGGTACCTACGTCGTCGTGCCCTTCGCGGGGCGCGAGCTGATCGGCATCGTCTGGGACGAGCGGCCAGAACGCTCCTTCCCGACCCACCGGCTGAAGGCGATCGCGACCGTGCTCGACGCGCCGCCGATGCCGGCGACCTTGCGAGCGCTGGTGTCGGAGGTCGCGCGCGAGACGCTGTCGCCGCGCGGCTCGGTGCTGAAGCTCGCCCTCAGCGTACCGGCGGGCCTCGAGCCCTGGCCCGAGCGCCTGGTCTACCGGCGGACCGACCCGCCGCCCGCGGCGCGGATGACCCGACAGCGCGAGCTGGTGCTCGCGGCCCTGCCCGGGGAGACCGCCCTGCCCGCCCCCGTACTCGCCAAGGCGGCCGGCGTCGGCACCGGCGTCGTCCAGACCATGACCCGCGACGGCCTGCTGCGCGCGGTCGCGATGGTGGACCGACCATCCTGGCCCAGGCCCGACCCGGAGCGGCCGGGCGTTGTCCTGACCCCTGCCCAGGCGGCCGCGGCGGAAAGCCTGCGCGCGCTGGTCCGCGGGCGCACCGGGGTGGCGCTGCTCGACGGCGTCCCCGGCGCGGGCAAGACCGAGGTCTATCTCGAAGCCGTGGCGGCGGCCCTGCGCTCGGGACGTCGGGTGCTGGTGCTACTGCCGGAGATCGCGCTGTCGGCCCAATGGCTCGGGCGCTTCGAGCGGCGCTTCGGCACAGCACCGGCGGTCTGGCATTCCGGCCTGACCGGCGCCCAGCGTCGACGCACCTGGCGGCTGATCGCGGAAGGAGCGATCGACGTCGTCGTCGGCGCGCGCTCGGCCCTGTTTCTGCCGCTGAGCGATCTCGGCCTCATCGTGGTCGATGAGGAGCACGACGCGAGCTTCAAGCAGGACGAGATGGTCCACTATCATGCGCGGGACGCGGCGCTGATGCGCGCACGGCTCGAGCACTGCCCGGTCGTGCTGGCCTCCGCGACGCCTTCGCTCGAATCCGCCGTCGCCGCGGGGATCGTCCGCGGCGGCGCCGAGGCACGGCCGGGCTGGTCGCACGTGGCGCTGCCTGCGCGCCACGGCGACGCCGCCATGCCCGAGGTCTCGCTCGTCGACCTGCGCCGCGATCGGCCGCCGCGCGGCGGCTTTCTGGCCGCGTCCCTGCGGGAGGCTCTATATCGGAATCTCGAGGAGGGCGCGCAGTCGCTGCTGTTCCTCAACCGGCGGGGCTATGCGCCGCTCACCTTGTGCCGCGCTTGCGGTCACCGGCTGGCCTGCCCCAACTGCTCCGCCTGGCTGGTCGCCCACCGCTTGCGCGGCCGCCTGCAGTGCCATCATTGCGGCTACGGCATGAGCGCGCCGGAGCACTGTCCGAGCTGCGGCGCGGTCGGTCTGCTCACGGCGTCGGGACCCGGCGTCGAGCGCCTTGCCGAAGAGTTGGGCGAGATTCTGCCCAAGGCGAGGCTCGCGGTGATGACCAGCGACACCGCCAGCGACGCGGCCAGCGCCGCGGCGCTGGTCACCGCCATGGAGCGGCACGAGGTCGACATCCTGATCGGCACGCAGATCATCGCCAAGGGGCACCATTTCCCGGACCTGACCCTGGTCGGCGTGGTCGATGCCGACCTGGGCTTGGGTGGCGGCGACCTCCGCGCCGCGGAGCGCACCTTCCAGCTCCTCTACCAGGTGGCCGGCCGCGCTGGCCGCGAGGAGCGACCCGGCCGCGTGCTGATCCAGACCCATCTGCCCGAGCATCCCGTGATGCAGGCGCTCGCGGTCGGCGACAAGGACCGCTTCCTCGCCGTCGAGCTCGACGAGCGACGTCTCGGCACGATGCCGCCCTTCGGCCGGCTGGCGGCGCTGATCGTCTCGGGCGGCGACGCGGAGCGTGTCAAGGCCGAGGCGCGGCGGATCGCGCAGGGCGCACCCGAGAGCGACCAGGCCCTCGTCCTCGGCCCGACGCCCGCACCGCTGGCGCTGCTGCGCGGGCGCTACCGCGAGCGGCTACTGATCAAGGCGACCCCCGAGCTCGATCTGCCCGCCTGGCTGCGCACCTGGCTGCAGCCGTTGAAGCTGCCGGGGAATGTCCAGCTCCAGGTGGACATCGATCCCGTCAGCTTCCTGTGAGATAAAAACAGAACTATTGTAGAACGATCAAACATACGCCGATATGCCCTCTATTTCGTGAAACTCACCGGCTACCGGTTAAATATCAGACCGTAATGCGTCAAATGGTAGTGCATATCCAAGACGTCGACTTGACCCTGTCGGATCAGCCGCGCTAACCGGATCAAGCTACCGGATCCGAAGCACTACGAACATTGATGGTCGAGAGCCAGGCGGGGAAATCATGCGTAAATTTCGACGCCACGAGGCAGCATTCGCGCTCGTCAGCACTGCGCTACTATCATTCATTACCATGATATTATTCAATCATGGAGCGCAAGCACAGTCGGGACCAGAAAGCATCGGGCAATGGTCGCCCGTCTATGACTGGCCCAACAACGCCACACATGCGATCCTGCTGGCCGACGGCAAGGTCCTGACCTGGTTCACGGGCGACACCTACTATCCTGGCTTCAATAAGGCCGACATCGTCACGGTCGGAACGGATAGTCAGCCGAGTAATTTCCTGCCAGTCAACAATCAGCATAGCAACATGTTCTGCAGCGGTCATACTCTCCTGCCCAACGGCGATCTTGTCGTGGTCGGCGGCCGCTCCGGCGGGGAGGCCTACGGGCACTCCGATGTCAATGTATTCGATCATGCCGGCGGGAATATCTGGCGCACGCTGACCTTTCCCGCGGCCTACGCCCGCTGGTATGCGAGCGCGGTCACCCTCGCCGACGGCAACGTCCTGTTCCTCGCCGGCAACCGTCAGGGGTCGAAGGATCCCAACACTCTGCCGCAGGTCTGGCACGGCGACGGCTCGCTGGGTGACCTCAGCGGCGCCGTGCGCAAGGTCGAGAACTACTCGATGACCTTCGCCGCACCGGACGGCCGCGTCTTCCTGGCAGGCCCCAACGCGACCTCGAGTTTCCTCGACACCAGCGGCGCCGGTGCATGGTCCTCCGGGCCACGCCACCTCTACGGCAAGCGGGTGAGCGGCACCTCGGTCATGTACGACACGGGAAAGGTGTTGGTCACCGCAGGCGGGACCAACGGGAAGACCCCCCTGAACACCGCTGAGATCATCGACCTCAACGACGCCCGGCCGGCCTGGAAGGCAACCGGATTCATGGCCTACGCCCGCAGGCACGCGAACGCGACCGTGCTACCCGACGGCAAGGTCCTGGTCACGGGCGGGTCGAGCTCGAAGGACAACAACAACGCCGCCGGCGCCATCCTCCCGGCCGAGATGTGGGATCCGGCGACCGGCTCATGGCGGCAAATGGCGAGCCTCACCATACCACGGATCTACCACTCCATGGCCATCCTGCTGCCCGACGGGCGGGTCCTCGCCGGGGGCGGCAGCGTCCCGACCAATAGTCGCTTCAAGAACTACCGCAACGTGCAGATCTACTCGCCGCCCTATCTATTCAAAGGGCAGCGGCCGGTGATCCAGTCCGTCAGCTCGACGACACTACACCCCGGTGATCAGATCGAGGTGACGACCGCGGACGCTGCGGCGATCGCCAAGGTGTCCATGGTTCGCAATTCCTCCGTCACCCACAGCTTCAACATGAACCAGCGCCTGACATCCCTCGACTTCGGCACGACAGGCACGGCCGTGACCGCGACGCTGCCTGCCAGCAGCAATGCGCTGCCGCCGGGCGACTATATGCTGTTCATCGTCAACGCGAGCGGCGTGCCCTCGGTCGCGCGCCTGCTCAAGGTGCTGTGAGCCGCCGGGGATCGGACGATCCGGCCACCGCCGCGGCGGTGGGCGGTCGCGGTCAGAAGCTCAGCTGCTTCGCGTGCAGGACATGCGGCAGGCGGCAGACCTCCGCCAGCACCTTCTCCGGGATTGGGCCGTCCACCTCGACCAAGGCGATGGCGTCGCCGCCCGGCCGCTCGCGGCCGAGATGGAAGGTCGCGATGTTGATCTGAGCGTCGCCCAGGGTCTTGCCCAGGGCCCCGATCAGCCCGGGCCGATCCTTGTTGCGGACATAGAGCATGTGCGCGCCGAGGCGCGCCTCGACCGGGATACCCCGGATCGACACCAGCCGGGGCTCGTTGTCCTGAAACCGCGTGCCGGCCACGGAGCGGGGGCCACGCTCGGTGACAACCTCGACCGTGACCAGGACCTGGTAGTCGCGCAGATGCTCGCTGGTGATCACCCGCACGTCGATGTCGCGCTGATTCGCGACCGTGGGCGCGTTGACCATGTTCACGCTGGGGAGGTGCGGCCGGAGCAGCCCCGCCAGGGCGGCCTGGGTGAGCGGTCGCGTGTTCATCGAGGCGACATGCCCGGCGAAGCTGATCGTCACCGCGCTCAGGCCCTCGACCGTGAGCTGGCCGGCGAACGAGCCGAGCTGCTCGGCCAGCTTCATGAACGGCCTCAGCCGGGGCGCCTCCTCCGGCGTCACGGCGGGCATGTTGAGGGCGTTGACGATGGCACCCGTCGCCAGATAGTCGGCGATCTGCTCGGCGACGTGCAGGGCCACGTTCTCCTGCGCCTCACTGGTCGAGGCGCCGAGATGCGGCGTGACGACCACCTCGTCGAGGTCGAACAGCGGGGACTCGCGGGCCGGCTCGACCGCGAACACGTCGAAGGCGGCGCCCGCGATGTGCCCGTCGCGGGTCAGGTCGGCCACCGCCTGCTCGTCGACCAGGCCGCCGCGGGCGCAGTTCACTACCCTCACGCCGGGCTTGGTCCGCATCAGTGCGTCGCGCGACAGGATGTTGCGCGTCTGCTCCGTCAGCGGCGTGTGCAGCGAGATGAAGTCCGCCCGCTGGAGCAGCGTGTCGAGCTCGACCTTCTCGATGCCGAGATCGAGCGCGCGCTCGGCCGACAGGAACGGATCGTAGCCGATCACCCGCATCTTCAGGCCCTGGGCGCGGTCCGCCACGATCGAGCCGATGTTGCCGCAGCCGATCAGGCCGAGCACCTTGCCCGTCAGCTCGACACCCATGAACCGGCTCTTCTCCCACTTGCCGGCCCGCGTCGACCGATCGGCGGCGGGAATCTGGCGTGCTGTCGCCAGCATCAGCGAGATCGCATGCTCGGCCGTGGTGACGGAGTTGCCGAACGGGGTGTTCATGACGACGATGCCGCGCTGGGTCGCCGCCTCGACGTCGATATTGTCGACGCCGATGCCCGCCCGCCCGACCACCTTGAGCCGATGCCCGGCATCGAGGACTTCCGCCGTCACCTTGGTGGCAGAGCGGACCGCGAGCCCGTCGAACTCGCCGATGATGGCGACGAGTTCCGCGGGCTTGAGGCCGACCCTGGTCACGACCTCGATGTCGCGCTCTCTGAAGATGGCCTCGGCCGCCGGGCTGAGCTGGTCCGCGATCAGCACCCTATGCATGGGATTCCCCCCGAGATCTCGGTCAGGTTCGGGTCAGGCGAGGCGCGAGCGGGTCTGCGCGTAGGCCCAGTCCAGCCACGGCAGCAGCGCCTCGACGTCGGCAGTCTCGACCGTGGCACCGCACCAGATGCGCAACCCGGCGGGCGCGTCGCGATAGCTCTGGATGTCGTAGGCGACCCGGTGCTCCGCGAGCAGCCCGCACATGTCCTTGACGAAGGCCTGCTGTCCCGTCTCCCCGAGCGCTGCGAACGCCGGATCGACGATGCTGAGGCAGACCGAGGTCGGCGAGCGGATCTCGGCGCGCTTGGCCAGGAAACCCGCCCACTCGCTGCGCTCGACCCAGGCCGCGATCGCGCCGAGACTGCGCTCGCAGCGCTCGGTCAGCGCGGACAAACCGCCGATCGATTCGGCCCAGCGGAGCCCATCCAGGGCGTCCTCGACCGCGAGCATCGAGGGCGTGTTGATCGTCTCGCCCTTGAAGATGCCCTCGATCAGCTTGCCGCCCTTGGTGAGACGGAACAGCTTCGGCATCGGCCAGGCCGGGCGATGCGATTCCAGCCGCTCCACGGCGCGCGGCGACAGGACCAGCATGCCGTGCTGCGCTTCGCCGCCGAGCACCTTCTGCCAGGACCAGGTCACCACATCGAGCTTGGCCCAGGGCAGCGGCATCGCGAAGGCGGCCGAGGTGGCGTCGCACAAGGTGAGGCCCGCGCGGTCGTCGCGGATCCAGCCGCCGTCGGGCACACGCACGCCGGACGTCGTGCCATTCCAGCAGAAGACCGTGTCCCGCGCGGGATCGACGGCGCTCAGGTCGGGCAGCTCGCCATAGGGTGCGGTCATCGCCCGCGCGTCGGTCAGCTTGAGCTGCTTCTCGATGTCGGTCAGCCAGCCTTCGCCGAAGCTCTCGAACGTCACCACGTCGATGCCGCGGGCGCCCAGCATGCTCCACATCGCGCACTCGAACGCGCCCGTGTCCGACCCAGGCAGGATGCCAATGCGATAATCGGCGGGAATGCCCAGGATGGCGCGCGAGCGATCGATCACCTCGCCGAGGCGTGCCTTGGGGATAGCGGCCCGGTGGGAACGCCCGAGCAGAGCGCCCTCCAGGGCCGCCAGGGACCAGCCGGGCCGCTTCGCGGTCGGGCCGGAGCCAAAGTTCGGATTGCCGGGGCGAACGGTCGGAATCATCATGGTCTCATGGCGGCAAATGGAGCGCGCGGAACCTAGTGGGGTCCGTGGTGCACCGCAACATCCGATCTGTCCGTCCACCCATGCGGGGACCCTTTCGCTGCTGCAGGAATGGAACTATCGTCACATCATCGGCGGGAGGCTCGCATGGTGACCATGCGCACTGGGATCGCAAATTGGCTTTCCTTGGTGCTGGCGGCTTTGCTGCTGACGCTGAGCGAGCCGGCGGCGGCGCAGGACTCGCTCGATGATGCGGCCCAAGAGAGCCTCGATACGCTCGTGGCTCCGATTGCCCTGTTCCCGGATCCGCTGCTTGCGGCCGTGATGCAGGCGAGCGTGGTGCCTCTCGACGTCGTTCAGGCCGCACGCTTCCTCGACGATTACGCCAAGGACCAGACGCTGACGCCCGATGCGGACTGGGATCCCGCCGTGCGCGGCCTGCTCGCCTTTCCGACGGTGCTCAAGGGCATGAACGAGCATCTCGACTGGGTGCAGTCGATGGGCGACGCGGTGACGCAACGTCTGCCCGACGTCCAGGACTCGATCCAGCAGGTCCGGGCCGAGTTCTATGCCGGCGGCGTGCTGAAGAGCGACGAGAAGCAGACGGTCGAGGTCGACACCGACGTCATCCGCATCACCCCCACCGACCCCAACCAGATCTTCGTGCCGGTCTACGACCCGCAGGCGCTGATCGCCGCGGTCGAGGCCAATGACCAGGCCGCACCGACGGCCGCACCCACGGAGGCCGGGCCGTCACCAGTACCCGCCACCAAGGAGGAGCCTCCGACCGCCCCTGCACCGGAGACCGCGGCCGCTCCGACCGAGCAGGCGGCAACCGCGCCCGCCACCACCGAGCCCGCGCCGGCGCCGGAGAGCCAGGCGGCAGCGCCGGCCGAGCAGGCGCCACCGGCAGCACCGGTGGAGGAGGCCGCGCCCGCCGCGGTGGCGGAGCCGATACCCGCAGCGGTTCCGGCGGCCACCTATGCCGCTCCGGTGACCTACGCGGCACCCGTGGTCTACCCGACCGCCGAAAGCTCGACGAGCTCGCTCTGGCCAGCCGTGGGCGGCTTCGCGGGCGGGGCCCTGGTCGGCGGGATCCTGGGCTACGCGATCGGCGATGACGACGACGATGATCACGATCACGGCTGGAACAGCGACCTGGACGAGGACGATCTCGACAATCTGATCGACGATATCGACGACAACCGGGACGATGCGCGGCGCGAGCGGCAGGACTACGCGACGAGCTCGCGCGAGGAGCGGCAGCAGTTCGCCGAGCAGAGCCGCGAGGACCGCCAGCAGGCCCACACGGACGCGGCCGCCAACCGACAACAGAACCGCGACGAGGCAGGGGCCAACCGACAGCAGGCCCGAAGCGACGCGGCGACCAACCGTCAGAATCAGCGGCAGCAGCGGGAAAGCGCGCGCCAAGCCCGTTCGCAGGACGCCCAGGCCAAGCTCGCGGAGCGCTCGCAGCGCCCTCGCAGTGGCGCCGCAGCGACCGGTGCCCAGCGGAAGACACCCTCGCCTACGAAGATCCAGGCGGTCCGTCCGCAGGGCGCCGAGCGGCCGACTCCCACCTTCAGCCAGGCAGGTCAGCCAAGGAGAGCGACCCAAGCCAACGCCAGCGCGAGGTCGCTTCCCCGACAAGCGGCGGCACCGGCAACACAGCGGACGACCGCACGCGTCGGGTCGTCGCGCCCGGCCGCCAAGCAGAGCTCGGCCCTCTCCGGCATCGAGCGCGGCAAGACCACGAAGCGGCAGGAGGTGCGCGGCGCACAGAGCCGCAAGCAGGTGGCACGGCCCACCTCGTCGCGGCAGCAGGCCTCCGCGGTGCGGACGCAGCGGCCGCAGGCCCAGCGCCCAAGCGCGGGCAAGCCCCGTCCGACAGCACAGCGGGGCGGAGGCGGCGGTCAGCGGCATGCCATGAAAGGAGCCGGCGGCAACGGCGGACGCAACCACGCCTCGCGTGGCAAGCGGAGTCGGGGTCGATGAGGTCGAGCATTCCCAACGGGGCGAAGACGATGCGGGTAGCGGCGAGGCTGGGGACGGCGGCAATGACGGCGGTGATCCTGTGCGGGACGCCGGCCCTGGCCCAGGAGGCGCAGCGCTACTTCGCCACGCCCGAGGAGGCGGTGAAGGCCCTGGTCCAGGCGATCCAGGAGCAGGACCGGCCGGCGATCGCGGCGATCGTCGGCCCAGAGTTCTCCGAGCTGATCGAGGGCCAGGGATCGGAGGCCAACGCCGAGGATCGCGAACGCTTCCTGGAGGCGGCGAAGCGGGCGACCGTCCTGCGGCCGGAGGGCGATGATCAGCGCATCCTGGAGATCGGCCTCGCCGCTTGGCCGCTGCCGGCGCCGCTGGTTCGCGAGGACCAGGGCTGGCGTTTCGACGGGGCCGAGGGCGTCGAGGCGGTCAAGGACCGCATCGTCGGCCGCAACGAGCTCGAGGCGATCCGTGTCCTGCACGCCTATGTCGATGCCCAGGTCGAGTATGCGAGCGAGGACCGCGACGGCGACGCGGTGCTGGAGTATGCGCAGAAGCTGGCCAGTACGCCGGGCCTGCATGATGGCCTCTACTGGCCGGTCGCCGAGTCCGAGGAGCCGAGCCCCTTCGGCCCGTTCCTGGCGGCCGCCGGCGTCCATCCGGAGAGCCGCGAGCCTGCGACTCCTTACTACGGCTATCTGTTCCGGATCATGCACCGCCAAGGCCCGAATGCCCCCGGCGGAGAGTACGACTACATCATCAACGGCAACATGATCGCGGGCTTCGCCATGGTCGCCTGGCCGGCCGAGTATGGTGAGTCAGGCGTCATGACCTTCCTCGTCAATCAGAATGGTATCGTGCTGGAGCGCGACATGGGGCCGAACACGGACGAGATCGGCCCCAAGATGCTCACCTACAACCCGGACGCCGGCTGGCTGCCGGCGGAGGACTGAGCCCCAGGCTACCGCATCAGGCTCTCGTCGGTCTCGCGCCAGGTGCAGCGCTCGGTCACGATCGGCGCGACATTGGGGTTGCCGGCGCCGCGCGCGATGATGGCGCCGACACGGTCGTCGGCCCCGTACGCGGTATGGGCGCTCAACGGGTTGGCGACCTCGCCGAGTCCCAGAAGCGAGTTCACCGCGGCGACGTTGATCATGACGTTGGTGATGCTCGGGCAGAGACGCGATTCGATGTAGTTGTTCGCGAACTTGTCGGGCACCGGATAGCTCATGAGGTCGTTCGGGTCCGAGAAGGCGACGATCTGCGTCTTCTCGAAGAAGCGGCCGGGCTTGGTCGGGTGCGGTCCGCAATAGTCGCCGACCTGACCCACGATCTGCTGCCCCTCGCGTCCCGCCTCGAGCAGCGGGAGCTGGTTCGACAGCATGAAGACCTGGACGTCGCGCTGCTTGAAGTCGTCGGCGATCTTCCGGACCCGCGGGTCCTCCGTGATCGGCAGATTGGTCATCGCCTGCAGGGCATCGAGCGTGGCGCGGCTGCCGAGGCTGTGGGTGATGATGACGAAATCGTCGAGATTCACCCGACTGCCGATTCCCGGCATCTCGGGCACGCAGGCGACCCCCTCGGTCAGCTCCGGCAGCTCGCTCCAGCTGCGTGACACCATCCAGCACACGCTCTGGATCACCGAGGTGAGGATGGGGCCACGCTTCTGCCCGGCATAGGCCAGGGGGTCCGGCGCCACGTCGTTGACGAACGTGCGCATCGCCTGGTTCACGGCAGCGCGGCGCAGGACGTAGTCCTGCTCCTTGTCGAAGGCGAGCAGGTCCTTGTCCGGCTGGGTGATCGGCGACCAGGTCAGCTCGTAGAACAGCAGGTCCTGCCGGTGCTCGGGGTCGGTCAGGCGGGTGATGTTGATCTCGCCGAGGTTCTGGTCCGGGAACTTCGGATGGGTGAGCACGATGCGCTTGGGCCGGGGTGCGCGGACCTCGAGGCCGAGCTGGGTCGCGAGATTGTCGCGTAGCGCCGCGCCATGCCCGGGTTCGTGCGTGCCGATCCCGTGCACATAGAGCACCTTCACCTCGGGCCGCGTGCCGACCTCGCCCTCGCCAAAGGGCGGCAGGTTCTTCTGCGCCACGAGAAACGGCTCGATCCCGGGAAAGGGTCGCCCCTCGATCTCACATTGGCGGGCATCATGACCCGGCTGGCCCGAGCCCTCCAGAACCGCCTGGGTCACGCCGCGGCCGAAACTCTCGCAGCCGCCCAGCAGCACCAAGCTGAGCAGCCCTATGGCGTGCGCTATCGGACCGATCGGCCGCATCGTCGTTCCCCGCTCAGACGTCAGTCCCGCGTGCCATCTCTGTCGGAGGGACTTCCGACGGCGGGTATGCCAACTCGCGATCAGCACGACAAGCCGGCCCCCACCCGTCATGGCCCCGGTCGAGCGATCGTTCCGCGACGTTCGGTTGCCGCCGCAGCGGGCGGGTCCGGACCAGCAGCGTGATCATCAGGACGACGTCCAGAACGGCGATGCCGAGCACGGCCGCGATGGTGCCGTCGGGGCCGGCGCGCTGCAGCAGAAACGCACCAATCACGGGTGATGCGGCCTGGGCCAGAAGGCTGGGCATGGCCAAGCTGCCGATGAGCGTGGCGTAGCCGGAGGCACCGAACAGGGCGAGCGGTAGCGTGCCCCGGGCAATCGACTCGATGCCGATGCCCGCCCCGTAAGCCATCAGGCCGAGGGCAATCATCGGCAAGCCCGCCCAGATCTGGCCGAGCCCCGCCGCGACGAGGAGGGTGGCCGCCATCAGCGTCCAGATCGGATGATGGTAGCGCCCAATCACCATCTCGACGGCTCGGGCGCCGACCTGCGATGGCCCGACGAGCGCGCCGAGGGCCACGGCCGCGGCCAGCGGCAGGCCGCGCGCCTGCAGGAGCGAGAGGAGATGCACGGACATCAGGGCGGAAACCGCCGAGCCGAGCGTGATCGTCGCCGCGAGCTGGACAAAGAGCGACCGCGATGGCGGCCCGGCGGCCTCCCCGCTGCCGCCCACCCGTCCGCGCTCCGGTGCAGGATCGGTCAGACGACCCTTGCTGCCGGTGGTCGCGGGCAGCGCGACCAGATAGAGCGGAAGCGCCAGGGTCAGGTGCAAGCCGGCATAGGCCAGGCAGGCACCGCGCCAGCCGAGCGCCGAGACGAGATAGGCCGAGACCGGCCAGCAGACGGTACTGGCGAAGCCGCCGAACAGGGTCAGCGTCGTGATCGCCTGGCGAGCACCCCGGCCATAGAGCCGGCCCAGCGTCGCAAACGCGGCGTCATAGAGGCCGGCGCCCATGGCAAGGCCCAGCACGGCCCAGGCCGCCAGATAGGCCGGCAGCGACGGCGCGGCGGCCAGGCCGCAGAGGCCGCCGGCGAGGAGAACCGCGCTTGCCGCCAGAACCGGGCGTCCGCCATGCCGGTCGATCGTGCGGCCAACACGGGGCGAGACCAGACCCGCCACGACGAGCCCGAGGGAAAGCCCGCCCACGACCCAGGGCAAGGGCCAGCCGGTGCTGCCGGCGACCGCCGGCGCCAGCACGGCCAGCAGATAGTAGGACGACCCCCAGGCAAGGATCTGCGTCAGGCCGAGGACGGTGACGACCACAAGCCGCCCCGTCTCACCCTGCGGTCCTGCGGCAGCCTTCATCCGGCAGGCCCGCAGCCGCAGCCGGCCTTACCGGCCGCGCGATCCGCCACGCAACAGCCGTCAACCCCGGCCGGAGGCGGCCCGCCACAGCATCCCTGGTCCGCGCCGAGGTCATCGGGCGCCTGCCAGATGCCGGTCGCGGGCAGGACCAGCCGCACATGGGCGGCGGCGGCAAGATCACCGGCGATCGCCGCCGCCACGGAACGTGCCTGCTCATAGCCGGTCAGCAGCAGAAAGGTCGGCGCCCGCCCGTAGCTCTTGACGCCCACCGTGTAGAAATCCGGCTCCGGATGGGCGAGCTCGCGATAGCCGTGCGGCTCGACCGAGCACGAGTGGAGATTAGGATCGATCATCGGGCCAAGAGCCCGCACGCTTTCGAGCCACGGGTCCAGCTCGAGCCGAAGCTCGCGCGTCATCGCGAGGTCGGGGCGCTGCCCGGTCGCGGCCACGATGCGGTCGGCCGGACCGATCCGGCGCTGCCCGCGATCCGTCTCGCCGACCAGGACGACGCGCCCGGCGACGGCCTCGACCGCCGTCGTCGAGAACCCCGACACCAGCTCGATGGCGCGTCGCTCGACCAGCTCCCTGAGGCGCCCGCCGAGGGCGCCGCGGGCGGGAAGCTCGTCGGCGGCGCCACCCCCGTAGACCCGGGCGAGACTGGTGCCGCGCACCACCCAGGTGATTGCCGTCGCAGGCCCGTGACGGGCGAGTTCCACCAGGTCAAGCAGCACGTTGGCGGCCGAATAGCCGGCGCCGACGACCAGGGTATACCCGTTCGCATAGAGGGCTCGGTCGCGCCCGAGGACATCGGGCATCCCATAGGCGATCCGGCCCGCGTGATCGCGCTCGCCCGCGGCTGTCAGCCCCTCGCCGCCGAGAGGGTTGGGCTGTGTCCAGGTGCCCGAGGCATCGATCACCGCCCGCGCCAGATCATGGCGGATTCCACCGTCCGGCTGCCGGATGCGAAGCCGGAACGGCCTGCCGCCCCGGCCCCGGCTGGCGAGCTTCTCGATGCCGTGCCGCGCTATCGCCTCGACCCGGGTGTCCGTCTCGATCGCCCGCGCCAGCTCTGGCGTCTCCGCCAGGGGCCGCAGGTAGTGGTCATGGAGCTCGGCGCCGGTCGGCAGGTCCTCCTCCGGCGGCATCGCCCAGCCCCTACGCTCGAGCAGCGCGCGAGCGGCCGCGTCGATACAATATCGCCAGGGGGTGAAGATGCGGACGTGGCGCCAGTCGAGCACGCTCGCGCCGACGGTCGGGCCGGCTTCGTAGACACGCACCTCGAGCCCGCGTGTGATCAGATGGGCGGCCGCGGCGAGGCCGACCGGCCCCGCACCCACCACGGCGACTGGCAGATCGGTCGTGGCGCTGCTCATTCGCTCATTCCGGAAGGTTCGAATAATGGGCTGCGCAAAGGGATGATCATGCGGCCTCCCCCTTGGTCGCCGAGACCATGGCGTCGGCGCAGCATTCCGCGGTGAGGAAGCCCAGCAGCGCGTTCATGGCCGGATAGTTGGCGCGGCAGATCAGGGTCGTCGCCTGGCGTTCCTGGCTGACGAGGTCGGTCAGGATCAGACGATGCAGATGGTGCGACAGGGTCGACGCCGCGATCCCGATCCGCTCCTGCAGATGGCCGACCGGCAGGCCGTCACCACCAGCGCGCACGAGCGTCCGGTAGATTCGGAGGCGGGTCGGGTTGCCCAGGGCCTCGAGCTGCCTGGCTGCTTGTTCCACGTTCATCGAAATATCGTACGGGTCGCCGCCGGCATGGGTCAAGACGCTGTTCGATCGTTTCGGGAATCGCTTTCTCCACCGAGCCACCAATAGAGCGCGCCCGAGAGGAAGGTCAGCGCGGCAATCGAGGCAATTGCCGATGAAAACCCGAAACGATCCGCGATCAGACCGGCGGACAGCGCGCCGATCGCATAGCCGAGATCGCGCCAGAACCGATAGACGCTCAGCGACCGGGCACGCCAAGTGGGATGCGAGGCGTCGGAGACGGCCGCGATCAGGCTCGGATAGACCATGGCCGTGCCGAGGCCGAGCAGGAGGCTGCCGAGGAGCCACCACTCGAACCGTCCGGTCGCCGCGGTGACGAAGAGGCCGGCGGCCTGGACCCACATGCCGGCGACGATCAGGCCCTTGCGCCCCCAGCGGTCGCTCAAGGAGCCGGTGGCGATCTGCAGGATGCCCCAGGTCGCGGGATAGATCGCCTTGAGGATGCCGATGCGCTCCACGCCGAGGCCGAAGGAGGCGAAGAACAGCGGGAAGATGCCCCAGCTCATGCCGTCGTTGAGGTTGTTGACGAGCCCGGCCTGCGAGGCGGCGAACAGGCTGCGGTCGCGGAACGAGGTGAGCGCGAGGACCTCGCGGAAGCCGATCGGGGCCGCCTGCCGTGGGTGTAAAGAAGCCTCGAGCCGCACATGGTCGCGGGTGTCGCGCACGAGTGCGATCGACAGCGCGGTGCCCAGAACCGCATAGCCGATGCCGAGATAGATTGGTGCAGGGCGCAGCCCATAGCGCGAGGCGAGATAGCCGGTCAGGAACGCCGTCACGCCGACCGCGAGATAGCCGGCGAACTCGTTGAGACCGATGGCGAGACCGCGCGACTTCGGGCCGACCAGGTCGATCTTCATGATCACCGTCATCGACCAGGCGAGCCCCTGGTTGACGCCGAGGAGCGCGTTGGCGGCGATGATCCAGCCCCAGCTCGGGGCCCAGATGATCATGAACGGGACCTGCAGGCCGACCAGCCAGCCGAGGACTAGAACCCACTTGCGGCCCCAGGCGTCGGCGAGCTGGCCCGAGACGAGATTGGCGAGCGCTTTGACCACGCCGAAGCTGACGATGAAGGAGACGACGAATGTGGTCGAGGCGAGACCGAACTCCTCGGCGCCGAGCAGCGGCACCACGGTGCGCTCGATCCCGACCATGCCGCCGACGAAGGCGTTGATCAGGACGAGCAGCACGAACTGCCGCCAATTTTCCTTCAGTCCCAGAGTGACGGCCGGGCTGAGCGGCCGTGGCGCCCTCATTACTTGACCGCTGCCGCCCGTGGCTCGGCTCCGAGCAGCCGCAAGGCATTGAGGGTGACGAGCACCGTGGCACCGGTGTCGGCGAGAATGGCTGGCCACAAACCGGTGATGCCCGCGATCGTCGTGACCAGGAACACTGCCTTGAGGCCGAGCGCGATCGTGATGTTCTGCCTGATGTTGGCCATCGTCCGCTGCGAAAGCCGGATCATGCCTGCGACGTCGGTCACCCGGCCGTGAAGCACCGCCGCGTCCGCGGTCTCCAGCGCGACGTCGGTGCCGCCACCCATGGCGATGCCGATGTCGGCGGCGGCGAGGGCCGGCGCGTCGTTGATCCCGTCGCCGACCTTGGCGACGGTGAAGCCCTGCTGCTTCAGCTCGCCCACGATGCGCTGCTTGTCGGCCGGCATGAGCTCGGCCCGCACCTCGACCCCGAGCTGCTGGCCGATCGCCGCCGCCGTGCGCGCGTTGTCGCCGGTCAGCATGACCGTCTTGATGCCGGCTTCCTTCAGGGAATCGAGACCCGCGCGGGCATCGGGACGCGGCTCGTCCCGCATCGCGATAGCACCTGCGGGCGCGCCTCCGACCAGAAGCACCGAGACGGTCTTCCCCTGGTCGTGCAACGCGGCGATCGCGGCTTCCTGGCCCTTCGTCAGGGGTCGCCGGCTCGCCGCCGCCCGCGCCGAGCCCAGGAACAGCTCGACCCCGTCCACCATGCCCGCGATGCCCTCGCCGCCGAGGGCCTTGGCGTCGCGCACCGGTGGCACCGCGATCCCCTCGCCGGCAGCCCGGGCGAGAATGGCGGCGGCGAGCGGATGGCTGGAGCCGGTCTCGAGCGCCGCGGCGAGCCGCAGCACCTCCGCCTCCGACCGTTCGTACCCCACGATGTCCGTCACCTTGGGCGTGCCCTCGGTCAGCGTCCCGGTCTTGTCGAGCGCCACCGCGGTGACCTTGCCGAGCCCTTCGAGGATCGCACCGCCCTTGAGCAGCAGGCCGCGCCTCGCCCCCGCCGAGAGCGATGCGGCGATCGCCGCGGGGACCGAGATCACCAGGGCGCAGGGGCAGCCGATCAGCAGGATGGCCAAGCCCCGGTAGATCCACGCGTCCCAGGGCTCGGAGAACAGCAGCGGCGGCAAGATCGCCACCAGCGCCGCCACGACGACCACCGCCGGCGTGTACCAGCGCGAGAAGCGGTCGATGAACCGCTCGGTCGGCGCCTTGCTTTCCTGGGCCTCCTCGACCAGCCGCACGACGCGGGCGATCGTGTTGTCCTGCGCCGCTGCCGTGATGCGGACGCGCAGCGCGGCGTCGCCGTTGACCGTACCGGCGAACACATTGTCGTCGACGACCTTGCGCACCGGGACGCTCTCGCCGGTCACCGGCGCCTCGTCGACCGCGCTCTCGCCGGCCACCACGATACCGTCGGCGGGAATGCGGTCGCCCGGCCGCACCAGGATGACGGCGCCCACCGCAAGGCCTTCGGCGGGGACCTCCCGCGTCGCCCCAGCCTCCTCGAGCAATGCCGTCTTCGGCACCAGCTCGGCCAGCGCCTGGATGCTGGAGCGCGCCTTGCCGGCGGCGACACCCTCCAGCAGCTCGCCGACCAGGAACAGGAAGACGACGACCGCAGCCTCCTCCGCGGCGCCGATCACGACCGCGCCGACCACGGCCATGCTCATCAGCGTCTCGATCGTGAACGGGCTGCCGGCGAATGCCGCCATGATCGCCCGCCGGGCGATCGGCACGAGGCCGACCAGCATGGCGGCGACGAAGGGCCAGGCCCCCTGCCCCGGCAGGAGCTTGCCCACCGCGTAGGCGATCGCGAGCGCCACCCCGCTGCCGATGGTGAGCCAGCCCTTGTCGCCCGCCCACCATGACCCAGCGGCAGCCGACCCATGCCCGAAAGTCTTGGCACGCACCTCGGCAGAGGGCGGCTGCAGCACCGCCACCCCGTAGCCCAGACCGGCCACGCGTCGCGCCACCGGGTCCAGATCGCTGCCCGGGTCGTGCCGCACCGTCATGGTGCCGGCGGTGACCGACACGGCCACGTCGACGATGCCCGGCAGCGCCCGCACCGCCCGGTCGATCTTCACAGCACAGCCGGCGCAATCCATGCCGTCGACCCGGTAGCGGGTCTGGGTTGCGGCCTCGCTCATCGGGATTCCTTTGCCTGTACGGCTCCGCAGCCTATTTCCTCTAGCGACTAGAGGAGCAAGCGGAATGTCGGACGGCGTCCCGATCGGCGAGGCGGCCCGCAGAAGCGGGGTAAAGGTCCCGACCATCCGGTTCTACGAGCAGATCGGGCTGCTGCCCGCGCCGCCCCGCAGTGAGGGCAACCGGCGCCAATACGGGCCGGGCGAGCTCCGTCGCCTCGCCTTCATCCGCCATGCGCGCGAGCTCGGCTTCGAGACCCAGGCGATCCGGGCCCTGCTGACCCTGCAGGACGACCCGAGCCAGCCTTGCGCCACGGCGGATGCGATCGCCAAGGCCCGCCTGGGCGAGGTCGAGCAGCGCATCCGCAGCCTGACCGCGCTCAAGGCGGAGCTGGAGACGATGATCGAAAGCTGCCGCCAAGGCCGCATCGACAAGTGCCGGGTGATCGAGGTGCTGGCCGATCACGGCCAGTGTCGGCACCCGCATCACTGAGTCATCAATCGAGCGGACCGCCCGGGAAGAGACGGATGTGGCGTCGAGGGCTGCGGTTGCCCAACCTACGGCGCGGCGGTCCCGTCACGACCCGGCGCGATCAGAGGGCACGGCCCGCCCCCAACCTCGTCGACCGCAACTTCGTGGCCGAGGCGCCCAACCGTCTATGGGTAGCCGACATCACCTACCTGCCGACTGCCGCCGGCTTCCTCTACCTCGCGGTGGTGCTCGACGCCTTCAGCCGCCGGATCGTCGGATGGGCGATGGCCAACCACCTCCGCTCAGACCTGGTGTTGGATGCCCTGCAGATGGCTGTCGGCCAGCGCAAACCACGCGACGTGATCCATCACTCGGACCAGGGCTCGCAATATACGTCGCTGGCCTTCGGCAATCGGTGCCAGGAGGCGGGCGTGCGCCCGTCGATGGGCTCGGTCGGCGACGCCTACGACAACGCCCCTCGCGGGCGCTTGGCCCGCGTCCCTGGCAGGGATCGGATCGACGGCGCTGCCGTCGATGGCCGAGAGCTTCTTCTCCACCCTCGAATGCGAGTTGCTCGCCCGCCGTCGCTTTCGCTCGCAGGCTGAGGCGCGGATGGCCTGCTTCAGCTACATCGAAGGCCTCTACAACCCCCTGCGCCGGCACTCGCCGCTCGGCTACCGCTCGCCCGTCGTCCACGAGCAGGAGACCAGACCAGAACCATCAACCGAACCCCTGCCCAGCCAAGCCCCCTAACCGTCCACCAAACCCGGGCAAGCCCAGCTCGGAACTGGCGATGGGATCGGCCCGAGCTCAGCCGCCTGAGGAGCGAACCGCCGCCGGACTCGCGGCTGCGCGGGCCGAAGGCCGTGTTGGTGGCCGTCGACCGAAGCTGACGACCCAGCAGCGTGCCGACATTGTCGAGAACGTGCGGTCAGGCCGTCGGACCGCGGCGCAGATGGTCCGGCTCTACAGGGTAAGTAGGCCGATTATCTCGAGAATTCTCGCCGCCGATCGGATCATGGCGCCGGAACGGGTGCCAACCGTATAACCGTGCCCCTTCAATGGACCGGAGCCCTCAAGCGTCTACAAATATCGGCCTCGGCCATGGGGGCTCCGCATCGCCGCACTGCACAATAGATGTGGTGGAGACCCAGGCCAAAGCCGGAGCCATGCTGCGATGCGGCATGGCTGGCCTATCAATCGGCATGCCCTACCCGAGCCTGCCAAGCTCACGGTCGGCTGTAGGGGCGCATCAGCGGCTCGGCACCGGTCGTACGGCGCCAGGCCAGGGCCGGAAAGTCACCCCAAGCAATGCCCGGACCGTCGAGATCGCGATCATCGAGCCGGCGCAGCCATAGGCGTCCATCGGCCGGGCTGCAATTCGGTAGGGAAGCGAGCGCTTACCCGGCGGCCAACAGATAGGGGTTGTATCCGGCGATGGCCGGGCCGTTGCTCGCGGCGGGCGTCACGATGCGCCGCTCCGCTTCCTGGTAGGCGATCCGGGCGATGTCGCCGCGGTCGATGCCCATGTCGCGCAGCTCGCGCTCGGTATGGCGGGCGAGCTCGGCGTACGCGGCACGGAACTCACGATGCTGAGCCCAGACGTGCAGGGCATGGTTGAGTACGTTCATGGCTTCGGTCTCCAACAAACCGGCACCGACGGGCACTGGGGTGCCGCAAGGCCGGGAGGGGTCAGCGGCCGCTGATGCGGCCAGTCCCTCTCTGATCGGACCGGCCTTCGATCCGGGCCGGTCGAGCTGACAGGTGTGGTCGGTACCGTACGTGCGCCATGCCTCATATTGCAGTGCAGCAATGCAAAACAACATGAAAGATCTCTGTCAAAGGTTCACTATGGATGATCATGCGCATGTTGCCCTCGTGCACAGCAGGAGTGCGCCAGCTTGGCTTCGAGTTGTCCGTAGGCCACAACACTCCTGCTGCTGAGCTTGGAGCAGTACTCTAACTGTATAATACTTCGCTCCAGCGGTCCTCGCGCGGGACTGGCAGCTCGACGGGTCCGAGGCATGGTGACGGGTTCAGCGACGAACATGGTGCGATGCCTGGGTTTGGATCGTTGGGTCCCCGCAGCGAGAACGCGATCAAGGCGATGCTCACCAGGCCCGAAGATCGGAGCGCCGCCGTGCGCCAGCTGGTTGAGCGCGGCGACATGCAGGCGGATGGGCTGCAAGTGCGGCTGCGGTCCGAGGGGCTGGCGAGCCTCGTGGCCGAACCGCGGCAGCGGCCGGTCCCCGCGGAGGTGGCCTGATCGATGCACGCCGAGACCCGGCTCGACGGCGGCACCCTCGTGGCACGGATCCCGATGCGGCTCGGGCGGCAGCGCGGTCGCAAGCGCATCTTGGCGCTGGATGGCAGCGAGCTGACCCCGCCGACCAAACCGCAGCCGGACGACGTGCTGGTCAAGGCGCTGGCCCGGGCGGGTGGGCGGATCAGCCGTCGATCGCCGAATGGCATCATACGGGGACGCGTGGACATACACCGGCCGTCCGACTGAAGAATCGCTGCCCCAGAAACTGGCGCGCATCTTGCGGGGCGGTCCGCTGCATCCGAAGGAGGCTCAGCATGGACGACGCGCCGCCGACGATCGAGACGCTGATTGCCGTGGCCGCCTCGGTGGCCGGGTTGGCGATCGAGCCGCACCAATGTCCCGGGGTAGCCGCGCACCTCAAGGCCGCCCGCCGGTTCGCGGAGCTGCTCGAGGCGATGCCGTTGCCGCCCGAGGCCGAGAACGCGCCGGTGTTCCGCTCGTGATCGGGCAGGCCGTGCAGATAGCCGCCGCCGTCCGCGACAGGCAGACGACGGCGCGCGAGATCGCCGAGTTGGCGCTGGCTCGGATCGGCGAGCTCAACCCTGGTCTCAACGCGTTCACCGATGTCACGGCGGGGCGGGCCCTGGTCGAGGCCGACGCAGTGGACCACAAGGTCGCCGCCGGCCAGGACCCCGGACCGCTCGCCGGCGTGCCGTTCGCGGTCAAGAACATGTTCGACATCCGCGGTCTGCCGACCAGGGCGGGCTCGAGGATCAACCGTGAGCTGCCGCCTGCCAGCCGGGACGCGCTCCTGGTCGAGCGCCTGTGCGCAGCCGGCGGCGTCCTCGTCGGCGGCCTCAATATGGGCGAATACGCCTACGACTTCACCGGCGAGAACGTGCACGACGGCCCGTCGCGCAACCCGCACGACCCGGCGCGGATGAGCGGCGGCTCGTCGGGCGGCTGCGGCACGGCGGTGGCGAGCGGGATGGTGCCCCTGGCGCTCGGCTCCGACACCAACGGCTCGATTCGGGTGCCTGCCTCCTTCTGTGGCCTGTTCGGGCTCAAGCCGACCTACGGCCGCCTGCCGCGCACCCGCACCTTCCCGTTCTGCGACAGCCTCGACCACCTCGGCCCCTTCGCGCGCAGCGCCCACGACCTCGCCCTCGCCTACGACGCGATGCAGGGCCACGACCCCGGCGACGCGGCGTGCGCCGACCGGGCCGTCGAGAAGGTTCAACCCGAGCTGGAGCGAGGCGCCACCGGGCTGCGGATCGCCCGCGCGGGCGGCTACTTCGCCGAGGGGGCGACGGAGCAGGCGCTGGCGGCGGTCGACGCAGCGGCATACGCGCTCGGCACGGCGCGCACGATGGAACTCCCACAGGCCGCCGAGGCGCGCGCGGCTGCCTACCTGATCACGATGGTCGAGGGGGCGACACTCCACCTCCCGACCCTGCGCCGCCGCGCCGACGACTTCGACCCGGCCGTGCGCGACCGGCTCCTTGCGGGCGCCCTGCTGCCGGGCGCCTGGTACATGCGCGCGCAGCGGTTCCGCGGCTGGTTCCGCGCGGCGATGGCCGAGCTGTTCCGCGACGAGGTGGACGTGATCCTGGCGCCGACCACGCCGCTCGTCGCACCCGCGATCGGCCAGCAGACGATGATCCTAGGCGGCGAGGAGATGGCGGTGCGGCCCAACATCGGGATCTACACGCAGCCGATCTCGTTCGTCGGCCTGCCGGTCGCCGCGGTGCCGCTGTTCGGCCTCGGGCCCCTGCCGATCGGGGTGCAGGCAATCGCGGCGCCATGGCGCGAGGACCTCGCGTTGCGGGTGGCACGGGAGCTGGAACGCTCGGGCGTCGCGTCGGCGCCCATGCCATGAGCCTCGCCGTCAACCTGCCCGACGTCCTGGCCGAGGTCGAGGTCGTGTTCGCCGGCTACGAGCGGGCGCTGGTGACCAACGACCTCGCCGCCCTGGACGCGCTGTTCTGGGACAGCCCGCTCACGATCCGCTTCGGCGCAGGCGAGAGCCTCTACGGCATCGAGGCGATCCGCACCTTCCGCGCCGCCCGGGACCCCCGTAGCCTAGCGCGGGACCTACGGCACACGGTGATCACCACGTTCGGGCGCGACCTCGCCACGGCGATGACCGAGTTCACGCGCTCGGGCACGGCCAAGGTCGGGCGGCAGAGCCAGACCTGGGTCCGGCTGCCGGAGGTGGGCTGGCGGGTCGTCGCGGCTCACGTGAGCCTGATCGACCCGCCGACTTGAGAGCCTACTCGGCCGGTGTCGCCACCAACCGCCCATCGCCCGCTGCCATCTCCTCGGTCTTCTCAATCGCCGCGTAGCGCGCGCAGCCCATCAGGAACGCCGCGACCAGGAGGTAGGCCAGCGCCACCGCGGGCGTGACGCCGAGACCGTGCTCGCCGACGCCGACCGCCTCGCCGTGCATGAAACCGAAATAGGTGAGCACGGCGCCGGCGAGGGCGAAAGCCGCCGCCTTGGGCAGCTCGCGCTCGATGACGAAGACGGCGACGGCCCCCAGCACGAGTCCGGTCAGGATGGCACCCCCTCCCAGGATCGCGATGCCCTCGTAGACCACGCCGACACCGGCCAGCTTGTCGAGGCCGACCGCGGCGGCCGAGGTACCGGCCGCGGTGAGCGCGCCGTCGATCTGCACCTTGGCCCAAGCGGCGAGGTGTGGAACGACCGCGAGCACGATGGCGGGCGCGTGGCGGGCGGGCGTGGTCTGGAACGCCTGCGCGCCGATCAGCATGCCGATGTAGAGCAGGATGGGCGCGATCGCGACCACGGGAAAGATCGCAAGCAGGACGGCGACGATGCCGAACCAGCAGAGCGCGATGACCACGATGCCCGTAGCGAGCGTATAGCCGAGCCGGCCGCCCATCGCCTTCCAGCCCGGATGGCCGATATAGACCGCGTTGATGAACGGGTTGCCCATCAGGCATCCGATCAGGCTGACCACGCCGTCGGCGGTGAGCACCCGGGTGGTGGGATAATGGTCCCCAGCCGCCTCGGCGCTCTCGACATTGTCCATGGCCTCGACCAGGTCGTAGATCCCGAACGGGATCGCGGTGACCAGGATCACGCCCAGATACTGGAAGCCGTCGAATACCCGGTCGGTGGCCGGGATCGGCAGCGAGAAGCCGAAATTGGCGAACGAGGCGGTCAGCTTGTCGATGCCGACGCCGGCGACGTCCCAGCCGACCGCGGCACCGAGCCATGCCACGACCAGACCGAAGCCGATCGCGATCAGGCCGGCCGGGATGCCCCGCGGATAGCGCACCCCGCCGAACCAGCTGACCATGATGATCGCGAAGCAGACCACGCCGATCACGGGGTTGAGAAAGATCTCGAGTGCGGGGCGCATCGAGATGAACGCGATCGACACGCCCGCCAACGTGCCGAGCAGAGCGGCGCGTGGCGTGATCTTGCGGACATAGGGGGCGATGAAGCCACCGATCATCAGGATGAAGCTCTGGAAGAAGACCCAGACCAGCCCGGCTTCCCAGCCCTTCACCGGGTCGCCCGTGGCGCTGGCGATCGGCAGCATGATGACGAAGGTGACCACGAACATGTGCGGCACGCTGACGCCCGAAGGCAGCGCGCAGACGTCGTCACGGCCAGTCTTGCGCGCGAGCTGGTAGGCGAGCCAGGAATAGTAGGCGGTGCTCAGGAACATCATCAGACCGAGCGCCGGCAAGATGCGCCCGAACACCAGCTCGGGGGGCATCTTGAGGACGAACTGGAGCAGCCCGGTCAGCACCAGGAGATTGACCAGGATGTTGGTGCCGAAGCCGAACAGCGCGTTCCAGTCGCCTGGAACCCACAAGGCCGGCCCCTTGCCGGCGCGGACCGCGGTTGCAGTGGTCATGCCCGTCACCTCACCCCAGTGCCGTGATCACGTTCGCGGATGTGCTGACCCAGCCGAAGATTCCGCCCTGGGCCTTGATCATGGCCAGGCCCGCGGCGTGGAACTCCGGGAAGTAGGAGCCACAGCAATCGGCCAGGACCACGCAGCGAAAGCCGCGGTCGTTGGCCTCGCGGACGGTGGTGTTGACGCAGACCTCGGTCGTGACGCCCGCCACCAGCAGCGTGTCGATGCCACGGTTCTTCAGCATCAGCTCGAGGTCGGTCTGGTAGAAGGCGCCCTTGCCGGGCTTGTCGATCACCGGCTCGCCCGGCACCGGGTAGAGCTCGGCCACGATGTCGTGGCCCGGCTCACCGCGGACCAGGATGCGACCCATCGGGCCGGCATCGCCGATCCTGGCACTGGGCTTGCCGCGCTCGAGCTTGGCTGGCGGCGCGTCAGTCAGATCGGGCCGGTGCCCCTCGCGGGTGTGGATCACCAGAATGCCGCGGGTGCGGGCATCGTCGAGCATGGCACGGCACGGCCCCAAGGCGGGGCGCAGCTGCGAGACGTCATTGCCCAGGGTCTCGCCGAAGCCGCCGGGCTCGAGGAAGTCGCGCTGCATGTCGATGATCAGCAGCGCGGTTCGTGACGGTTCCAGCTCGACAGCGTAGGGCTCTGCGGTGGCGAAGGGCATCGATCAGCCTCCGGATAGGCATCCGGTCGCGAGTTGAAATCCTTCAATGCAATCCGCAGGCCAGCCGTCGGCATCAGCGGTCGGCGCCGGCCGCCGCAGCGAGGTGCAACATGAACGTGCTCGCGGCGCACAAAGAACAGGCACGCAGTGCCGTGCGGCACACCCGCGCCGCCATGCTGGCGGAGGCTCTCCCCGAGGCCGTCATCGCCGAGGGGTGCTTGCCAAGCCAGCATCTGGACGACGTCTCTCTGTCGCGGCGCCACGACCGCCAGCCGCAGCGAGGGGCGGTGGTGGCCGCGATTGCCGACGGACGCGTGGCTGAACTGTTCGAGGCACTGGACGCGGTCGACGCCCCCGTGTTCGATCGGCGGCTTTCAATGGGCGCACGGACGAGCAAGAGCGTCTCTAGGCGCTGCGCCCGGTCCTGCCGCAACGCGATCGCGTCAGGCGGCCGGCGGGCTGTCGGGCCTAACAAATGGGGCTGGCATGAGGTACTCTACGCCGGCGCTGCGCTGCCGTCTCGCTGCGTCCACGCGTGCCCAGTTCGAGCTTGCCCGGCGCCCGCGGGCTCGGCCGTCGAGCATGAGCGTGTCGCGATGGCAATCTGCTGCCGTGAGGGCATACGACGCGATGGCCATGCGCCTGCACGTCGCCTCCATCGGCTTGGCCTGGCACGCCGATGGAGGCCCGGCCTATCGTGCTGCCAAGTAGGCGCGCCATCCGCCGAAGGCGGTGATGTCGCGCGCGTCCCGCAACGCCCAGGACTCGCAGCCGAAGCCCTTGACGAGGCGGCCATCCTCCAGTTCGACCGTGCCGATTGTCATCGGGGCCGGGACCGCCGCGACGAACTGCCCGAACGCTCCCGCGTCGAGCCGCCACAGCTCGCCTTCGATGCTCGCACCCTCGCCAGCGTCGACCGCACGGGCGAGGCCGGGCTTCTCCGGCACCACGCGCAGGGCGAACAGGCGGTAGCCCGGTGCGGTCCGGGCAACGCCCGCGAACCTCGCGCCGAGAGCCAGGAGTTGCTGATTGAGTGGCTGGCCGCGGAGGTGCGCGCCCACGACGAATAAGGGGACGTCGCGCTCCGGTGCCGGCAACTCGGGCGTGGCCTCGGCCTGGGGCGCACCCGTGGCGCCCAGCGGCAGGCCGCTTGCCCGGTGCACGCGCTGCGCCAGGGCAGCCAAGGCGCGGTCGTGGAAGGCCGGCGCGACCAGGGTGAGCCCGAACGGCACCCCGGCTTCGGTGATCGACCACGGCACGGCCACGGCGGCGAGGTCGAGCAGGTTGACGAAATTGGTCCACCGGCCGAGCCGCGCGTTGATCGTGAGTGGCTCGGCCGCCACCTCGGCGAGGGTCGGGTGCCCGGGTGCAGTCGGCACCACCAGCACGTCGATAGTCTCGAACACCGCGCGCGCGGCTCCGCGAAGCTCGGCCATTCGGTAGCGGCCGCGGAACGCGTCGACGGCCGAGAAGTGACGCCCGCCCTCGATGATCTGGCGGGTGATGGGCCAGACCTCCTCCGCCCGGTCGCGCAAGAAGTCGCCGACGGCCGCCACGCGCTCGGCGAGCCACGGCCCGGCGTAAAGAAGATCGGCGGCGGCGAGCAATGGGGACATGTCGATCGACTTCGGCGTCCCGTGCTGACCGCTGGCGAGCCAGCCGTCCCAGGCCGCAGCGTAGCCATCGCCGTCGAGCCAGTCGAGATCCGCCGGCCGCGGGACGCCGAGGCGGACGGGCCCGGCGAAGTCGAGCTGCCGCCCGATGCGGGCCAGCGGATCCTGGCCGTCCGGCCCAGCGATCACCTCCAGGACGGTCATGGCGTCGACGACCTCGAGCGCGAATACCGAGACGCAGTCGAGCGACCGGCAGGCGGGGACCACGCCGGATGCGGGCACGAGCCCGCGGGTGGGCTTGAGGCCGACGGTGCTCGTGAAGCCGGCCGGGATGCGCCCCGACCCGGCGGTGTCGGTGCCGAGTGCGAAGCTGGCGAGCCCCATCGCCACCGCCGCCGCGGAGCCGGAGCTCGAGCCGCCGGGAATCCGCTCCGCCGCGAACGGGTTGCGCGCCGCCCCGTGCGGAGTGCGCACGCCGACGAGCCCGGTCGCAAACTGGTCGAGGTTGGCCTTGCCGACGCAGATGGCGCCGCGCTCGAGCAGCCGGGCTACGGCGGTCGCATCGGCCCCGGGCTGATAGGCGAAGCCGGGGCAGGCGGCGGTGGTCGGCAGGCCGTGGACGTCGATGTTGTCCTTGACGGCGAACGGCACCCCCCACAGCGGGCCGCGCCGCTCGACGGGCCACTCCTCCAGCTCGGCCGAGCGCGCCAGGAGCTCGGCCGGGCCGAACCGCGCGATCCAGACCGCGTCGCTCTCGCTTGCCGCCCAGAGCGGCAGCAGGTGCTCCACGAGCGCGCGGGGGGTCCAGCCTTCGGCGTAGGCGCGGCGCAGGCCGGCGAGGCTCAGGGATGGCGGATGGTGGGGCACGGCGGGACATCAACCTCGATTGCGATGTGCGGTGCCTGGATTGCATGCAAGCGCCGAGCCGTCCGGGTACCAGGTCGTGCGAAATCGGCTCAAGAGAAGATTACCCTTTCGGCGAGGGTGCGCATCGCGATCCGGTTCGCGGCGGCGAAGCCGGCACAGTCCACGACGAGCCATGGTAGGCGAAGGCCTCGACCACGTCGGTCTTCCCGGCAGCGTTGGGTCCCACGACCGCGGTTACCGCGGGGCTCAAGGACGCCTTGCGCGGGTTGGGGCCGAAGCAGCGGAAGCCAGAGACGGTGACGCTTTCGAGACGCAAAGGACGGGCTTCAATGACGAGGATCAGGATGTCGGGAGCGGATTGGTGCCTTCGCTGAGTATGGCGAACTAGCGGCGATAGCCGAACACGCGGCCGCGGCGACTGCCGGTCACTTCCTCGACGATACCGAGACGCGCCAGGTCGGCGAGCGCAGCGTTCACGGTCGGTGAAGACAGACCCGTCCGCTCAACGAGCTGGTTGCTCTTGACGTAGGGGTTCTGCTGCATCAGGTCGCAGATGCGGAGCGCCGATCCGGCACGCTCGCTCTCGGCGGCAATGCGTTCCCGATCCTGCTTGACGACATCGACGATGCGCGTTGCTGCATCAAATGCCTGGTTGGCGGTATCGGCGACGCCATCGAGGAAGAACTCGAGCCAAGCCTCCCAGGCCCCGCGCTCTCGTACTTCCTGCAGAAGTCGGTAATAGTCAGCGCGGCGTGTCTTCAAATCAAGGCTCAGGTAGAGGAGCGGCTTGCGCAGCACGCCGTGCACGCAGAGATACAGCGTCACGAGCAGACGACTGATACGTCCGTTGCCGTCAAGGAAGGGATGGATGGTCTCGAACTGGACGTGAAGGAGCTCGGCCTTGATGAGGGCCGGCAGCTTCGATCGCTCCTCATGCATGAAGGCTTCGAGCGCGCTCAGGGTCGCGTCGAGCTCGTTGACAGGCGGCGGGACAAACAGGGCGTTGCCCGGCTGGCTACCGCCGATCCAGTTCTGCGAGGGCCGGAACTCGCCAGGACCCTTGGTCCCGCCGCGCCCGCTCTTCAGGAGGCGGGCGTGCATATCACGGATGAGGCGGAGCGAATCAATTGGCTCTCGAAGCTCTTGACGGCCACCTCCCGGTACCATCGGCGGCAGCGCCGCCGATCCATGCCCGAAGGGACGCGATCCATGTAGCAAAGCGTGCATTGGGACGCCGTCTGCCGCGAGGTCAGCGTCAAGGTGATCTCGGCTTGCTCTTGATCAAGACGGCAGGAATCAAGACGAAAGCCGGTCGCCGCTGGTAGAGGATGAGAAAGTAATTCCATAAGATCTAAGATAAGATGCCTCCCTCGAATCATCAAAATTGAGTAAGAGGCTTAATGTGAGCCTAGCCGCACCCAATGTGAGTAAGAGGGCGTCACCAATTTCATTGAATGTGAGCAGAAAGCGCCCTCGCTTGCGAGCACGACTATAGGCGATTGCGAGCTGCTACACTTAGGGCTGCCAGCAGCCCACCCTCGTGATCTTCGGCCGACAAGTTGACACTACCTCGCAGACTTCAAGGGTGTCAGACCGGAGATCGTCACTCCTTGGTGAGACATCGTAAGCACCTCAAAGTCGAGAAACTGCATTGTGGCAAAAACCTTGAGTGGCACAAGCTGTAGTAGGTCGAAGCCTAGCAAGGGACACTTGCCCCTGTGGATCTAGGGATTTTTTGCAATAATCCCTTATATCCATAGATGCCAAGAATCTCTTCTTTTGCACCCATTTGGTTTTCGAATTGTTGTATTAGCAACTGATTGGAAACCCTGGGTTTCTACAAACTGAAGCTGCATGCAGTTTTTTGCAATTTGTAACTTGTTGATTCCTCAGAATCATGCTTCCGTCATCCTAGGGTATTCAAGGCTCGGTTGTCCCGTTTCGGCTACAATGCATTGCAGTTGTGCGCAGAAATCTCTGTCAGCTGCATGTGGGCGAGAGGAAAGCCCAAACTCGCGAGATGTAGTCAGGACAGTGCCATGCCAACTCCAGCAAAAACAAAGAGGAAGGAATCGGTGCGCCCGCGGGATATCGACCGCTATGTCGGCGCGAGGCTGCGCAAGCGACGGCTGCTGCTGGGCATGACCCAGCAGCAGATGGCTGACTTGATCGGCGTCACCTACCAACAGGCTCACAAGTACGAAACGGGCATCAACCGAATCTCGGGTGGGCGGCTCTATGCGATCGCTCGGGCGCTTGGGGTCGAGGTGAACTACTTGTTCGAGGGCTTCAGCTCTGAAGCAAGAGCATTCGAAGTGACATTTGAGCAACAAATGCTGCTTGAGTTAACACGCAACTTTATCAACATCCCTAGTCGGCAGCAGCAGGAAGCGATCTGCAACCTCGCCCGCGCCATCGCCAACTCGGATCCACCCAAGTCCGGATAATTGACACGTCCGTCAAGGGATACCATCAACTTGGAGCGAGATCGTTGCCTGGCGGCGTGAAGATAGCTACCGGCGCGGCAGGCGCTGTCAGCTTGGCCATGCTTGGCACCGTGGTGCAGGTAAGCGGGCGATGTCACGTTAGCCGCGACGGTTCCGATGTCGGCGCAGTTAATGTGACATCGCCCTTGCGTAGGATCTCGTTGGTCTGGCGTAGCTCGCGGTTCTCGCGCTCCAGAGCCTTCAGGCGATCCCGCTCATCCCTGCTCAGGTCACCGCGCTCCCCGCCATCGCGCTCGGCTTGGCGCACCCAGAGGCGCTCCGTCTCCGCGTTGCAGCCCCCCTTCGCGGCGATCGAGCGGATCGCCGCCGCCTGCGAGACGTGCTCCGCTTCCTGCTCTCGCACCAGGCGGACGGCGCGCTCGCGCAGCTCCGCCGGATAGGGCTTCGATGGCTTCCTCGTTCCCATGGCTCGGTCTTGTCAAGTTGGTTGGCCGGCGCACGAATCTGCTGCCAACCTTGCCCAATCCGCGCAGTTGATCAGGCAGCACGAGCGACGCCGGCGACATCGTGCCAAGTTTGAAAGGCACGATCACGGGCGGCTCGGTGGTCGTTGGCACTCAGGAGGTGGCGACGAAGCTGGAAGAGGTTATGAATCTGGCCGGGGCTGGAGAGGAACCGCTGGGCATGCCGCAGCGACTTGAACCGCTGCATCTGCCGTTCTCGTCGCCGCGTCGGCTGGTGCGAGACCTCGGCGCGGTTGTTGAGATACCGGCTCTGCCGGTGCTCGACCCCGGGCAGGATCGTCCGCTTGGCCGCGGCGTAGCTCTTGAGCTTGTCGGTCACGATCACACAGGGAACGTGCTCCGGCCCCTTGAGCAGCTTCTTGAAGAAGCGCTTGGCCGCCTTGGTATTGCGCCGGCTCTGCACCAGGATGTCGCGCACGGTGCCGCGCTGGTCGACCGCACGCCACAGGTAGTGGTGCTTGCCGCCGATGCGGAGAAACACCGCATCCAAATGCCATTTGTCGCCCGGCCGTGGCCGACAGCGCTTGAGCGCGTTGGCGAAGGCCCGCCCGAACCGCAGGCCCCAGGCGCGGATGCTCTCGCAGCTCACCACGATGCCGCGCTGGGCCAGGATCGTCTCGACGTCGCGCCGGCTGAGACTGAAGCCGTGGTAGAGCCACACGGCGTGGCTGATGATGTCGGCCGGAAAGCGGAAGCCGTGATAGGCGCTCGGCTCGATTTTCATGCCCGCTTACCTGCCACACGGCGCCAACCATGGCCAAGCCGACAGCGCCCGAGGGAGCCCTTCGTCGCTTCGCTGAAGAAGGAGTACGTCCACCACGTAGGGTTTCGGACCCGTCCCGAGGTGAGGGCCAACATAGAGGCTATCGTCATGCCGGCAGCCGTATGACATTCTCCTTTCATCCCTTCACTCCTCAAGGGGCCGTCCAGCCGAGGGCTCGATCATACGCTCGCCGACAACCCAACCGTGCCGATGACGAAACACCATTCGTTACCGTGACATCGTCCTTTCGCGTCGTCATTCCATCTACGCAGTCTTACGGGTCCGTTCCACAGTCCTTGTCACCGTTTAGGCACTTCGTCACGAGTCCCGAGAGCGTCGGCATGTCCCAAGTGTTCCAGAAGTCGGCATGTGCCGTGTAAGGGGCGCCAGACGCGAGCGTGATGCCGGCGGACGACGTCCCAACCGGATACTCCTGGCGCAACAATAGCCGCGGCAATTGGCGGCTGAACCCGGTCGGACACTTTCCGCCCGACGAGAACTTCACGTGGCCGGTGGCGATCGCGTCCCCATCCACCGTGATACCATCCCAACAAGTCGGAAACGAAACATGCAGCGTGATGATGCCGGTCGCACAGTTGACTGGTGACGTGAACTTGCCATCCGGCTTATTGTCGGAGCATCCCCAGTACATTTCCGATCCCCACTTCGCACCGTGCGCATTCGCATCGCTCAACGATGTCGCCATAGCATATCCTTGGATCATGCGGAAGTTCGAGGGGAACGGCTCGACTTTTGTATCTGATACATAGTTGTTATCTCGATAATAGAATTGCTCACGAACCGACCGGCCATCGTAAGAGCCGCTCGGGTTGATTTTGACGCCGTTCTTGTAGAGGGCGGGCGTCCAGTATCCAGACTTGTCAGCCGTCGTCCCGCATGTTGTCGGGCTGGCCACCATGGAGCTATAGGTCGACTGGTAGTTCGTCGTTCGGGCGCCGAAGAAATCGTGGAGGTGGCTCACGCCTTTTTGCCCCGGAAACCTGATGGGGTCGTCGTTGTTCGAGTGAGAGTAGGGGCATTTGGTCAGCCAGCCATCGCCGGCGGCAGCTATGGAAGGCATGGCTAGGATCATTGTAGTGAGAATCAGGCTACGCATGCTCGTCTCTCGCGTTAGTTTCTCGGGCTGAGGGGACAAGGATTACCTACCGAGTTCAGGCCATCTAAACTCGAAGCGCAAGTCAGCTAGTCTTTGATACTAGACTCCGGATGTCCATCAACAAATATATGACTTAGATCATATAGGATCGAGCGTGGATATAGCTTGCGCTTGTGCGACAACGCCACACACTACGTTCGATAGAGCTTGCTTAATTCCTCAAGCGCTCTACGCCTGACTTTCTGATCCAGCTTCCATCATCGTGAGTAGTAGACGACCGCCACCCATCGCCATTCCACCGCTTGGGGGATTTTTTGCTGCATTCTCACCCGCACCAACGGCTGGCGTGAATACAGACGGCTATCCAGCGCCCGGGAGTTGCTGCGCCGGCTTCTCACCATGGTCGTCTAAACCGACGGGCATCCGATCCTCCCTGCATCGGACGCAGCAAGAACCGCATCGCGGCTCGCCGATGCGTGATCCACCGCAGCAACGCCAAAGGGATGAACTTATGGTATATGACGGACTGAGGTTGTCAACCTAATCGTTTGCGATCTGTCGCTGCAAGGCCGCACCCCGGGTGGTGGTGTAGGAGGAGGCCGTGCGCGGAGCCCTCGGCGTAGCGCAGCGCGCGGCCGTGGCGCGGGCGGCCACCGCCGGTCCTCGGTAGGTTCGGGTTGCGAAGCCTGGAACCGGACCGGAGACACCGACGATGGCCGATGAGAGGATGGCCCTGCTCGAGCTGATCGAGAAGGGCGCGGATGCGGACCTGGTCCGCGATCT
>JBGAKU010000286.1:0-6702 GCA_044224255.1 Geminicoccaceae bacterium
GCTGCCGCCGTGTTGCGCGTCGGTGAGAGATAGAAGTCGATGGTGTTCCCGTGCTTGTCGACGGCCCTGTACAGATAGGCCCACTGGCCTCGGACCTTCACATAGGTCTCGTCGATGCGCCAGCTGGTCGAGCATGGCCGGCGCCACTGCCAGCGGAGCCGTTTCTCGATGTCGGGCGCGTATCTCTGGACCCAGCGGTAGATCGTCGAATGGTCGACCGCGACGCCGCGCTCGCCCATCATCTGTTCGAGATCGCGATAGCTCACGCCATAGCGGCAGTACCAACGGACCGCCCAGAGCACGATCTCGCCCTCGAAGTGGCGCCCCTTGAAGTCCGACATGCCCGGCCCCCTCTCGCTCGGGGGCCATCCCGGCGGACGGCAGCGAGGTTCGCAACAGAGCCGAACGGAGCTTACCAGCGTCAATAATTGCACCTGACAAACAACCTTTGCGCGATGGAGATGCTGACGGCAGATCATACAAGTGAGTCTTCTTGATGCGCCGCTTCCACCACGGTCACTGTTTGGCACGATCCGTGCTGCCCGTGCTGAGCCGATACCGAACGGATCACGGCCAGGAAGGTCTTGTGCCCATCTTTACGACTGGAGCCATGGTGTCGGCAGAAAAACATCTTTGTCGCCGCTGCCATGATCCATCGGCATCAGGGCCGGTGCCCAAGCCGGGATCGACAATCGCTCGTCTCCCCGGGACTCGACGGCCAATGCACAGTCGCGTGAATCTCGGCCGTCCGCTTATCGGGGGGCTGCGACGATGACGTCGCCCTCGCTGTCGGTGCTCGTCCTGGACGAGGATCGCATCCGCGCCTCGATCATCGAGGCCGGGCTCCGCGAGGCCGGCCACACCGACGTGACGCTGGTTCACGACGTCACGGGCATCGCGCGCCGGATCGCCGAGCTCAATCCGGACGTCGTCATCATCGATCTGGGCAATCCGGACCGGGACATGCTGGAGAACATGTTCCAGCTGTCCCGTGCGGTGCGCCGTCCGATCGCCATGTTCGTCGACCGATCCGACGAGCCCTCGATCCGTGCTGCGGTCGATGCAGGCGTCTCGGCCTATGTGGTCGACGGGCTGAAGCGCGAGCGAGTCAAGCCCATCCTCGACATGGCGATCAGCCGCTTCTCTGCCTATTCGCGGCTGCTCCGCGAGCTCGAGGAGGCGCGCAGCGAGCTGGAGAACCGTCGACTGGTCGAACACGCCAAGGGCATCCTGATGAGATCGCGCCATTGCTCGGAGGAGGCAGCCTATGCGCTGCTCCGCAGAACCGCGATGAACCAGAACCGCAAGATCGTCGAGATCGCGCAGAGCCTGGTGACTGCCGCGAGCCTGCTCGATCCCGGGGAGAGCGCATGAGCGGCCGGACCGAGGTGACCGCGGGCTTCCTGCCGCTCCTGGACAGCGCGCTCCTGGTGATTGCCGAGGTGCAGGGCTTCGCGGCAGCCGAGGGCATCGAGCTCACCCTGGTGCGCGAGACCTCCTGGGCCACCATCCGCGATCGTCTGGCGGCCGGGCAGTTCCAGGCAGCGCACATGCTGGCGCCGATGCCGATCGCTGGCAATCTCGGCCTCAGCCCGTTGGCGGCCAGGACGATCGTGCCGATGGCGCTGGGCCTCGGCGGCAACGCCGTGACGGTGAGCAATCGCCTGTGGGCCGCCATGCGGAGCCATGGCGCCGAGGCTAATGTCGACGCGCGCGTCAACGGGCACGCCCTTGCCGCCGTGGTCGCTGAGCGCCGCAGCCAGGGCCGGCCGCCGCTACGTTTCGCCGTGGTGCACCCGCATTCCGCGCACAATTACGAGCTGCGCTACTGGCTCGCCGCCTGTGGCATGGCACCCGAGGCAGACGTCGACATCCAGATCGTTCGCCCGCCGCGCATGGCCGCCGCCCTCGCGGCAGGCGAGATCGACGGCTATTGCGTCGGCGAGCCCTGGAGCACCGCCGCCGCAAAGGCGGGCAGCGGCCGCATCGCCACCGTCAAGGCCGCGATCTGGCAGTCCAGCCCGGACAAGGTGCTGGGTGTCACGGCCGATTGGGCGCAGGCGCGACCCGAGGCCCTGGCCGCCCTGATGCGCGCGGTCTATCGGGCGGCTGAATGGTGCGGCCAGGCGGCGAACCATGCGGAGCTGGCGACGATCCTCGCCCGGCCCGAGCATGTCGGCGTGCCGGCCGAGTGGCTGCTGCCGGTGCTCGACGGCAGGCTGCCGCTGGGCGGCGAGACCGTCGCGCGGATCGACGACTTCTTCGTCCCGTTCGTCAAGGCCGCAACCTTTCCCTGGCTGAGCCACGCCTTGTGGTTCTACAGCCAGATGGTGCGCTGGGCGCAGGTCGGGCACGACGCCTCCAACGCGGCGATGGCCGCGGAAACCTACCGCCCCGACATCTATCGCCGCGTGCTTGGGCCGGCCGGGGCCGCCTTGCCCGGCGCCAACGCGAAGGTCGAGGGGGCGCTGACGTTCGCCACGCCTGTGGGGGCCAGCGGCGGTCGCCTCGTGCTCGGCCCGGACGGCTTCTTCGACGGCGGCATCTTCGACCCCGATCGGCTGGACGCCTATATCGCCAGCCAGCGCTAGCCCAGCCTGGGCGCGGACCGTACACCTGCCCGCGGGTTAGGCATCCCAGTGACGCAGCAAGCGCCAGATCGGCTGCGCTGGGCTTCGCAGCTCGGGTTGAAAGTCAGCAGAAGCGCGCCTCTGTCCGCTCCGGTCGAGCTGGCACGGTGCTTGCTTCAGTCTGGCGTATCGGACCGTGCCTTCGACGTCCAATGACGGGCGTCCCTGCAAACAGCAAAGCTGCCACCTAGCCCCTTTTGTCGTGCTCCAGTGCCGGAGCACGGTCGGGCCTCATCGCAGCCCGTCGTCGCGTCAGCGACCTGCAGCGTGCGACCGGAAGGTCGCGCCTGGGAGCCATCACCATGACCATTCGCCAATTGCCCGCCGCGGGTGCGGCAGCATCCCGTGCGCTGTGGATGTCCACGCTCGCCTTCACGGTGTGCTTCGCCGTGTGGACGATCTTCTCAATCATTGGCGTGCGCATCAAGGACGAGTTCGGCCTGAGCGAGACCGAGCTCGGCATCCTCCTGGGCATGCCGATCCTGACCGGCTCGCTCGTCCGCATCGTGTTGGGCGTCTGGACCGACCGCTATGGCGGCCGGCTGGTCTATACCGCCACGATGCTGGCGGCGATGGCCACGACGTTCCTGCTCTCGTTCGCCACGACCTACCCGCAGATGCTGCTGGCCGGCCTGGGCGTGGGCCTCGCCGGCGGCTCGTTCGCGGTCGGTGTCGCCTACCTGTCGCCCTTCTTCCCACCCGAGCGGCAGGGCACGGCGCTGGGCATCTTCGGCGCCGGCAATGTCGGTGCTGCGGTTACCAAGTTCCTGGCACCGTTCGTCCTGCTCGCCTGGGGCTGGCAGGCGGTGGCCCAGATCTGGGCGCTGGGCATCGGCCTGATGGCGGTGGTCTTCTGGCTCACCACCAGCGACGATCCGCAGTTCCAGGCCCGCAGGACGCACGGTGCTGCGCCGCGCAGCTTCCTGGCCGAGTTCGCCCCGCTCAGGAAGGCCCAGGTCTGGCGGTTCTCGCTCTACTACTTCTTCGCCTTCGGCGGCTTCGTCGCCCTGGCCTTGTGGCTGCCGCGCTACCTGGTCGGCGTCTACGGCTTCGACCTGAGGACGGCCGGCCTGATCGCCGCCGGCTACTCGATCCCGGGCAGCATCTTCCGCGCCTATGGCGGCCTGCTCTCCGATCGCGTCGGCGCGCGCAAGGTCATGTACGTGACGCTGCTCGTCTCGGCCCTAGTCACGCTGGTCCTGGCCCTGCCGGTCGCGATCACGCCCGCGCTGTTCCTCGCCGTGACCTTCGTGCTCGGCTTCGTCATGAGCCTCGGTAAGGCCGCCGTCTACAAGCACATCCCGGCCTACTACCCGGACAGCGTCGGTGCGGTCGGCGGCGTGGTCGGCATGGTCGGCGGACTGGGCGGTTTCATCCTGCCGATCGCCTTCGGCGCGCTCAAGGACCTGACCGGCCTGTGGTCGAGCTGCTTTCTCCTCCTGCTCGCGATCGTGCTCCTGTCGCTCGCCCTGATGCAGCAGGCCGTGCGCCGGATGAACCGCACGACCGTCCCGGCCGCAGCACCGGCCTACGGCTTCGGCCAGTAAGCCAGGAGCAAGGACATCATGACCGAGAAGCTCGTCATCGTCGGCAACGGCATGGCGCCCGGCCGGATGCTGGAGCATCTGCTCGAGCAGGCGCCGGATCGCTACCAGGTAACGATCTTCAACGCCGAGCCGCGGGTCAACTACGACCGGATCATGCTCTCACCAGTACTGTCCGGCGAGAAGGACTACGAAGAGATCATCATCCACGGCGACGGCTGGTACATCAAGAATGGCATCACGCTCTACAAGGGCCACAAGGTCCTCCTGATCGACCGGTCGGCCAGGACGGTCAGCTCCGACCACGGCGTGATCGAGCCCTACGACCGGCTGGTGATCGCCACCGGCTCGGTGCCGTTCGTGCCGCCAGTGCCCGGCCGCGAGCTCGCCGGCGTGCTTACCTACCGTGATCTCGACGACGTCAATGCCATGCTGCTCGCGACCCAGTCGCGGGCCAAGGCGGTGGTGATCGGCGGCGGGCTGCTCGGGCTCGAGGCCGCCGCCGGCCTGAGGGCGCAGGGCATGGACGTCACCGTCCTGCACCTGATGCCGACGCTGATGGAGCGCCAGCTCGACCCGGCGGCCGGCTATCTCCTGCAGCAGGCCGTCGAGGAGCGCGGCATCAAGGTCGTCACCAAGGCCAGCACCAAGGCGATCCTCGGCGACGGCAAGGTCGAGGGGGTGGAGCTCGCCGACGGCACGGTCATCCCGGCCACGCTCGTGGTGATGGCGGTCGGCATCCGGCCGAGCATGGGCCTGGCCAAGGAGGCCGGGCTCGAGGTCAATCGCGGCATCGTCACCGACGATCGCATGCGCACCTCCGACCCGGAGGTGCTGGCGATCGGCGAGTGCGCCGAGGTCGGCGGCCATGTCTACGGCCTGGTGGCGCCGCTCTACGAGATGGCCAAGGTCGCGGCGGCGACGCTGGCCGACCAGCCGGGCGCGGGCTTCGTCCACAGCGACACCCCGACCAAGCTCAAGGTCACCGGCATCGACCTCTACTCGCTCGGCGACTTCGCCGATGGCGACGATCGCCAGGAGATCGTGCTGCGCGATGCGGCCGCCGGAATCTACAAGCGGCTGGTGATCAAGGAGAACCGGATCATCGGCACGGTCCTGTTCGGCGAGACCGGCGACGGCGCCTGGTTCAACGATCTGAAGAAGAAGGCGGTCGACGTCACCGAGATGCGCGACACGCTGATCTTCGGCCAGGCCTACCAGGGAGGGACCCCCCTGGACCCTATGGCGGCCGTTGCAGCCTTGCCGGATGATGCGGAGATCTGCGGCTGCAACGGCGTGTGCAAGGGCAAGATCGCCGGCACGATCACGGCCAAGGGGCTGACCACGCTCGAGGAGGTCCGGGCCCACACCAAGGCCTCGGCCTCCTGCGGCTCATGCACCGGGCTGGTCGAGCAGCTCATGAAGCTGACGCTCGGTGACCGCTACAGCCCGGCCGCCGTCCAGCAGATGTGCGGCTGCACGGCGCTCGGCCACGACGAGGTGCGCCGCCTGATCAAGGCCAAGCAGCTCAAGTCGATCCCGGCCGTGCTGCAGGAGCTGGAGTGGCAGACCTCGTGCGGCTGCGCCAAGTGCCGCCCGGCGCTCAACTACTACCTGGTCTGCGACTGGCCGGACGAGTACGCCGACGACTACCAGTCGCGCTACATCAACGAGCGCGTCCACGCCAACATCCAAAAAGACGGCACCTACTCGGTGGTCCCGCGGATGTGGGGCGGGGTCACCAATGCTGCCGAGCTGCGGGCGATCGCGGACGTGGTCGACAAGTTCGCGATCCCGGCGGTCAAGGTCACCGGCGGCCAGCGGATCGACATGCTGGGCGTCAGGAAGGAGGACCTGCCCGCAGTCTGGGCGGATCTGGGCAAGGCCGGCTTCGTCTCCGGCCAAGCCTACGCCAAGGGCCTGCGCACGGTGAAGACCTGCGTCGGCTCGGACTGGTGCCGCTTCGGCACGCAGGACTCGACCGGCCTCGGCATCCGGATCGAGAAGTTCATGTGGGGCTCCTGGACGCCGGCCAAGGTGAAGATGGCGGTCTCCGGCTGCCCGCGGAACTGCGCGGAGGCGACCTGCAAGGATGTCGGCGTAGTCTGCGTTGATTCCGGTTTCGAGATCCACTTCGCCGGGGCGGCCGGCCTGGACATCAAGGGCACGGAGGTCCTGGGTCTGGTCAGGACCGAGGACGAGGCGCTCGAGGTGATCGTGGCGCTGGTCCAGATGTACCGCGAGCAGGCCCGCTATCTCGAGCGGATCTACAAGTGGGCCAAGAGGATCGGCGTCGCCGAGATCAAGCGCCAGGTGCTCGACGACGTCGAGCGGCGCCGGGTCTATTTCGACCGCTTCGTGTTCTCGCAGCAATTCGCCCAGGTCGATCCCTGGTCCGAGCGCGTCTCGGGCAAGGACAAGCACGAGTTCCAGCCGATGGCGTCGATCCCCTACGCCACTGCCGCGGAGTGAGAGACATGCAGGGTTGGTACGAGATCGGCTCGCTCGACGACATCCCGCGGCGCGGT
>JBGAKU010000287.1:0-6676 GCA_044224255.1 Geminicoccaceae bacterium
TCGCGCTCAGCGAGCGGCTGTTCGCCCCGACACCTGAGGTCGCAGCCGAGTTCGAGCGCTATGTGGCGATCCGGCTGTTCGGCGCGCCCGCGGCGCTGGCCAACATGGTGGTCCTGGGCTGGCTCCTGGGCCTCCAGGATTCGCGCCGCCCGCTGCTCCTGATGATCGCCACCAACGGCATCAACGCAGCCCTGGCGATCCTGCTCGTCCTCGTCCTCGGCCTCGCCACGCCGGGCGTGGCCAGCGCCACGGTGATCGCCGAATATTCCGGCCTCGCCCTCGGCCTGTGGCTGCTGCATCCGGGCTGGCGCCGCCTGGGCGGCTGGCCCGGCTGGCGGACCCTGATGATCGGGCATCGCTTCCGGCGCCTGCTCGCGGTCAACCGCGATCTGTTCCTGCGCAGCCTGATGCTCGAGGCAGCCTTCCTCGCCTTCGCCGCGATCGGCTCGCGCCAGGGCGAGATCGTGCTCGCCGCCAACGCCGTCCTGATGAACTTCTTCACCGCCGCCGCCTACGGTCTCGACGCCTTCGCCCATGCGGCGGAGGCGATGGTCGGGCGGGCCGTGGGGGCCGGCAACCGGCCGGGTTTCCGTGCCGCCGTCCGCGCGAGCTTTGCCAACGCCGCCTTGCTGGCACTCGCCATGACCCTGGCCTTCGCCGCGCTCGGCGGCTGGGGCGTGCGGCTGATGACCGGCCTGCCCGAGGTGCGAGCGCAGGCGATGGCCTTCCTGCCCTACATCGTCGCCCTGCCCCTCGCCTCGGTCTGGGCCTTCGTGTTCGACGGCGTCTATTTCGGCGCCACCCGGACCGCTGAGCTGCGCAACGGCATGGCCGTCTCGCTCGCCTTGTTCGCGGCGATCGCGGTCGTCCTGGTGCCGCTGCTGGGCAATCACGGCCTGTGGCTGAGCCTGCTTCTGTTCCTCGCCGCACGGGCGCTGGTGCTCGGCCTGATCTATCGCCGGATCGAGCGGATCGCACCCTTCGTGCCGCAGACCGCGCCGGCCTGAAAACTCGCCGGCACCCCTCTTGCGCGCCACCGAGGCGATACCAAATAGCTGTCCATCAGAAGGTGACCGGGATCAACGACGATACGGTCGCCGGACTTGGGTGCCCGGGCTTCGGACGGGCTGATGACACGGTCGCTCACATGGAGGACTTGTGATGCGTGGTTTGGATCTTTCCCCCCTGTTCCGGTCGAGTGTCGGTTTCGACCACCTCGACAAGCTGTTCGAGACCGCGTTCCGCGAGGCGGGCCGCGACGTCTCCTATCCCCCCTACAACATCGCCAAGCTCGGCCAGGACAAGTACCGCATCTCGATGGCGGTCGCTGGCTTCGGTGAGGGCGATCTGGAGATCACCGCGCACGAGAACGTGCTGACGGTGAAGGGCCAGATCGGCGCCCCCGAGACCGGGGTCGAGTACCTGCACCGCGGCATCGCGCAGCGCGCCTTCGAGCACCGCTTCCAGCTCGCCGACCATGTGAGGGTCGTGGGTGCGAAGCTCGAGAACGGCCTGCTCAATGTCGAGCTGGTGCGCGAGGTGCCCGAGGCGATGAAGCCGCGCAAGATCGAGATCGGCGGCGGGCAGGCCCAGCCGCGCGTGATCGACAGCAAGGCGGCGTGACCGGACAGCTTTGCGGTGCCGCCAGGGCAGCGAGGCGGCATCCGAGGCGACAGGCGGGAGGGGGCGAAAGCCCCCTCTTTGCATTTCAGGGATCCGCCGCCCCGGCTTGTTCGTGGCCGTGGTGGCGGGCTATATCGTCTGCCCCATGGACAACGATCATACCACCCCCCTGGTCGGGGTGACCTCGTGCCTGAAGTCGCGGGACGAGGTGCATTTCCACAGCGTCGGCGACAAGTATGTCGACGCGGTCGTCGCGGGTGCCGCAGCGGTGCCGGTGCTGATCCCGGCCCTCGGCGAGCGCCTCGACCCGGACGAGCTGCTCGAGCGCCTCGACGGGCTGATGGTGACCGGCAGCCCCTCCAACGTCGATCCCAACCTCTATGGCGGCCCGCCGGCGCGCGAGGGCAACGAGGCCGATCCGGCGCGTGACGCCACCACCCTGCCCCTGATCACCTGCGCCCTGGCCCGGGCCATCCCGGTCCTGTGCATCTGTCGCGGGCTGCAGGAGCTGAACGTCGCCCTGGGCGGCAGCCTGCACCAGCATGTGCAGGAGCTGCCCGGCCGCTTCGATCATCGCTCCGACAAGACCAGGTCGCTCAAGGACCGCTACGGCCTCGCCCATCCGGTCACCCTGACGCCCGGCGGCGCCTTGCAGGCGCTGTTCGACGGAGCGGAGCGGATCGAGGTCAACTCGCTGCACGGCCAGGGCATCGACCGCGTCGCCGACCGGCTGGTGGTGGAGGCGGTGGCCGACGACGGGACGATCGAGGCCGTCTCCGTGCGCGACGCCCGAGGCTTCGCGCTGGGCGTGCAATGGCACCCGGAATGGCAGGTGCTGGAGAACCCCTGGTCGCGCCGCCTGTTCGCCGCCTTCGGCGCGGCTGCGCGCGCGCGTGCCGCGGCGAGAACAACACGCACCGCCGAGTCCGCTACCGTCTGATCCAGCAAGCGTCGGGAGCCGTGCCGCTCCCCGCCCAACAACCGAGGCCAAAGCATGACCACGAACGCCGAGCTGCTCGCCCGTCGCAACGCCGCCGTCCCGCGCGGCGTCGGCCACGCCACGCCGGTCTACGCCGAGCGGGCGGAGAACGCCGAGGTCTGGGACGTCGAGGGTCGGCGCTATGTCGACTTCGCCGGCGGCATCGCCGTCCTCAACACCGGCCACCGCCATCCCAAGGTGATGGCCGCCGTCGCCGAGCAGGCCGAGCGGTTCACCCACACGGCCTTCCAGGTGATGGCCTACGAATCCTATATCCGCCTCGCCGAGCGGCTGAACGCCAAAGCGCCCTTCGAGGGCCCGGCCAAGACGATCTTCCTCACCACCGGTGCCGAGGCCATCGAGAACGCGGTCAAGATCGCCCGCTCCGCGACCGGCCGCACCGGCGTCATCGCCTTTTCCGGCGGCTTCCACGGCCGGACCATGATGACCATGGCGCTGACCGGCAAGGTGCTGCCCTACAAGAAGAGCTTCGGCCCGATGCCGGGCGACGTCTACCACGTCCCCTTCCCCGTGCCGCAGCACGGCGTCTCGGTGGCCGATTCGCTCAAGGCGCTGAACTATCTGTTCAGGGCCGACATCGAGCCGTCGCGGGTCGCCGCGATCATCATCGAGCCGGTCCAGGGCGAAGGTGGCTTCCACCCCGCCCCGACCGAGCTCTTGGTCGAGCTGCGTCGGATCTGCGACGAGCACGGCATCCTGTTGATCGCCGACGAGGTGCAGACCGGCTTCGCCCGGACCGGCAAGCTGTTCGCGATCGAGCATTCCGGCGTCGAGCCGGACCTGGTCACGATGGCCAAGTCGCTGGCCGGCGGCTTCCCGCTCTCGGGCGTGCTCGGCCGGGCCGAGATCATGGACGCGCCGGAGACCGGCGGCCTCGGCGGCACCTATGCCGGCTCGCCGCTCGCCTGTGCCGCGGCCAACGCCGTGCTCGACGTGATCGAGGAGGAGAACCTGCTGGCACGCGCCGAGGAGATCGGCGCCAGGATCGAGGCCCGGCTGCGCTTCATGGAGCGGCGCAACGACCTCGTCCCGATCGCCGCGATCCGCCGCTTGGGCGCCATGGTCGCCTTCGACGTCGTCAAGGAGCGCGGCTCCTTCGAGCCCGACGCGGCGGCGACCAAGCAGGTCACGACCAAGGCGCTGGAGAACGGCCTCGTGCTGCTGTCCTGCGGCACCGAGTTCAACGTCGTCCGCATCCTGGTCCCACTGACCGCGAGCGACGCGGTGCTCGACGAGGGGCTGGGGATGCTCGAGGAGAGCCTGAAGCTGGCCGCCTGAGCGACTGGGTCTGGCATGAGCAGTTCTTGGGGATTGCTGTCCGGGCGGCATCGGAGTGCCGTCCAGCCAGGGCTTGGCAAGAGCCTGCGGGCCGGCGTCCTTGGGGCGGAAAAACCCGGCGGCCTCAGGTAGGTTGCCGATGGTGCGATCACCTCGGCCGCCGTTTTCCTCTGCCCTCGCTATTCGGCATACTCGCCCGCCGCTTGGATGATGGGCGCCCACAGCACGATCTCGGATTGCAGCTGCTGATCCAGGGCGGCCGGCGTGGCCTGCTCTTGGGATACGGGCTCGGTACCGAGATCGGTAAAGCGTTCCACCACCTTCGGGTCCTTCAGCGCCGCCTGGAGGGCCGCGGTGAGCTCGTCGATCACCGGCTGCGGCGTGCCCTTGGGCGCGTAGAGGCCATGCCAGGCCGTGACCTCGAATCCATCGAGTCCGGCTTCGTCGAGGGTCGGCAGGTCGGGCAGAGAGGCAAGGCGTTTGCTGGTGGTCACCGCGTAGGCTTTGATCTTGCCGCTCCTGATGTGGCTCATCGTGTTGGTGGTCTGGTCGCAGGTCATGTCGACTTGGCCACCGAGCAGATCGGTCATGGCGGGTCCGCTACCCTTGTAGCCTACCGACGTCATCTTCGTGCCCAGTGCCTGCATCAGGAGCAGACCGCAAAGGTGCGATACCGAGCCGACACCAGCATGAGCGAAGACAACCTGATCCTTGTTGGCGCGGATGAAATCGAGAAGCTCGCCGATCGAGCTCGCCGGAAAATCCGACTTGGCCACGATCGTCATCGGTATGTCGGTGACGAGCCCGATGGGCGCGAAAGCACTCGCGGTGTCGTAAGGCAGCTTGCGATAGAGCGCGGCGCTTGAAGCCAAGCCGATATGGTGCAGGAGCAGCGTGTAGCCGTCGGGATCCGACCTGGCGACGCGTGCGGCGCCGAGGGTGCCACCTGCGCCACCCACATTCTCGACGATCATCTGCTGGCCCAGGCTCTTCGTCATGGGCTCGGCGATCAATCGACCCACTGTGTCGGTGGAACCGCCGGCGGCGAACGGTACCAGCATGGTGATCGTTTGCGTGGGAAAGTCAGACTGCGCCAACGCGCCGCCGGTCAGGGCGACTACGGCCGTCGCGGCGAGCAGCATTCTGCGAATCATCTTAGCCTCATCGGTGACGGGGATGGGGTAAGGCAATCCGCTGCGAGCGAGCGGATCGCCACTGACTTGCGCCAGTGGGCTATTCCGCCAGCTCGCGCATGACCTTGATCAGGTCCGATTTGCCCTCGAAGCCGATACCGGGCAGGTCGGGCAGCGTCACGTGGCTGTCCTCGACCTTGGCGCCATCGGGGAAGCCGCCGAAGGGTTGGAACAGGTCGGGGTAGGACTCGTTGCCGCCGAGCCCGAGGCCGGCCGCGATGTTGAGCGACATCTGGTGCCCGCCGTGCGGGATGCAGCGGCTGGCGGACCAGCCGTGTTCCTTGAGCATGTCGAGCGTGCGAAGGTACTCGACCAGGCCGTAGCTGAGCGCGCAGTCGAACTGCAGCCAGTCGCGATCGGGCCGCATGCCGCCATAGCGAATCAGGTTGCGGGCGTCCTGCATCGAAAAGAGGTCCTCGCCGGTCGCCATCGGCTTCTTGTAGTAGTTGCGCAGCGTGGCCTGCAGCTCGAAGTCCAGCGGGTCGCCAGGCTCCTCGTACCAGAACAGGTCATACTGCGAGAGGGCTTTGGCATAGGCGATGGCAGTGTCCAGGTCGAAGCGGCCGTTGGCGTCCACGCACAGCTTCTGGCCATCCTGCAGCACCTCCAGGATGGAATCGATGCGGCGCAGGTCTTCGTCGAGGGAGGCGCCGCCGATCTTCTTCTTGACCACCGTGTAGCCGCGATCGATGTAGCTGCGCATCTCGTCCTGCAGCTTCTTGTGGTCCTGGCCCGGGTAGTAGTAGCCGCCGGCGGCATAGACGAAGATCTTGCGGTTGGGCTTGCCGTCGCCGTAGCGGTCGGCCAGCAGCTGGAACAGCGGCTTGCCTTCGATCTTCGCCACCGCGTCCCAGACCGCCATGTCGACGGTGCCGATGGCCACCGAGCGTTCGCCGTGGCCGCCGGGCTTCTCGTTGGTGAACATGGCGTTCCAGATCTTGTGCGGATCGAGGTTCCGGCCGCTGTCGTCCACGAGCGATTCGGGCTTGGCCTCGAGCACGCGGGGGATGAAGCGCTCGCGCATCAGCTTGCCCTGGCCGTAGCGGCCGTTGGAGTTGAAGCCGTAGCCCACCACCGGCTTGCCGTCGCGGATCACGTCGGTGATGACGGCCACGAGGCTCAGGGTCATTTTGCTGAAGTCGATGTAGGCGTTGCGGATCGGCGAGGCGATCGGCTTGGTGACCTCGCGGATGTCGACGATGCGCATGAATGCTCTCCGTGTGTTGTAGGGAGTTGTCGGGAAAGGTGCAGTAACGGCTGCGGCTTGTGCATCAACACTTCAGCGGCTGCTTAACGACACTGCGCCCAGCCTGTCGGACTCGGGCTTCGTCGCGCTGAATCTGTCGATCGCGTCCCACACTACCGTGCTGGACTTCCCGAATGAACGCTTGACCGCGAATCTATGTCTTGGCGCTACTGGGTGGCCAATGCCAAGATCGGTGCACCCGATGTGCAAGCGGCATGACCATGGAATTGGATTGGCTCAAAGACTTTCTGGCGCTGGCCGAACAGAGAAACTTCTCGCGCGCGGCTGACATCCGCAATGTCACGCAGCCCGCCTTCAGCCGGCGTATCCGCGCCC
>JBGAKU010000288.1:0-6660 GCA_044224255.1 Geminicoccaceae bacterium
GCAGATCGGCGGGGATGAAGCGCCCGGTCTTGTCGGCGAGATAGAGCAGGATGGCGCCGGACTCGAACACCGAAACGGGGGTGCCGCCGTCCGCGGGCTCGTGATCGACGATCGCCGGCATCCGGTTGTTCGGCGCGATCGCGAGAAACTCCGGCCGGAACTGCTCGCCGCGGCCGATGTCGACCGGGACGATGCGGTAAGGCAGGCCGGTCTCCTCGAGAAACAGGGTGATCTTGTGCCCGTTGGGCGTCGGCCAATAGTGCAGGTCGATCATTGTGTCCGTCCTCGGGAACGCGATTACCCGCACCATAGTTGTCGTGCGCCGAACCTCCAGCCTGGTCGGCGCATCACGGCTATGCGAGGTGACGCGATCTGTTCTGGCCCCGGCACGGCGCGCAGCTAGCCTCGCCTTGTGATGGGGCGATGGCTGAGGAGGCACGCCGATGAAGCAGGAAATCATCGACCTCTACGACGAGTTCACCCATCGGGGCCTCGACCGGCGGATCTTCATGAGCAGGCTGGCCGAGCTCGCCGGCGGCACGGCGGCCGCGGCGGTGGCACTCGCCATGCTGCGTGCTGATCCTGCGGGCGCTGCGCAGGTCGCGGCCGACGATCCCCGCCTCGAGGCCGAGATGGTGACCCTCTCGGAGGGCAAGACACCCCTGCGCGGCTATCTGGTCCGGCCCGCAAACGAGACCGGCAAGCTCCCCTCGGTCCTCGTGGTGCACGAGAACCGTGGCCTCAATCCGCATATCCAGGACGTGGCGCGCCGACTGGGGACCGACGGGTTCATGGCGCTGGCGCTCGATTTCCTCTCGCCGCTCGGCGGCACGCCGAGCGACAACGAGGACAAGGCGCGCGAGATGATCGGCACGCTCGATGCGGCCAAGGTCGTCGACGACGCCAAGGCGGCGATCGCCTGGCTGAAGGCGCGGCCGGACAGCAATGGCAAGGTCGGGATCGTCGGCTTCTGCTGGGGCGGCGGCGTGGTCGGCCGGGTGGCCGCAGCCGATCCCGAGCTCGATGCGGGTGTCGTCTACTACGGGCAGCAGCCCGCAGCAGACACGGTTCCCAACATCAAGGCACCGCTGCTCCTGAACTATGCCGGCCAGGACGAGCGCATCAATGCCGGCATCCCGGCGTTCGAGGCGGCGCTGAAGGCCAACGACAAGACCTACACGCTCTACATGTACGAGGGCGTGCAGCACGCCTTCAACAACGACACCTCGGCCGCGCGCTACAACGAGGCCGCTGCCAAGCTCGCCTGGCAGCGCACCGTGGACTTCTTCAAGCAGACGTTGGCTGCGGGCTGAGCGGGCGGGCATGGGGGAGCTGCTGAACCTCCGTGGAGGCTCAGCCTGCCGATAGCATGTGACCTTCGCTATGTGGTTACGTGGCAGGCCTTTCCTTGAGGCCGGTGACGGATGCCTCCAAGCGTGCAGGGGCCTCCAACACAGGCATGCCGATCTCTAGAAGAAGGCAACGCCATGATGAGGTGCGCATTTCGCGGAGTTTGCGCCACTTTCTTGCCGATTTCTCTGCCGATCGAGCCGATTCTCTAACCCGTTGGATCTTTTGGGATTCGCGCATGGCATTGCCCGGTCCTTTGCCGATCCGGCGTGCCACCGCTTGGCTGTCCCGTTTTGCAGCTTTGGGAAATTATCGATCGTCTGATAGTGCTGTGTGAAGACAGTCACTCCAGATGACGACGGCAATAATCTGAGGAGCAGACGCTGTGATCGAGCCCGGTCGACTGCTCCCGCAGAAGCAATTGACTGTCCGTGCCCTCGTGCTGGCGTTTCTCCTGGCCCTGATCGGCGTGACGATGGCGCCCGATGCGCACGCCACCGGCGACTGGGCTGCCAAGAAGCGGGCGCTCGACGTTGCGCTGGCGGCGGCGATCGAGCGCTACGACATCCCGGGTGCGGCCGTCGGCGTATGGACGCCCGAAGGGCGGTGGATCGCCACCAGGGGCTTCGCCGACCTCGCTCGCCGCATCCCGGTGCGGGCGGCGAGCCGGTTCGGCATTCGCAGCATCACCAAGTCGTTCACCGTCACGGTGATCCTGCAGCTCGCCGCCGAGGGCCGGCTACGGCTGGACGACAAGGTCGCCAAATATGTCGCCGGCGTGCCCAACGGGCATCGGATCACGCTGCGCCAGCTCGCCAACATGACCAGCGGGCTGGTCGACTACTCGAAGACACGGGGCTTCCTCGACAAGTTCATCGCCAACTTCGCCCGCCGGTGGACCGACGAGGAGTTGCTGCGCTTTGCCTTTCGCGAGAAGCCGGCGTTCGAGCCCGGCACGCGGTACGACTATTCGAACACCAACACCGTGCTCCTGGGCGTCGTCGCCGCGAAGGTCACCGGCAGGCCTTTCGCCAAGGCGCTCCAGCGGCGCATCCTCGACCGGCTGAGGCTGACCGACACGCAGTACCTGACCGGCAGCACCGTCCCGCCGCCGCGGGCGCTCAACTACCTTTATGACGAGGATACCGACAGCTACTTCAGCGTCCCGGTCAGCTTCACCTCGCAGGGGCCGGCCGGTGCGCTGAGCACCGACCTCGGCGATCTGCGCCGCTGGGGCGAGGCGCTGGCCGACGGCACCCTCCTGCCGCCCGCCCTGCAGCGGCAGAGGTTCATGGGCCGGCCGCCGACGAACGGCCCCGAGTACGATCAGTATGGCCTGGGCATCGGCGAGCTGGAGGGGTTCTGGGGCCATACCGGCTCGGGCCTGGGCTACCAGGCGCTGGTGATGCATCACCGCGAGCGTCACGAGACGGTGGTGATCCTGATCAACACCTCGCGCTACAACGACATCCCGGCGCAGATCTTCCGCAGGTTCGCGCGCATCCTGGCCAAGTGACGCCTCAAGCGGCGGACGCGATCCGTCGCCGCGTCAGCCGCTCGAAGCGCACCACCATGGTCACCGCCACGGTCGCCAGCGCAAAGGCCAAGCCGATCCAGATGCCGGTCCCGGCGAGCGGGGTGTGGAACCCCAGCAGCCACGAGATCGGGAAGCCGACCGCCCAGTAGCCGAGGGCGGCGAGCCACATCGGCACCGCGGTGTCCCTGAGCCCCCGCAGGTTGGCGATGCCGATCACCTGCAGCCCGTCGACGAGCTGGAACAGGGCGGCGATGTGCAAGAAACCGATGGCAAATGTCGTGGCGGCGGCGCCCTCGGCGGTGGAGGCGTCGAGGAACAGCCCGACCAGCGGCCGTGCGGTGGACGCGAACAGCAGCGCCATGGCGGCCATGAAGGTCAGGCCCAGGGCGCACGCCACCCGGCCGGCGAGCTGGGCGCGCGGCCAGTCGTCGCCGCCGACGGCGAGCCCCACCCGGATCGTCGCCGCATGGCTCAGGCCCAGGGGCACCATGAAGGCGATGCTGGCGAGCTGCAGTGCTATCTGGTGCGCGGCGAGCTGGGCGGTGCCGATCAGACCCATGAACAGGGTCGAGATCGCGAACAGCCCGGTCTCCATGACCACGGCACCGCCGATCGGCAGTCCGACGCGCAGGATCTCGCGGAAGATCGGCCAGTCCGGGCGCCAGAACCGGGCCAGCACGTGATAGCGCCTGAGGGGCGTGGTGGTCAGGCAGTAGGCGAGGAGCACGCCGAACTCGAGCGCATAGATGATCGCGACCGCGATGCCCGCACCGCGGATGCCCAAGGGCGGCAGACCCAGGCCGCCGAAGATGAGCAGCCAGGACAGGGGAACGTTGAGCAGGGTCCCGGCGGCGGCCGAGGCCAGGATCGCGCGCGTGCGCCCGAACGAGGCCGCGAAGCTGCGCAGCACGATGAAGCCCACCGCGAAGGGCAGGCCCCAGAGCGCCGTGCGCATATAGGCCTCGGTCATCACCAGAAGCTCGGCCTGCTGGCCCATCGCTGCGAGGATCGGGCGCACGAACCACAGCGCCAGCATGAGCGGCACCATCACGGCCAGCGTGACCCACAAGCCCTGCCGCACGACGCGGCGGATCCGGCGGGGCTGGCGGCCGCCCTTGGCCTGCGCGACGAGGGGTGCCGTGGCGCTGGCGATGCCGACGCCGAACATCATGCCCGAATGCAGCAGCGCCGCGGCGAGGCTTGCGGCGGCCAGCGCACGCGCGTCCAGCCAGCCCAGCAGCACGACCTCGGTCGTGTGCACCAGGATCTGCATGAGCTGGGTCAGGATCAGGGGCAGCGCCAGGACGAGCATCGCCCTGAGCTCGCGCGCAAGCCCGGTCGAGGCGGCGAGCACAGGCGTCGCCGTCGCGGCTGAGATGGTGGACATGGCCCGACTGTTTTGGTTGGCAGGTGGAACGGTGGTCTCTACACCGAAGCGCGTATTTGGGCAAACCCTGCCCGTGCCTGGCCCGGCCCAGGGCAGCCTCGCCACTCGGACGGCGGACCATGGACGCCTTTCGCTCGGACTGGGAGCCGGCCCCGCGCCGGGCTCCGCCTTCGACCACGCTGCTGGCGGTCGGCGACGTCCATGGCTGCGCCGCGCATCTGCATGGGATGGAGGCGTTGCTCGCCGGCCTGATCGCCGAGGCCAAGGTGGCGGGGCGCCGCTGCGAGATCGTGCTGCTCGGGGACTATACCGACCGCGGGCCGAGCAGCCTCGGTGTGCTCCGCCAGCTCTCCGGGTTGCGCGACCGGCTGGGCGTGCCCCTGCACCTGCTCCTCGGCAACCATGACCAGATGCTGGTCGCCTGCCTGGCGGACAGGCCGGACCCGGAAATCCTCGAGCTCTGGCAGCTCAACGGAGGCACCACGGTGCTCGCCGAGTGCGGTATGGGCTCGAGGGAGATCGAGCGGATGAGCCCGGAGGCGATCGCTCAGCAACTGCGCGACCGGCTCGGCCCAGAGCTGGTGGCGCTGCTGCATGGACTGGAGCCGGGCTGGGCGGCAGGCGGCTACCTGTTCGTCCATGGCGGCGTCCATCCGACGCGCCCGATCGCCACCCAGAGCGCCTTGGACGCCATCTGGATGCGCGAGCCGTTCCTGAGCGGGGTCGGCTGGAGCCATCCCTTCGCGGTCGTGCACGGCCACACCCCGCTCGGCCCCGACGTGCGCGGCCACCGGATCGGCGTCGACAGCGGCTGCTTTCACACCGGGGCGCTTGCCGCGGTCGAGCTTGTGGACGACCGGCTGCGCTTCCATGTCGTTACCGACCTGACGAATGCCGCCATTCTCGCCAGCCAACTGCCGTCGGCGCAGCAGCGCCGGTTCGAGCCCGCCGGAAAGCGCGAGCCGCGGCCGTAACGGGCCTACAGGTCGATCACGCGCCCCTCGTCGATGCTTTGCTGGGCGGCCAGCACGATCCGCAGGCTGGCGACCGCCTCCCGCATGCTGCGGCCGAGGTCGATGTCCTCGCGGATGGCGCGCAGGAACCAGGCCTGCTCGCGCTTGCACAGCGCCTGGTGGTCGGGCTCGTCGGACATGTCGAGCCACTCGTCGGCCCTGGCGAAGCCGCCCGCGGCGTCGAGGTCGGCATGGTGCAGCTTGAGCGCGTTCGTTCTGGTGTGCTGATCGACGTCGGCGCTGGTGCTGACCCGATCCGCCCTGGCCTCGGTCGAGCCGTCCTGGCGCATGGCGATCGAGACGCTGCCCTTCGGCCCCCAGACGTCCTTCACGAAGAAGGCGACCTCGGACATCATCGGCCCCCAGCCGGCCTCGTACCAGCCGACCGAGCCGTCCTCGAACACGACGTGCAGGTGGCCATAGTTCTGGACGGCCGTCTCGGTCGACAGCTTGGCGCCGATGCCGTGCACGCGTACCGGCCGGGCGCCGGTGAGCTGGCACATCACGTCGACATAGTGGACGCCGCAGTCGACGATCGGCGTCGTGCTCTCCATCAGGCGTCGGTGCACGGCCCAGGCCGGACCGCTCGACTGCTGGTTCAGGTTCATCCGCATCACCAAGGGCTTGCCCAGGCCGCGGCCGATCTCGATCAGCTTCTGCCAGGCCGGGTGCACGCGCAGGATATAGCCGACCACGAGCTTGCGCCGCGTGGCCTTGGCCTTGGCCACGATCGCCTCCGCCTCGGCGACACTGGTCGCGAGCGGCTTCTCGACGAAGACGTGACAGCCGGCGTCCATGGCGCGGATGGCGTAGGCCGCGTGGCTGTCGGTGTAGGTGTTGATCGAGACGGCGTCGGGGTGGGTCGCGCGCAGCGCCTGCTCGTAATCCTCGAACAGGGGATAGCCGTAGAGCTCGGGCGGCAGCATGTGCGCGGTCGAGCGGATGCGTCGGCTCATCAGGCCGACGATCTCGAACCCGTCGAGCCGGTGATAGGCGAGGGCGTGGCTGCGGCCCATGTTGCCGAGGCCGACGACGAGGATGCGGACGGGATGGTTGATGGCGGGCCCCCCTGGCCAAGAGGAGGTCATGCTAGCGCCGTTCGGGCGGGCTGTCCCGCTCAGCGCCCGCGTGGCGGCCGGTCCGCGCCCCGATCGGCGTCGCGATGCATCTGCGAGGGCACCGACATCGGCGGCGGCTATACGGCGACTGACGCCCGACCTGGCCCCGCTCAGGCAGCGCGCCGCTTGCGGGCCAGGGCCTGCAGCCGCCGGCGCTCATGGCGGTTGAGGGCGGGCGGCTCGGGTTCAGACGTGTACGTTTCCGCATTCGCGTTCGCCGGCTCGGGTTCAAGCGTGCGTGCTGAGAATTCGATC
>JBGAKU010000289.1:0-6649 GCA_044224255.1 Geminicoccaceae bacterium
TCGCCGGAGACCATGGCCAATGCCGTGGCGACACCGCTGATCAAGCAGTTCTCAACCATTCCGGCGATCCAGCAGATCAGCACGACGAACGCGCAGGGCTCGACCTCGATCGTGATCGAGTTCGAGCTCGACCGCGACATCGACCAAGCAGCGGCCGACGTTCAGGCCGCCATCGCGCGCACCCAGCGGCAGCTCCCGGTCGACATGACCACGCCGCCGAGCTACCGCAAGCTCAACCCAGCCGACGCGCCGATCCTGCTTCTCGCGCTGACCAGCTCGACCACGCCGCTGCCCACGCTGGATGCATTCGCCCAGCAGGTGATCTCTCCGGCGCTCTCGACCATCGACGGCGTGGGGCAGGTGCAGATCTACGGCAGCCAGCGCTACGCCGTGCGGATCCAACTCGATCCCGACGCGCTCGCGGCCCGCGGGATCGGGGTGGACGAGGTCCAGGACGCGGTGGCCGCCGCCAACGTCAACACGCCGGTCGGGACGGTCCAGGGCGACGCCCAGAACCTGACCATCGAGGCGCAGACCCAACTTGCCGACGCCGCGGCCTTCCGCGACCTGATCGTCACCAGCCGCAACGGCCATCCGATCCGGCTCGGCGACCTCGCCCGGGTGATCGACTCGGTCGAGAACACGCAGCAGGCCAGCCGCTTCGATGGGCAGCGCTCGCTGGTGCTGGCCGTGCAGCGGCAGCCGGGCGCCAACACCGTCGCGGTGGTCGATCGCGTCAAGGACATGCTGCCCCAGTTCGACGTGGAGCTGGGCGCATCGGGTGCGATCCACGTGCTCAACGATCGCTCGACCTCGATCCGGGCGGCCGTCCACGACGTCCAGGTCACGCTCTTGATCACCATGGGGCTGGTGATCCTGGTGATCTACCTGTTCCTCGGCCGGCTCGGGGCCACGGCGATTCCGGGCGTGGCCGTGCCGATCTCGATCGTCTCGACCTTCGGTGCCATGTATCTGCTCGGCTACTCGATCGACAACATCTCGCTGCTCGCCCTGACCCTGTCCGTGGGCCTGGTGGTCGACGATGCCATCGTCATGCTCGAGAACATCGTGCGGCACGTCGAGGAGGGGATGACGCCGTTCGAGGCGGCGTTGAAAGGCAGCGGCGAGATCGGCTTCACCATCCTCTCGATCACTCTGTCGCTCGTCGCCGTGTTCATCCCGGTGCTGCTGATGGGCGGCGTGGTCGGGCGAGTATTCCATGAGTTCGCGGTGACGGTGACGATCGCCATCGCCGCCTCGGCCTTCGTATCGCTGACCCTGGCGCCGATGCTGACCGCACGGCTGCCTCAGGAGCGCGCTGGCGAGCGCAGGCGCAATCTGTTCGAGCGGGCGTTCGATCGCGTCACTGCCGGCTATGCTTGGCTGCTCGACCTTTGCCTGCGGGGCCGGCCGGTCATGCTCGTCGTCTTCCTGGCGACGATTGCCGCCACGGCCTGGATGTTCCACGCCATTCCAAAAGGCTTTTTCCCGCAGGAGGACATCGGCCAGCTCTCGATCCAGACCCAGGCGCGGCAGGACATCTCGTTCTCCGCCATGGTCGAACTGCAGGCCGAGGCGGAGGCGGTAATCGAGCGCTCGCCCCATGTCGCGCACGTAGCCTCGATCGTGGGTGGCAGCGGTCCCACCAATACGCTCAACAACGGCCGCTTCTTCGTCGAGCTGAAGCCCAGGGAGCAGCGCCCGGAACTGGCGGTCGTTGTTGGCGAGCTACGCCGGGAGCTGGGGAAGATCCCGGGCATCAATTCCTTCGTCGTGCCCGTCCAGAATCTCAGCTTCGGCGGCCGGCAGAGCAAGAGCCAGTACCAGTTCGTGGTTCAGGGGTTGGACCGTGACGAGCTCGACAGCTGGGCGACTCGGCTGACCGATCGCATGCTGCAGGACCGGACCTTCGTCGACGTGACCGACGATCTCGAGAACACGGCACTCCAGGCGCAGATCGAGGTCGACCGGGACAAGGTGCGGGCACTCGGCATCACCGCTGAGCAGCTTCGCTCCACCCTCTACAGCGGCTTCGGCTCGCGGCAGATCTCGACCATCTACACCACCGGCGACAACTATCCGGTGATCGTGGAGTTCGATCCGCGGCTACCCTGGACGGCCGAGCGGCTCGACCAGATCCACGTGCATGCCGCCTCGGGCAAGCTCGTGCCGCTCTCGGCCTTCGCCAGGGTCGAGCGGACCGCGGGTCCCCTCACCATCAACCAGCTCGGCCAGCTGCCGGCGGTGACGGTATCGTTCAACCTGCCGGATGGGGTCTCGTTGGGCGACGCTGTCCAACGGCTCGAGGTGATCAAGGCCGAGCTCGGCGTGCCCTCCTCCGTCAGCACCACCTTCTCGGGCACGGCCCGCGTATTCGAGGATGCGCTCGGCAACCAGGGGCTCCTGCTTCTGGCGGCGGTGGTCACGATCTACATCGTGCTGGGCGTGCTCTATGAGAGCTTCATCCACCCGCTGACCATCCTGACCGGCCTGCCCGCGGCTGCGGTCGGCGCGCTCGCGGCGCTCGAGCTGTTCGGGATGGACCTCAGCGTGATCGCGATCATCGGCCTTCTGATGCTGATCGGCATCGTCAAGAAGAACGCGATCATGATGATCGACGTGGCGCTCGTGCGGCAGCGCGCCGGTGCCGAGCCGCTGGCCGCCATCCGCGAGGCCTGCCTGCTGCGCTTTCGGCCGATCATGATGACGACGCTCGCCGCGATCATGGGCGTGCTGCCGATCGCCATCGGCCACGGCGCCAGCGCGGAGCTGCGTCAGCCCTTGGGCATCGCCGTGGTCGGCGGCCTGCTGGTCTCGCAGGCGCTGACGCTGTTCATCACGCCGGTCCTCTACACCTACATGGAGGACCTTGCGCGCCTGCTGAGAGCGGCATTCCGACGGCAGGCGCCGGCGACCCCAGCCGGGGCGGGGACGGCCGCATAGGCTTTCAGGAAGCGCGGTAGGCTTGGATGTCACCGAGGGTTCGCGCCTCGTAGACGCCGCGCATGACGGCGCGCGCGACCACGTCCGCGGCGATCGCGCCGAGGCGCACAAGTGCGTCGGGCTTGTCCGGCATGGCCACGGTGCCCGTCGCCAGAGCGAACAGCGTGTCGCCATCATAGGGCGTGTAGATCGGTCGGATCGCATAGGCGTAGCCGCCCTGCGCCATCGCCGCCAGGCGCTGCACACCGCCATGGTCCAGCTTGGCGTCGGTGGCGACGATGCCGATGGTCGTGTTCATGCCGATGCCGCGCTTGGTCTCGAAGGCGTGGCCGGTGGCATCGCGCGGCGCGGCCTGACCGCCAAGCTCGTTGGCCTGCTCCAGATGCCATGCCCACATCGTCCGGCTGCCCGGCATGGTGACCGAGCCGACCGAATTCACCGCGACCAGGGCACCGACCGTCGCTCCGGTCGCCGGATCGAATGCCGAAGCGGTGCCGAGGCCACCCTTGTAGCCGCCGGCCACGGCGCCGAAGCCGGCACCGACATTGCCCAGCCGCGTGTCGGCCGCGGCGGAATCGGCCGCCCTTGCCGCGAGCGCGCGGTATGGCGGCCGGCCGCGCCAAGCCTTGTCGCCTCCGTTCAACAGGTCGAACAAGATCGCGCCGGTCACGATCGGCAGGCACGGCCCCCATTCGGAGAAGCCCCGTCCCCGCTCGGCCAGCCAGTCGATCAGGCCGGCCACGGCCTCCAGCCCGAACACGGACCCGCCCGACAGGACGACGCCGTTCACCCGCGTGATCAGGCCGCCAGAGCGCAACGCATCGGTGTTCACCGTTCCCGGGGCACCGCCGCGCACGTCGGCGGCGGCCAATGCCGGCGGGTCGGCGAGGACGACGGTGACGCCGGTGCGCGCCGCCTTGTCCTCGGCATTGCCCACGACCAGCCCGGCAACATCGCCGAGACCGTTGAGCGGTCCGGGTCGAATCATGCTCGGGCGCCAAGCAGATCGAGCGTGGCCAGCGCCATCACCTTGGCCGAGGCGACGAGATCATCGATCAGGACGAACTCGTCCGGCTGATGAGCTAGGTCGAGAATGCCCGGACCATAAGCGACACAATCGTGCAGATGGCCGATGCGGGCGATGTGCTTCTGGTCGTAGGTGCCAGGGGAGCAGATGAACTCGGGCTCGCACCCCAGCACCCGCCGCACGCCGTCGGCCACCGCCCGCGGGACGGGCATGGTCGGCTCCGTCAGGACCGGATGGACTTCCATCACATCCCGGACACGGTAGCGGAAGCTGCTGCGCTCGCTGGCCAGCCGCTCGAGCAGGGCGTGGACCTCGCCTTTGACCTCCTCGAGCCTCTCCTCGATCAGGAACCGCCGGTCGATCATCAGTCGGCAGCTGTCCGGCACGCAGGGGCTCGGCAGGCCGGCATGGCCCTCCTCCTGGCCGCCGTGGATCGAGTTCAGGTTGAGTGTCGAGGCGCGCGCGGCCGGGGGCACGACCGGCATCGCGGTACGCCGCTCCGCCAGCCGGGGCCACAGCTCGCGCTCGAAGCGGTCGACCACCGCCGCCATGTGGCGCACGGCGCAGTCGCCGAGGAAAGGCATCGAGCCGTGCGCGATCCGGCCGAAGGTCTCGATCTCGGCCCACCATACCCCGCGATGGCCGATGCAGACGCGATCGACGTTCAAGGGCTCGGGGATGATCACGTGGTCCACGCGCGGCGGCGAGAAGAACCCGCGTTCGGCCAGCCAGGCCACCCCACCATAGCCGCCCGACTCCTCGTCGACCGTGCCCGAGATCTCGATCGCCCCAGGCAGTTCGATGCCGGACTCGAGCAGGGTCTCCACCGCCACCATGGCGGCGGCGAGCCCACCCTTCATGTCGCAGGTGCCGCGGCCGAAGACCTTGCCGTCGCGCACCGCCCCTTGCCACGGGTCGACCGACCAGCCCTGCCCCGCCGGCACGACGTCGATGTGGCCGTTGAAGTGCACGCAAGGACCCGGCCGTGCGGCCTCACGGCGGGCGAGGACATTGATCCGGGGGTGGCGGTCGGTGTCGCCGGGGGTGCCTTCCGCACGCAGATAGGCGACCTCGAACCCGCGCCGCCGCAGGCGCTCGCCGACCAGCTCGGCGCATTCGCGATAGGCATCGCCGGGGGGATTGACGGTCGGAATGCGGACGAGGTCGCTGGTCAGCGCCACGATCTCCTGGCGCTTGTCGTCGAGCCGCTCCAGGATCGCCGCCATCATGCCGGGCAGGCTAGGGTCCGCCGGCAGCGAATGTCAACGAAGCGACCGGGTGGCCCGCATGAACGAGGCGATGCTTGCGGAGGCAGCGGCGTCGGTGGTGAGCGCCCGCTTGGGTCGCCGGCGGCTCGCGCGACTCGCGGGCGTCGTCACGCTGGAGGACGGCTATGCCGTCCAGCAGCGGGCCAATCGACAGCTCGAGGCTCATCTCGGCAAGCGGGTCGGGCACAAGATCGGCGGTACGACCGAAACCATGCGCCGCTACATCAACGTGCCCGAGCCCGTCGCAGGCGAGGTGTTCGCGAGCCAATGCCATCCGAGCGGCACGACGGTCCGGCGCGCGGACTACGTTCGGCTTGGAATCGAGACCGAGATCGCCGTCCGCCTGGGCAAGGAGCTCCCATCGCGGGACCGCCCCTACCGGCGGAGCGACGTTGCCGATGCGGTGGCGAGTGTGCACGCCGCGATCGAGCTGGTGGACGACCGCTATGACGGCTTCGCGACGATCGGCGGCCCGACCCTGATCGCCGACAACGCGTTCGACACGGGCAGCCTGCTCGGCGAGCCGGTGGCCGACTGGCGCGGCCTCGATCTCGGCGCACTGACAGCCCACACATTTCGCGACGACACTCTTCTCGCCACCGGCCGAAGCGACGCTCTGCTCGGCCACCCGCTCGACGCCCTGGCCTGGATCGCGACGCGCCGCTCGGCGCTGAAGCTCGGTCTCGCAGCCGGCACATTCGTGAGCCTCGGCACCATCACCCCGGTGCAGTGGGTGGAAACGCCCGCGAGCTACCGCATCGAGATCGGCGAACTGGGAAGCTTGGCGCTGCACGCCGCCTGACGGCTCGAAAGCGCAGACTGCATCCCTCGGATGACATAGTGCGCGCGACGTGATAGCTTTTATCAGAAAAGAAGACTCCTACACATACTCGGCTCCACAGCTGTTTGACATGATGCGCAAAGTTCGTCTTGCGCACGCATGTAGTGCCGCTTTGTGCGGAGGTTTGATCAGGTTGGTGGAGTGAATTTCGGATGATTGCCAATCCTTTCGATGACTTCGTCTCAGCGGAGCAGGCCGTGTTGAGGCGCGACTCGACCGGCAATGACAAGGTCGGCCATCTACTCTGGGGTGATGGCGTCCATGTGACCGGCCCTGCCGCGAACGGGAGGCTGCCCGTACGCGCTCGCGGGCGAAATCGCCGTGGCTGGGTGGATGTCGCCGACCTCGGTGGAAGCCCTCTGCTCGAGGTCTATTTCATCGACGTCGGCCAAGGCGACGGCATGCTCATCCGGACTCCGGACTTCCGACACGTCATGATCGACGGCGGGCATCCGCGGCGATCGCAGCCGAGTGGCAAGAATGCTGCCGACTTCGTCGACTGGAAGTTCTTCGAAGACTACGGGCTGAACCGGATCGACCTCGATGCGATGGTCATCTCGCACAACGATT
>JBGAKU010000290.1:0-6643 GCA_044224255.1 Geminicoccaceae bacterium
TCGGCGGTGCCTTGTCCTGGTCCGAGCCCCTGGCGCTCGCCGCGTTCCCCCCCGACAGCCCGTTCGCCGGGCTGCCAGTGTCGGACGAGGCCCGCGTCAGCCGGCAGGTGCTGGCCGAGCCCGGGCCGGACCTTGCCGAGGCGACGATGGCGTCCTTGTCCGACGGAACGCCGCTGGTGACCGGCGCTCACCGCGGCAAGGGCTGGCTGATCCTGGTCCACACCACCGCGAACACCGGCTGGACCTCGCTCCCGCTCTCCGGCCTGTTCGTCGAGATGCTGGAGCGGGTCCTGGCCCTCGGCCAGGGCGTCGGCGGCACGGACCGGGCGCCGCTCGAGCCGAGCCGCCTGCTCGACGCCTATGGGCAGCTCGAGGAGCCGGCCATGGCGCTCGACGCCATCGCACCCGACGCCTTCGCCGCGATGCAGCCCGGGCCGAAGCACCCGCCCGGCCTCTACGCGCCGCTCGGCCGGCAGACCGAGGCCGACACGGTGGCGCGCTCGGCCCTCAACCTGCAGCGCGCGCTCGCCGAGATCGTCCCGCTCGGCCCCGCGGCCGTCGGCGGCTCGCCCGAGCCCTATGCCCGGGCAGCGGAGCGCGATCTTGCGCCGTGGCTCATTCTCGCGGCACTCGTTCTGGCGATGGTGGATCTGCTGATCGCCCTGGCCCTGCGCGGCCTGCTGCCCCGCCGCCGCGCGCCGGCCGGAGCGGGTGCGGCGGCCGTTCTGCTCGCCATGCTCGTGGCTGCGCCTGCATTCGCCCAGGAGGCGGGGGACGACGCCATCGTCGCGCTGACCCGCGACACGCGCCTGGCCTATGTCGTGACCGGCCAGCCCGACATCGACAGCGAGAGCGAGGCCGGGCTCAAGGGGCTGACCCGCGTCCTGGCGATGCGGACCTCGATCGAGGCGGCGGAGCCTGTGCCGGTCGACATCGCCAACGACGACCTCGCCCTGTTCCCGCTCCTCTACTGGCCGGTGCCGCCCGAGCATCCGGACCTTGCCCCCGGTGCGGTCGAGCGGGTCGAGAGCTATCTCGCCCAGGGCGGCATGATCCTGTTCGACACGCGCGACGCCGCGCTGCTCCTGCCCGGCCAGGAAGGCGGCGGGCCCGGCGAGCGGCGGCTCGCCGAGATCCTGCGCGGGATCGACCTGCCGCCCTTGATGCCGCTGCCGGCCGACCATGTGCTCACCCGCTCGTTCTACCTGCTCCAGGACTTCCCGGGCCGCTGGACCGGCCAGCCGCTCTGGGTCGACCAGGCGCCGCCCGGCATCAACGACGGCGTCTCCGGCGTGATCGTCGGCGCCAACGAGTGGGCCGGCGCCTGGGCCGAGGACGATAGTGGCGAGCCCCTGTTCCCGGTGGTCCCGGGCGGCGAGGCGCAGCGCGAGATGGCGCGGCGGTTCGGGGTCAATCTCGCCATGTACGCGCTCACCGGCAACTACAAGACCGACCAGGTGCACGTGCCGGCGCTGCTCGAGCGGCTCGGCCAATGAGCGCCTGGAGCCTCGTCTTCGCCCCGCATCTGCCCTGGTGGGCGCTGGCCGCCCTGGCCGCGGTCGCGAGCGCGATCACGGCACTCGCCTTCTGGCGCCGGGCGAAAGGGGCGTTCTGGCGCGCGGTGTTTTTGGCCCTGCTCCTGGTGTTCCTGGTCAATCCGATCCTCCGCCGCGAGGAGCGCGCCCCGCTCGACGATCTCGTCGTGATGCTGAGCGACCGCTCGCCCAGCCAGGCGCTCGGCGACCGCCCCGACCAGCTCGCGAAGGCGGAGGCCGCGTTGCGCGAGCGGATCGGCAGGATGCCGGGGGTCGAGCTGCGCGAGCTCGGCCTCGAGGGCGAGGGCCGCCAGGGCAGCCGCCTGTTCAGCCGGCTGCGCGAGGCGCTCGGCAGCAGCGACCGGGCGCGGCTCGGCGCCGTCGTCGCGCTGACCGACGGCCAGGCACACGATGCGCCCGCCGATCCGGCGACGCTCGACCTGCCGGCCCCCTTGCACGTGCTCCTGACCGGGCGGCCGGACGAGAGCGACCGCCAGCTCGCCATCCTCAAGGCCCCCAGCTTCGGCGTGGTCGGCGAGCAGCAGATCCTGCGGCTGCGGGTCGACGACGCGACCCCGGCCGGCGGCGCGCCGGCGCCGCGTATTCCGGTCACAGTCCGGCAGGACGGCAAGGTGGTGCGCGAGCTGAGCGTCCAGCCCGGCCAGCCGGCCGACGTGCCGTTCACGCTGGACAAGGCGGGTAACACGGTGCTCGAGGTCGAGGCCGCGGCACGGCCGGGTGAGCTCACCACACTGAACAACCGCGCCACCGTGCAGGTCAGCGGCGTGCGCGACCGTCTGCGGGTGCTGGTGGTCTCCGGCCAGCCCTATCCGGGCCTGCGGGTCTGGCGCAACCTGCTCAAGGCCGACCCCGCGGTCGACCTCGTCCACTTCACCATCCTGCGCCCGCCCGAGAAGCAGGACGGCACGCCGATCCGCGAGCTGGCGCTGATCGCCTTCCCCTCGCGCGAGCTGTTCGAGGTCAAGCTCAAGGAGTTCGACCTCATCATCTTCGACAACTATTCCCGCCGGGGCCTGCTGCCGCTGGTCTATCTCGAGAACATCGCCCGCTATGTCGAGGAGGGCGGTGCCTTGCTGGAGGCCGCCGGCCCGCAGTTCGCCGAGCCGATGAGCCTCTACCGCACCCCGCTCGCCCGGGTGCTGCCCGGCCGTCCGACCGGCGAGACCTTCGAGCGCGGCTTCCGCCCCGTGGTCACCGAGACCGGCGAGCACCATCCCGTCACCGCTGCGCTGCGAGGTGAGGGCGAGCCGGAATGGGGCCGCTGGTTCCGCCAGCTCGACGTCGAGACCGACGGCGGCCAGGTGCTGATGACCGGCGTCTCGGACCGGCCGCTGCTCGTGCTCAAGCGCGTCGGCGAGGGCCGCGTCGCCCAGCTCCTGTCCGACCATGCCTGGCTATGGGCGCGCGGCTTCGAGGGCGGCGGCCCACAGGCGCTCCTGCTCCGCCGGCTGGTCCACTGGCTGATGAAGGAGCCGCAGCTCGAGGAGGAGCAGCTCCGCGCCATCACCCAGGGCGACGAGATTCTGGTCGAGCGCCAGTCGCTGACCAGCGAGCCCTTCGACGCCACCGTCACCGCGCCTTCCGGTGCCGAGACCACCCTGCGCCTCGTCCCGGACGCGGACGGCGTCGCGCGCGGCCGCTTTCATGCCGCCGAGGACGGCGTCTACCGCATCGCCACCGGCGACTACACCGCCTATGCCAGCCCGCGCCCGATCGCACCCGTCGAGCTTGCCGACATGCGCGCCACGGCCGACGTGATGGCCCCGGCCGCCGAGGCCAGCGGCGGCACCGTCCGCTGGCTCGCCGAGGAGGGCGTGCCCGAGCTGCGCCCGGTCGAGCCCGGCCGCCGCGCCTTCGGCCGCGGCTGGCTCGGCATCGAGCGCCACGGCGCCTACCGCGTCACCGGCACCACCGAGACCCCGCTCCTGCCGGAGTGGCTCGCCCTCGCCCTCCTCCTCGCCGCCGCTACCACCGCCTGGTGGCGCGAGGGCCGCGGCTGACGTCCACCGAGCACCGCACCGCGCAATCGATTGTGCGCGTTCTCGACCACCGGAACGCGCATCGGCTACGATCGGTGCCTCACTCAAAGCCCAGCAAGAAATCGGGTAATGGCGGGATATCCGGCCACCAGAGGTGACGCGACTGTTCCGTTGTGATGGATCATCACGGCGCTCGGCGTTCCTGGCGCTCCATAGGCCTCGCCGACCTCGAAGTCGGTCTGTAGCAGCACGGTGAGGCCGCTCTCGTCGGCAATGGCCCGGTTGGCGTCGGCAGTGCCCCGACTCAGAAGTACGGCATTGCGAGCCCGATCACTGCGGGTCCATTCGGCAACGATCTTGGCAATGTTCGCGCAAGATGGGCACAAGGGATCGCTGAAGACGAGGAGCAATGAGCGACCCGGTTCCAGAAACGACCGCAAATCCCTACCTATGCCATTTAGGTCTGGTAGGGTGAAAAGGGGCGCGTCCTCTCCCGTCGGCAGGCCAAGATTGTCCGCCTGCATAAGGCGATTTTCCAGATTTTCGATGCGATTCAGCATACGCCCCTGTTGTTGGATGATTTGCCAAAACAATGCGCCAATCAGCAAAAGCGCCGCGGCGCCCATTGTGGTCATCACATCCATGGTAATCGGAGAATTAATTTGCTCAACCCAGTTTGGAATTACTCCATACGCTGCCGCCAGTGTCAGTCCCGCAATAGCGATTAGGACAAGATTACGAACGACCGTCGTCGCCCCGATCGGGTGGCTGGATAGTTGGCCGAAGCAATGACATGCGGGCCTGCGCCCGCTGACCAGCGCGATCAAGATGGCGATGGTGAAGACCACCAACAACGCCACCGCCGTCAGTCGGGCGAGCACTGTCGTCGGCGGCAACAGCAGCGCAACTCCGACACCGAGTTCCAAACCGCCCAGCAACTTGGCCGCGCCGGACGACGCCGGCGCGATGCCGAGCTCTCTCATCGACTGCGCCGCCGGCAAAGGGTCGCGGACCTTAGCAACCCCAGAAAGAAGGAATGTCCCGCTCAGCGCCACGAGAGCCAGCCCCAAAATCATTGTGGCATGCCGAGTGTGAACGGGATCAGAGAGATACCAGCTCGCAGGCGGCGCCCGAAGGCCGCGGATCGCACGTCGTGCCGGCCGGACAACACCCGGCGAACTTACTGTCATCGCCGTAGCAGACCTGCCATCCGAGCAGGCCGGGGCAACATCCCTCGATCTCCCCTGGCAGGGGCTTGCCGGCGCTCAAGCGCGGCCCATAGGTGCTAGGCAGGCACGTCCCGCTTGGATTCACCAAGCATACAGCGGCGTTGCAGGCACCTCGCAGCATCTTGCAGAGCGCCGGCTCCCCGAACTTGCCCTCGATCACGCACTTGCCGAGCTTGGCAAGGCTCGCGCAATCGATGACGCTCAGCAGCGTCGCCACCTGACTGCACGGAATTGTGATGTCAGCTCCGGCGCCGGTACGTATGCACAGCGCCTTGCATTCGGCCTTCAGCTCGCGCGCCGATACCGGCGCTACCCGTAAGGCACGGGGCTTGCCGCCGACAACCTCACGAACATATCGGGTGTATCCATCCACATCTTCGACACGATCGAACACGAAATCGACAACATTTCCAGCTGCATCAGTTGTCTCTACGTGGATCTGAGATACTCGTTCCGTATAAGTGCCAAGCCGTCGCGTCCAAGATTGTTCAACCATTTGCGCACGGACTCGTGTTCCTTCAGTAACGCAGTAACTACGCGGCGATCCTTGTTTGGAGTAGCCCTTGGTAGATTTGTCAGCAAGCAACCTCTTCCAGTCCGCGCCAGCCTTTGCCTTGTTCATGAGACTGTTGGTGCGCGAGGCGGCTCCAGGGTTGAACTTCAGGCGTGGCGCGGCAACAGAAGGTCTTGCATCCGCTGTGATCGTAAGACCTGCGAAGCCGAACGCAGTGATTGCTTTCATCGCATCCCGGCGGCCGAATCCACTCGAGACCCGCTTTGCCAGACGATCGAACCAATGCTCATTCATTGATTTTTCCGTCTCTTTTTGATTCTTGTCCTGACGCACGATAGATTAATGGTCAACATTATACCAGTCAACCAGCGCTCCTGCGAATCGTGGATTTGGTCCAGCTCGGACGTGTCACGACTGGTTGAAGACGCATCTGCCTCTTCGCCCCACCTTGGTCCTCCGCGGATCGGCACGAATGAGTCTGGCGGGGCGTGGCAGCGCGAGGGTCGCGGCTGAGTTCGGAACCTATCTCTCATCCGGCAGGCAGGGCTTCGCGTTCGTCTCGTCGACCACCTGACGGATGGCGATGATGGTGCGGAAGGCTCGGACGTTGGGATCGTCGTGGAACACGTCGCGCGCGAAGCCCTCATAGGCTGCCATGCTGGCAAGCTGCAGGCGCAGGATGAAGTCCGCCTCGCCCGTGACGTACCAGGCCTGCCGCACCTCGGGGCGGGTCCGGAGCTTGCGCGTGAAGGCGTCGAGCTCGGTCAGCCCTTCGCGCTCCAGTGAGACGAGCACGTGCATCGTCAAGGGCAGCCCCAGCACGGCGGGATGCACGACGGACACGTCCGCGGCGATCACCCCCTCCCGCCTGAGCCGGCGCAGGCGGCGCAACACGGCACTCTCCGACAGGCCCACGCGCTCGGCCAGGAGACGGGCAGGCATCTGGTTGTCGATCTGCACCTGCTCGAGGAGAGCGCGGTCGAACCAATCCAGCATGACGGAATCCGGCATTGTAGCCCTCAGATCGACGAAAACAGGCGCTTGCTAGCACGATTCGGGCGCCAACCGTCAGCGCCGCCGGGCACAATGCCGGCATGACCAAGGATCAAACCTCCGCTCCCGACGCGGATGGCATTGCGGCGGAACTGCTCCGGCTTTCGCCAGCCTATGCCCCCACCCCCCTGCTCGACCTCCCCAGCCTCGCGGCGCACTGCGGGGTCGCGCAGGTGCTGGCCAAGGACGAGAGCCGGCGCATGCTGGGCAGCTTCAAGTCCCTCGGCGGCACCTATGCCGGCCTGCGCGCGCTCGCCCGCGCCGCCGGCACGACCGTCACCGGCCTGCTCGATCCGGCGCGCCGCCCCGGCG
>JBGAKU010000291.1:0-6580 GCA_044224255.1 Geminicoccaceae bacterium
ACTTCACCAGCATCATCCCGACCGTGTTCTTCGCCGACAAGCTCGGCGCGCCTTACGCCGAGGCGCTCAAATCGGTGACCCGGCACATGAAGGTGCAGGCGGAAAGCCACATCCGCACGCCGGACAACGCCGAGTACCTGGTCGCCTCCGGGCAGGCCGACATGGTCTCGATCGTGCGTGGGCAGATCGCCGACCCGCATCTTGCCAGCAAGGCTCGGGCCGGCCGGGCCGAGGACGTTCGACCCTGCCTGTCCTGCAACCAGATGTGCTGGGGCCGCCGCTCCCGCGACTACTGGATCTCTTGCCTGATCAATCCCTCGGCCGGTCGCGAGTGGGAGTGGGGCGGCGATCGTTTCGCGCGGGCCGCGGCACCCAAGCGGGTGCTGGTCGTGGGCGGCGGGCCGGCCGGGCTCGAGGCCGCCCGGGTCGCGGCCGAGCGAGGCCACGCGGTGACGCTCGCCGAAGCCTCCGACCGGTTGGGCGGGCAGTTCCGGCTCGCCGGCATGCAGCCGCGCCGGCAGCAGATCCTGGACTATCTCGACTGGCAGGAACGGCAGCTCGCTCGGATGCAGGTGGCCGTCCAGCGCAACACGCCCATGGAAGCGGGCGAGGTGCGGGCATTCGGCGCCGACGTCGTGATCCTGGCCACCGGCTCGCAGCCCTCCGGCGATGGCTTCCAGCGCGCCCTGCCCCACCTCGACCGCCTGCCCGGCATCGAGCATGGCCGAGTCTGCACCGCGGAGGCGGTGATGGCCCGGGAGGTGCGGCCGGGCAAGCGGGTCGTCCTGCTCGACGAGGGCGCCAACTGGAAGGGCGCCGGCACCGCACTGGCGCTCGCGGAAGCCGGGCACGAGGTGACCATCGTCACCCCGGCCGGCATGGTCGCGAAGGAGATCGAGCGCACGGCCGCCGATTTACCCCTCCGCAAGCGCCTGCGCGAGCTGGGTGTGCGCTTCATCACCGACGCGGCAGTCCGCGAATGGCGCGGCGATGCGGCCGTCGTGACGCAGTTTGCCGGGCCGGACGAGGTGATCGCCGCCGACACGCTGGTCGTCGCGGCCTGCAATCGGCCGGAGGACGGGCTTGCGCACGAGTTGGTGGAGATGGGAATCGCCTTTCGCTCGATCGGCGACAGCGTCGCCGCCCGTACCGCGGTGATGGCGATCTATGAGGGTCGCGTGACCGGCATGGAAATTTGACGTCGCCTCAGCCCTGAGCGGCGGGCTCGGGCTCGATCACCAGGCGGGACGGGCGCAGCAGGTTGCGCCGCTCCAAGAGGGGATGAGCGATCGCCGCGACATGGGCCTCGATCCGCTTCAGCTCGCGCACGATGTCGAGGTGCAGCGCACCGGTCTCCGACAGGGTCCGCCCATCCTGGATGCGCGCGAGCTGCGCCTGCATCGCCGTCCGCTCGAGCTCGCGAAACCGCTCCTTCTGCTCGACCAGGCGTCGTGCCGCCGCCAGGTCCTCGCCCATCAGCACGGCAGTGGCGAGGCGCAGCTGGGCGAGCACGTGCGCGAGCATCGTCTCGGTCTCGGCCAGCTCGTCGTCGGTGAGCTGCTGGCGACGACGCATGCGCTTCGCCACGAGGTCGAGCAGTCCCTTGTCGATGGCATCACCGGCATGCTCGAGATGCTGCGCGGCGACGAGAATCCAGGCCATCCGCCGCCGCTCGGCGGCGCCCAATCCGGTGCGGCCGAGCTCGCCGAGGAACAGCTTCACCTCGCGATGCAGGCGGTCGAGGACATTGTCCAGCGCGCGCAGACGCGCCGTCGCGTCGGGATCGTCACGGCCAAGCAGATCGCCGGCGCCGCGGAGCATGGCTTCCACCACATCCGCCATCCGCAACGTCTCGCGCGCTGCAGCCGTCAGAGCGACCGTCGGCAGCACGTGCGTCGCCCGGTCGAGATAGCGCGGAGCCGCAGGGTCGTCCGAAGCGGGCCGGTCCGGCAGCATGCGTGTCAGCAGCACGGCCATGGCCGGCAAAGGCAGGATGAACAGGGCGGCAAGAATGATGTTGAAGGCGAGGTGGAACAACACGACGGCGCTCGCCGCGGTCATGCCGGCGTCGGTCATCAGGCCAGCGATCCCGCCGAGCAACGGCAGGCACAGCAGGCACCCGAGAAGCCGGTTCAGCAAGTTCCCCAGCGGCAGGCGCAGGGCCGCCGGCTCCGAGCCGAGCGCGTCCACCAGCGGGTTGAGGGCGCTCCCCAGATTGGCTCCCAGCACCATGGCGAGCGCAGGCACGACTTCCACCAACCCGGCCTGAGCCAGGGTGGCGACGACCAACACCATGGCGACGCTGGAGTGCAGCACCCAAGTCGCCGCCGCGGCGATGGCCAGGACGATCAAGGGCTCGCCAGTCAGCGACTGGATCACCTGCTTCGCCTGCCCGCTGACATGCTCGAGCGCGAACGCCCCGGCGAGCAGGTGCAGGGCGAGCAGCATCAGACCCAAACCCAACAGCACCCGGCCCGCATTGCGCCCACGCGTGCTCGACGTCGAACGGAACAGAACGAGTCCCGCGAGGAGTAGCACCGGAAACAGCAGCGAGACGTCGAAGGCGAGCGCCGATGCGACCAGCGCCGTGCCCACATTGGCACCCAGCATGACCGCAAGGCCGGGAACCGGGCCGATGGCGCCGGCAACCGTGAACGAGCCGGCCATCAGGGCCGTCGCCGTACTGCTCTGCAGCGCCAATGTCACGGCGAGCCCGGCGGCCAGGGCCATCAGACGGTTGCTCAGCGCGCGCGCCAGCACGCGGCGCAGATCGCCGCCAAACGCGCGCAGGACGCCGCTGCTGACCATGTGCAGGCCCCACAGCAGCAACGCGACCTCCCCGAGGAGGTCGATGACGGCACGGGTGACCGGCATGAGCACGCCGTCGGCGGGCGGCTGCCCGCCGGGGGCGACTGACTCAGGCGCGACCGATGAGCCGGAGCAGCCAGAAGCGCCTGCGGCGCGGCTGGCGGTCCCGGCTCGCCATCAGGCTGATGAAGGAGTTGGCGATTTGCGGATGCATGATCGAATACCTCATCGGCGAACGCGGCTGCCACGTCTGACACCATATGCACCAAGTGCGTGAACGTGCAACACCCGATACGCACGTTGTGCAACTCGGTACGTCGACGCGGCGTTCCGTACTCCTCAGTCTCGCGCGCAGAAGTTTCCAGATCGTGACCAGCGGCGGCGCATCGCACCGCGGCTCGCCGCCGCGTTGGCGTCGTCTCCATGCTTGCGGCGGCGGTGGCGATCGTCGAACTCTGGGCCAGCGGTGTTCCTGCAGGAGGTGCTAGGTAGGATGCTCGGGCTCGCCACCGGACTGCTGATCGGCAGCGCATGACACCCCGCGTCGCGGATGACGGTCGGGACTTGGGGTTCGTCGCCGTTCTGGTGCTGGCGACCGCGATCGGGCCGTTCGCGATGCAGGTGTTCCTGCCGGCATTGCCCGCGATCCAGCGGAGCTTCGGTGTCGGCGCGGCGACGGCGCAGCTCGCCTTCAGCCTCTCGGCGTTCTCGATCGCGCTGTCGATGCTGGCCTATGGGCCGATCTCCGATCGGCTCGGGCGAAGGCCCGCACTCATCGGCGGTCTCGTAGTCTATCTCGTCGGCAGCGTGGCGTGTGCCCTGGCGCCGAACATCTGGATCCTCATCCTGGGGCGGATCATCCAGGCGGCCGGCGGCTGCGCCGGTCTGGTTCTCACCCGGGCGATCGTGCGGGACCGCTACGGCCTCGAGCGATCGGCCGAGATGCTCGCCTACGTCACGGTGGCAATGGTGGCGGCTCCCATGATCGCGCCCGCACTCGGAGGCATGGTGGCCGACAGCTGGGGCTGGCGCGCCATCTTCTGGGTCGGCGTCGGATTGGGCATCCTCATCCTCGCGATCGTCTGGCGGTCCCTGCCCGAGACGAGGCGTCTGGGCTCCGGCCCGCCCAGCCGAAACCCGCTGCACGGGTTCGGCCAGCTCCTGAGATCGACGCCCTTCATGGGCTACGTGCTGAACGGGGCGTGGACGATCGGGGTGTTCTACGCGTTCCTGGCGGCAGCACCATTCGTCATGACCGTGGTGATGGGGCGAGGGGCGGGCGAATACGGTCTCATGTTCATGCTGGTCACCGGCGCCTACATGGTCGGCAACTTTCTGGCCGGCCGCTACTCCGCCCGCGTCGGGGGCGACCGGATGATCCTGCTCGGCAGCGTCGGCGCCGTGGCCAGCACGCTGGTCATGCTGGGCCTGATGGCAGGCGGCGCGTGGTCGCCCTGGGCGCTGTTCCTGCCAACGGCTGCCGCCGCCGTCGCCCAGGGGATCGCGATGCCCAATGCGCAGGCCGCGTTCGTCAGCGTGGCGCCGCACATCGCAGGTGCCGCCTCGGGCCTGGGCGGCTTCCTCCAGATGGGCATCGCCGCCCTGGTGGCGCAGATCGTGGGCTCGATCCAGGACGGGACGCCCTATCCGATGGCGGTGGGCATGACCCTGTGCGCCGCCGCCGCGCTCATCTCGGCGCAGGCGGCGATCCGTTCCCGGCGTACCGGTAGGCACGGTTGACAACGTAAAGGCTTGCTCCCGCTCCCACACCGCTCAATGCTGCGCCAATGATGGACGGTAGTTCATGCGCCCACGCCCGGGCGCATGATCCGGTCATCGGTACCAAAAACAGGGAGAAAGCTAGATGGCGAGCAGGACTTATCGCCCCAGTACGGATTATGCCGTTCGACCTATGACGGCGGGGGAGCGCAAGGTCATCGTTGCATCCTCATTGGGTACGGTGTTCGAATGGTATGATTTTTACCTATATGGCTCCCTCGCCGTCATAATTGGTGCAAAGTTCTTCACGCAGTTCGATGAGACCACCCGCAACATCTTCGCCCTTCTAGCCTTTGCAGCGGGCTTCCTGGTACGCCCGTTCGGTGCGCTTATCTTCGGCCGCATCGGCGATCTCGTCGGCCGAAAGTACACTTTTCTGGTCACGATCGGCATTATGGGCTTGTCGACGTTTCTGGTCGGTATGCTGCCGACCGCCGACAGCATCGGCCTGCTCGCGCCGACCATCCTGATCGGCCTGCGCCTTCTGCAGGGTCTGGCGCTCGGTGGCGAGTATGGTGGTGCCGCGACCTACGTCGCCGAGCATGCCCCGCATGGCCGCCGCGGCTTCTACACGAGCTGGATCCAGACCACCGCGACGCTCGGCCTGTTCCTGTCGCTTCTGGTGATCCTGTTCACGCGCACCTGGCTGGGCGAGGAAGCGTTCGCGAGCTGGGGCTGGCGCGTGCCGTTCCTAGTGTCGATTGTCCTGCTGGGGATCTCGGTCTGGATCCGTCTACAGCTGCAGGAGTCGCCCGCGTTCGTGCGGATGAAGGAAGAGGGCACGCAGTCCAAGGCGCCGCTGTCCGAGGCGTTCGGCCAGTGGAAGAATGCGAAGTGGGCGCTGCTGGCGCTCTTGGGCCTCGTCGCCGGTCAGGGCGTGGTCTGGTACACGGGCCAGTTCTACGCGCTGTTCTTCCTGCAGCAGACCCTGAAGGTTGACGGCTACAGCGCCAACCTGCTGATCGCGTGGTCGCTCGTGCTCGGCACCGGCGGGTTCATCCTGTTCGGATGGCTGTCGGACAAGATCGGGCGCAAGGTCATCATCCTCGCCGGATGTCTGATCGCCGCAGCGACCTACTTCCCACTGTTCAAGGCTCTGACGCATACCGCCAATCCGGCGCTCTATCAGGCGCAGGAGGCGACCACGGTCACAGTCACCGCCGATCCGGCGAACTGCTCGTTTCAGTTCAACCCGGTGGGCACGGCCAAGTTCACCAACTCCTGCGACATCATCAAAGGCCTGCTGGCGCGCAACGCGGTCAACTACACCACGGTGGCGGCGCCGGCCGGCGCGATCGCCTCGGTCCAGATCGGCGCGACCACCATCGAGGCCTTCGATGCCGCCGCGGCCGGGGCGGACGCCAAGGCCAAGCAGGAGGAGCTCACCAAGGCCGTCTCGGAGGCGCTCACCGCGGCGGGCTATCCCAAGGCCGGCGATCCATCGATCGTCAAGCTCGCCCATCCATTCGACATCTTCCGCGGCCAGCCGATCTCGGTCATCCTGATCCTGACCGTGCTCGTCATCTACGTGACGATGGTCTACGGGCCGATCGCGGCCGCGCTCGTGGAGCTGTTCCCCACCCGGATCCGCTATACTGCCATGTCGCTGCCCTACCACATCGGCAATGGCTGGTTCGGCGGCCTGCTGCCGGCGACCGCCTTCGCGATCGTCGCCCAGCACGGCAACATCTATTCGGGGCTGTGGTATCCGATCATCATCGCCGCTGCGACGTTCGTTATCGGCCTTCTGTTCGTGCCCGAAACCAAGGATCGGGACATCTTCGCCGAGGACGTCAAATAGTCGACGCCCCGATCTAGCAGGTCGATCCGATCGGGCGCCGGCTGACCGCTGGCGCCCGGTTCCCTTTCGGAGCGGAACCCCGTCGATCCTTGCGCCGGCTCACCCTGAGCTCGCAGCCCGCTCGTCCGGACCAATCACGCTCCGGACCCGCTCGCGGCCGCCAGATAATCGAACGTTCCAAAGACAAGGGGC
>JBGAKU010000292.1:0-6538 GCA_044224255.1 Geminicoccaceae bacterium
ACAGGGTGACGGTGCACGGCGTTGGCCTAGGCGCTGCTGCCGGCAAGGTGCCATGGTCGCGTGCATCGGAGCACAAGCCGGGTTGGCACAAGATCGCCCCGAACGGCTGCCGGCCGAAATATGTGAGCGGCGAGATCGAACTCGTCGCGATCGACGACGTGTGCTGCCGCGAGGACGTTGATTTTATCTCGCTCGACATCGAAGGCTACGAACTCGAAGCCCTCAAAGGCGCCGAGCAGACCATCGCTCGCTGCCGCCCGGTGATCTTGTTCGAGGATATGGGCCGTTCCAAGCACGCGGGCTTTCGCAAGCGCAGCACGGTGGCGTACGGCAATGCGCCGGGGGCCGTGCAGAGGTGGCTGGCGGAGCGGGGGTATCGCGAGGTCGCGAGCGTGAAAAACGATGAGATCTGGGCACCGGATGAGTGAGCGCGTGGCAAGGGTCAGGCTGCGGGTAACAGAACGCCGTAGCCCGGGTCGGCCTTGTCGGCTGGTTGACCACCGCGAGCTTCCTTACATCAAGAGCAGCTTTGGCCTCGGCCCAGTGTTGCAGGTCGAGTGCAGACAATGTGGCAAATGGCTCGAGGAAGGCGGCCCGCTTCCATGTGAGGCAATGTCTGGCCCAGAGCCTCTGGCCGCATGACCTTCCCACCCACCGTTCTCGGCTGCGTCGAGACCGTTGACGCGATTGTCGCCGGCAAGCTGAGCGTCAGCCGGTTCGGGGACGGTGAGCTTCGTGTGGTCGAGGGTGGCGGCACCAAGACGCAGTCGGGTGATCCCGAGCTGACCCGCAGGATGCGCGAGATCCTGCGCTCGACCGACCCGCGGCTCATGGTCTGCATCTTAGACCTATGGTCGGAATATGAGGTCGGGTGCGAGTGGGCATCGCGCGAGAAGATCACCGCGCGGTTCGGCGCCGAAGCATGGGTGCGCAAGTATCTGCAGCCGGGGAAGACGTACGGCTGCGCGGCGATCACCCGGCTGTGCCACTGGGCGCTCGGCGACCATGACGCCTGGTGGGCCAAGGTGCGACAGATCTGGAACGACCGCCCCGTCCTCCTGGTGACCGGATCGAAGAAAGGAAAATCGGCCGAGTTTGGCCTGCTCGACAACGCGGAGAAGGTGGAGACTTGGGACCTCGCGCAGAAGACGGATTGCTGGTCGCGCTATCCGCGCATCTTGTCCGAGTGTGAGAGGTGGGCGAAGAAGCAGGCTGGCGATCCGCTGGTTTATGCGGCGATCGGCGCCACAGCGACGGTGCTGGCCGCGGATTTGTCCGCGCGGGGCGTGCAGTGCATTGATGCGGGACACATGGCGCAGTCGTACGCGCGGCAGAGCCCGAAGGAGCTGAGTGAGCCGTGAGCGGAGACACGGAGTATCGTCTAATTCGCGCTGGGTTCTGCCTGATTGCGGCGATGTACGCGGCGATCTTTTTCACTGGGCCGCTGATTGAGCTGTGGAAGTTCATCGCCAGATGACCCCCACCGTCCTCTCCGAGATGGCCACGATGCAGCGCGTGGCCGAGACGGGGTGCGGGCTCAGTCGCCTGGCGCGGTGTGAGATGAAGCTGGCCCTCGGCCGCCCCGGCTTGGCGCAAGGTGCCGATCCGGCGCTCGCCAAGCGACTGCGCAAGCTGCTGCGCTCGCGCGCCGATCACACGCTGGTCTGCATTCCCAGGATGTTCGATGGGTTCCCGGACGAGAACAAGGAACACTACTACGGCGAGTTCACCCGGCCGGATGTCGTGGCAGAGCTGTTCGACCGGGCCGCTACCTACGGGTCCGCGTGGGTGAGCAGGAGAGACGGCTGGGTCGCCGACATGGACGAGGCCGCCTACTGGTCGCTCGTGCGGGGCATCTGGCAGGACCGGCCCGTGCTGCTCGTGGCGGGGTCCAGCAAGGGCCAGCGTGCCGCGGACGAGTTCCTGGCCAATGCGGCGAGCGTGGACCGCCTGGACGCGCCCGAGCGCGACGCCTGGGACGCCTATGATGGCATCCTGGCCGATTGCGTGGCGTGGGCCGCGGCGAAGCGCCGGCCGCTCGTGTACGCCGCCTTGGGCGCTAGTGCCGCCGTGCTCGCGTTCGACCTCGGCAAGCGCGGGGTGCAGTGTCTGGATCTGGGCCACGCAGGCCAATCCTGGCACCGCAGCGACCTGAAAAGCGGCGAGTTCAAGAAGGTGGCGGCGTGATGACGGAGGAAGATCGGCTCCGCGACGTGATCCGGCGAGCAATCCGCCTTTTGGATGCTTCCGATCACGAGGGGTCGTTGGGCTACAACGCACTGACGGCTCAGATGCCGGCCGGCGGCGTAGAAGCTGAGCGAATGAGCGAGCGGCTGCGGGACTTCTTGCAGGTGTCGATAGGCGAGCAGCCGAATGGTTTTCGCGGGGCAGGTGACGAGCCGCTCTGGTGCGACAAGATCTGTGACGAGATTCTCGGGCCGGACCCAATAGCCGCGTGACCGTAACGGTTGCGATGCCCTACTACGATAACCCCTCGATACTGCGCCTCCACCTGGAGACGTGGGCGGATTATCCGCCGGAGGTCAGGGATCGCTTCCAGTTCATCCTGGTCGATGACGCAAGCCCGCGGTGGCCAGCCGAGCCGGTGATCCGCGAGGCCAAGGGCGATGTGCGGGTGAAGCTGTATCGCATCGAGCGCGACATTCCCTGGGGCTGGCCGGCAGCGAAGAACATCGCCATGCACCATGCTCCCGATGGCCCGGCGCTGATCACGGACATCGACCATGTGCTCGAGCCCGAGGATGCGATCCGGTTGCTGGCGCTGAAGGTGAAGCCGGACGCGCACTACATCCCGCGCCGTCGCAAGGCCAGCGATCGGAGCGAGTACAAGCGACACCCGTCCACCTACGTCATGCAGCGGTCGCTGTTCTGGACAATCGGCGGGTTCGAGGAGCGCTGGTTGGGCCTGTACGGCACCGACTCGATGATGCGTCACCGCGCCGAGCGCATGAGCCGTCGCATCGAGCTGGACGACCTGACGCTGACGCTCTGGGGTCGTGACGACATCCCCGACGCGAGCACGACCTGCTACGGACGGAAGGGGTCGGAGTATCACAAGGGGCACATGGGCAAGGAGCTGCGGCAGGCGGCGCGTGGGCCGGTGCAGGTGGTGATGTCGCAGCCGTATCACAGGGTTCTCTGATGACGGAACGTCTGAATCAATTCCTCCGTACCAGTTGGCGCGGGTCTATGGCATGGTCGCCGTTCCGGGCGCGGCTAATTAAGCACGCCGTCCGCCGGATCTACGCCCCCCAGGGTCGATTTAATGACCCTTGTGAGGCTCGCTGTCGTTGCATGCGGCGGCGCTATGGCAAGGATCATATGCGCCCCGGCACGTATCACTGGCTGTGGTCTAAGGATATTGTGAACCACCAGAAGCGCTTTGCCAGGCCGGGCTAAGTGCTCTCCGTCCTCCTGTTCCTTTGGTCCCCAGCCTCAGGACCCAAGGACAAAAAGCACGACTCCTTCCAATTCCGCCCCGAGGACTTGACCCGCATCGCGCACGCGATCCGCGCCAATCTGAAGCTGCCGCACCGGCTGATCGCGATCACGGACTATCCGCGGGATCTGTTCTCGAGCGACATTGAGTACCTGCCGCTGGTCGAGCACTTCGGCGAGCTTCGTCGACTCGGCGGGTGCTGGCTACGACTGAAGTGCTTCGCGCCCGGCATGGAGGAGTTGATCGGGCATCGGTGCGCGTGGATCGACCTTGATTCGATTTGCTGCGGCCAGCTCGACCCGCTGTTCGATCGCCCCGAGCCGATGGTGCTGTACCGGTCCCGGTCCATCCCGGGTCAGCGCTGGAATGGCTCGGTCGTGCTGTTCTCTCCAGCTGAGAACCGGGACATCTGGACGGAGTTCGACCCGGATACCTCGCCGGCCTTCGTCCGCGAGCTGCGTGGTGGGCTGAAGAACGGTCCGCGCGGCACGGACCAGGCATGGCTACATCACATGCGGGATGACGACAGCCCGCACTGGACGTCGACAGACGGCATCATTCACTGGGGTGCTGGCGGCGCCTTCCGGACCATCCCAGAGCATGCCCGGCTGGTCACGTTTCCGGGTCTGACGAAGCCTGACTCGGACAAGGTCCGCCGTCGCAGCCCGTGGATCAAAGCCTACTGGCCGATGGCTGGCGATTTCGCAGACGGCGAGCTGCCCGAGATCGTGCCGTGGCCGGTGACGCCGAGTGTCGAGCCGCCGCGGCCGGGGCGGTTCAAGAGCTTGCTGCGGCAGCGGCAGGAGGCGCGGGACGCCCGCCGGAGGATGCAAGATGTACGGACAGTGGGCTAGCCTCGGCATGGGCAACCAACAGATGGGTTGGACCCCACCGGGCGGAGCTGCGCCCACCTGGAAGATGGGTGGCATGGGCAACCAGCAAATGGGCTGGAGTCCGCCTGGTGGTGGCTATGGAAGCAAGGCCGGCGGCCTAGGCGTCTACTCGCCCGAGCTGATGGCGATGCTGCGGCAGCGTCTGGCCGGAATGCAGGGCGGCATGCCGCCTGGCGTCGGCGGATACCGGGCACAACCAATGCCGCCCATGCCGACCAATCCGGGCGCGTTCACTCAGTATCAGCCGCCAATCCAGGCGCAACCGATGCCCGTGCAGGCTGCGCCAGCGCCAGCTCCGGTTCAGCCCGCACCTATGCCGCGCCCGGCACCCGTGATGGCCTCACCGTATGCTCCGCTCCCCGGTATCGGGCGCCGTCTCTGGGCCAACCGTGAATAGCGCCTGGGCCAGCCTTGGCGGCTACGGCAACGTGGATGCCCGTGCGCCGCTGCCGGTTGGACGCACCGACAACACGGGCGTCCTGGGCATGCTGGCGCAGGCGCTGATGCGGAATGCGGACCGGGCTGGCGTGAAGGTGCCGCAGGAAGAGCCCGAAATCGCCGGCTTGCTGGAATCTGGCAACATCGATTTGCACCACCGGCCAGTGGTTCATAATGCGGATGGGTCGATCTCGACCGTGCGCAGCATGAGTTTTCGCAACAATAAGGGCCAGGAAGTCCTGATCCCGACGGTAGCGGATGACGGTAGCCGCATCCTGTCGAACCAGGAGGCACGCGAGCAATACGGACGCACCCGTAAGCATCTCGGTATCTTTGATACTCCCGAGAACGCCACCGCTTATGCGCAGAGCCTGCACGAGCAGCAGGCGCAAGAGTATCTGCCGCAGACTGACGACACTGATCGCCTCATGGCTGAAGTGCTCGGGCTAGCGCCGCGACCGCGGCCGTGGGCTTCGCTGGGCATGCGCGGCTACTGATGCCGAAGGTTCGTGAGGCTGGCCGCCCGCCCTCGCCGTGGGCAAGTGTCGGCATGACGCAGCCGCTAGTCCGAAGCGAAGGCGCGCAGGGGCTGCTCGACGCGTTGGCCTTGTCGACCATGCCGGTGCCCGTGGTGGGCGATGTCGCCGGGCTCGCGTCGGATGCGTATCGCTTTGCGACCGACCCCTCCAGTCGCACGTGGGGGAATGCGGCCTGGGCGAGCCTGGGGATGCTGCCGTTCATTCCCTTCGCTGGCATCTTCGCGGGCAAGGGCGCCAAGACCGCCGATGCGGTGAAGCTCGCCGAGGCGCAGAAGCTGGAGCAGGCAGGCGCCGAGGCGCGAGACATCTGGAGTAAGACCGGCTGGTTCAAATCGCCAGACGGTCAGTGGCGGTTTGAGCTGACGGACGACTATTCGTTCCTGGAGCATCCAGAGTTTGCTCCGAAGGGCTACGAGAAGCTCCAGCATCCGGATGTGCAGGATGCTTATCCCGAGATGTGGGACAGACTGCAGCAGTCGATCCGACGCGCCGATAAGCCGAAGGGTCGTCTGGAAGACGGCAATACCATCTTCGCCGAAGGCCCAACGGGTGAGGCGAGGCGCTCGGTAGCGCTGCACGAGCTGCAGCATGCGATACAGGAGCGTGAAGGGTTCGCGCCCGGCGCCAGCATAAGCGCCAGTAACTTCGATGAGTACAGGCGCGCAGCTGGTGAGGCCGAGGCCCGTGCCGTCCAAGCCCGCATGAACATGACCGCTGCCGAGCGTGCCAAGTCATTCCCGCTCGATAGCTACGATGTGCCGCCCGACCAGCTCATCGTGCGGCGCCGATGATGTCCGTCCAGGACCGCATCAACCTCGGCGAGTATGCCGCTGCACTGATGGCTGACCCGGCCTATGCGCAGGCCGTCCAGATGTACAAGACCGAGCTGTTCCAGGAATGGCTCAAGACCGACGATCTGTCCGCCCGAGAGAAGCTCTGGCTCGAATGCCAGGCTCTTGAGGGCGTCACGGCGCGACTAGGCCGCCTCCGCATGGATGGGGCAGTCGCGAAGAAGTCCCGCACCTAATAGGACATCGCATGACCGAGACGACGGCAGCCCCGGCGACCGCCGAGGCCAAGCCCAATCACGGCCTATCGCTTGCCGATGCCGTAGCTCAGATGCAGGCCGCCCGGGTGAATGCCACACAGGCATCACCGCCCGCCGCCCCTGCCGAGGAGCCGGCAGCCGACGCGTCCAACCCCGAGCC
>JBGAKU010000293.1:0-6464 GCA_044224255.1 Geminicoccaceae bacterium
GCCTCCCGCGAATCTCACGCTCAGGTCCCGGACCTCGAGCAGTGCGGTCACTGGAAGGTCTTTCGCGGGTCGAAGGCGTCGCGGACCGCCTCGCCGATGAAGATCAGCAAAGACAGCATCAGCGACAGGCTCACGAAGCCCGACATGCCGAGCCAGGGCGCGGTCAGGTTGTTCTTGCCCTGAGAGAGCAGCTCGCCCAGCGAGGCCGAGCCCGGCGGCAAGCCGAAGCCGAGGAAATCCAGCGCGGTGAGCTGGCTGACCGACGTGATCAGGATGAAGGGCATGAAGGTCAGGGTCGAGACGAGCGCGTTGGGCAGGACGTGCCGCCGCATGATCGTGATGTCATCGGCGCCCAGCGCGCGGGCAGCACGGACGAAGTCGAAATTGCGCGCGCGCAGGGTCTCGGCACGCACCAGATCGACCAGCATGGTCCAGGAGACGAGGAGCATCAGGCCCAGGAGCCACCAGAAATTGGGCACGACGATGCTGGAGAGAATGATCAGCATGTAGAGGATTGGCAGGCCGCTCCAGATCTCCACCACCCGCTGGCCCATCAGATCGACCCAGCCGCCGAAGAACCCCTGCACCAGCCCGACCACCACGCCGACGATCGAGGAAAGGATCGTCAGCGCCAGGCCGAACAGCACTGAGATGCGGAAGCCGTAGATCAGGCGGGCGGCAACGTCGCGCGCTTGATCGTCCGTGCCCAGCCAGTTGCGCCAGCTCGGCGGCGACGGCGCGGGGCGGCCGAGATCGCGGATGATCGTGTCGTAGCGGAACGGGATCGGCGGCCACAGCACCCACCCGTCCGCCTCGATCGCCTCCAGGATCAGGGGATCGCGATAGTCGGTCTCGGTCGGCAGAAAGCCGCCGAAATCGGTCTCCGGATAGGTGACGAACACCGGAAAATAGAGCGAGCCCTGGTAGCGGATCAGCAAGGGCCGATCGTTGGCGATCAGCTCGGCTGCGAGGCTGACGGCAAAGAGCACGGCAAACAGCCAGAGCGAGACGTAGCCGCGGCGATTGGCCTTGAAGTTCGCCAGCCGACGCCGCCCGAGGGTGCCGAGCGGCAGCGGTATCCCCAGCAGCCGCGGGCGCGGCGCCGTCGCTGCGACGGTGCTCATCGGCTCTCGAAGTCGATGCGAGGATCGACCAGCGTGTAGGTCAGGTCGGAGACGATCTTCAGGACAAGGGCAAACAGGGTATAAATGTAAAGCGTGCCGAAGACGATCGGATAGTCGCGCTGGATCACCGCCTCGTAGCCGAGCAGTCCCAGACCGTCGAGCGAGAAGATGATCTCGGTGAGCAGGCTGCCGGTGAACAGCACGCCGATGAACACGGCCGGAAAGCCGGCGATCACGATCAGCATGGCATTGCGGAACACATGGCCGTAGAGCACGCGCCGCTCCTCGAGCCCCTTGGCGCGGGCGGTCAGCACGTATTGCTTGCGGATCTCCTCGAGGAACGAGTTCTTGGTCAGCAGGGTCAGGGAGGCGAATGTCCCCACGACCAGCGAGACCAGCGGCAAGGTGAGGTGCCAGAAATAGTCGAGAATCTTCTGCCACCAGGTGAGCTGCGACCAGTCGCTGGACACCAGACCCCGCAGCGGAAACCACTGGACGTAGCTGCCGCCGGCAAAGAGGACAATCAGCAGCACGGCGAACAGGAAGCTCGGCACCGCATTGCCGACCGAGATCACGGCGCTGGTCCACAAGTCGAATCGGCTGCCGTCGCGGACCGCCTTGCGGATGCCCAGCGGGATCGAGACCAGATAGGTGATCAGCGTCGTCCACAGGCCCAGCGAGATCGAGACCGGCATCTTCTCGACGATCAGGTCGGTGACCGGCCTACCCTTGAAGAAGCTCTCGCCGAAGTCGAAGGTCGCGAACCGGCCCATCATGTCCAGGAACCGAACATAGGCCGGCTGGTCGAAGCCGTAGAGCTTCTTGAGCTGCTCGATCAGCTCGGGCTCGATCCCGCGCGCACCCCGGGTGGTGCCGACGTCGCCCGTCGCGCTGCCGGTCACCCGGTCGAGCGCCCCGCCGGCCCCGCCGCGAATCTGCGCCAGGGTCTGCTCCACCGGGCCACCGGGCGCGAATTGGACGATCACGAAGTTGATCACGAGAATCCCGACCAGAGTCGGGAGGATCAGCAGCATCCGTCGCGCGATGTAGGCCCACATGCTCGCGGCTCAGGGCTGCCCGATCCGCTCCCTGGCCTTCGCCATGCCAGCGGCCTTGTCGGCATCGACCCACCACATCGGCACCGAGCCGGCGGGCATGCTGACATATTTGGGCTGGATCTCTGGAATGCCGAACTTGTCCCAGTAGGCCACGCGATACTTGTCCTGATACCAGTTCGGCACGCCGTAGTGCCCGTGCAGCAGCACGCGATCGAGTGCCCGGACCCGCGTCACGAGCTCCGGCCGGGTATCGGCGTTGACCACGAGCTCGACCAGCTCGTCCACAACCGGGTCCTTGATGCCCGACAGGTTCGAGCTACCGGGCGTGTCCGCGGCGGTGCTGGAGTACATCTGCCGCAGCTCGGCGCCGGGATTGAGCGAGGCGCCGAAATTCACGCTGAGCATGTCGTAGTCGTATTCGCGGGTGCGGATGTCGGCCTGGGCCGCGTCGACGCTGCGGATGGTCCCTTTGATGCCCAGCCGCTGCAGGTTCTGCAGGAAGGGCAGGATCACCCGCTCCAGCCGCGGCTCGTCGTTCATGAACTCGAACTCGAACGGCTGGCCCGTCGCGTCGTTGACCAGACGATTATCCTGGTAGCTCCACCCCGCCGCCTTGAGCAGCCCGAACGCAGTGCGCAGCCCCTCGCGGAACGCCGCCGGGTCGGGATAGTCGGGCGGATCGAACACCTGGGTGAAGACGGTCTCCGGCACGCGGCCGCGATAGCGCTCGAGCAGCGCCAGCTCGTCGCCCTCAGGCAGGCCGGTGGAGCCGAGATCGCAATTGTTCCAGTAGCTCTTGCAGCGCTTGTAGGAGTCATAGAAGTAGGTCTTGTTGTACCATTGAAAGTCCAGGGCATAGCCCAGAGCCTGACGGACCCTGATGTCCTGGAACAGCGGCCGACGGGTGTTGAAGACGAAGCGCTGCATGCCCTGCGGGACGTCGTGCTTGACCTCGCGCTTGATCACCAGGCCCTGCTTCACGGCCGGGAAGTCATAGGCATTGTGCCATTCGGACGCCGTGTTTTCCTCGAACACGTCGATCAGCCCGGCCTTGAACGCCTCCCGCATCACGGTGTGGTCGCGATAATAGTCGACTTGGATCCGGTCGAAGTTCGACGTGCCGCGGACGACCGGCAGGTCGGCCGCCCAGTAGTCCTTGACACGCTCCCAGATGATGGCGCGGCCGGGCTGGATCTCAGCCATGCGATAGGGCCCATTGCCGAGGAGCGGATCGAGGGACGGCCGGTCGAACTCCTTGCCCTCCCACCACTTCGACGGCAGCACCGGCAGGCCGGCCACGGTCAGCGGCAGGGTGCGGTCGGTATTGTTCTTGAACCGGAACGTCACCCGGCGGTCGCCCTCGGCCTCGACCGCATCGACGTCGGCCAGCATGACGCCATAGGCCGGATGCCCCTTGCTGATCAGGATCTGGTGCGTCCACACCACGTCCTGCGCGGTGACCGGTGAGCCGTCGTGAAAGCGCGCCTGCTCGCGGAGATTGAAGGTCAGCGTCATGCGGTCGTCGGGAATCTCGACCGATTCGGCGATCAGTCCATAGGCGGTGCTCGGCTCGTCGGCCGAACCGGCCATGAGACTATCGAACATAGAGCCCGAGCTCATGAAGGAATTCGTGAAGCGGACGAAGGACACACCCTTCAGGATGAAGGGGTTCACGTTGTCGAAGGTGCCGAGATCGCCGAAGCGGACCGAGCCGCCCTTGGGCGCATCGGGATTCACGTAGTCGAGATGGGTGAAGCCCGGGGGATATTTGACGTCTCCGTACAGCGACAGCGCATGCGAGGGCGCCGTTGCCGCGCGGGCCGGCCACCGCGGCATCAGGAGCGCGACGCCCAGCCCGGTGACGAGCGTCCGTCGGTTGGTCAGCATGGGCTTCGGCCTCCGGTACGGAGCAGGAGAGTAGGCGGGGCGCCGCTCAGGCCGAGGCCACAAGAAGCTCGCGTGCGGCGCTCTGCACCCGAGCGTCGCCCGCGGCGACCACCTGACCCGACGAGCCGAGGTGGAGCGGCCTGCCCTGCCAGTCCGTGATCGAGCCGCCCGCACCCTCGATCACCGGCACCAGCGCCATGAAGTCGTAAGGCTGCAACCCGGCCTCGACGACCAGATCGGCGAACCCCATGGCCAGCAGGCCGTAGGCGTAGCAGTCGCCGCCGAACATCGGCAGGCGGACACGCTTCTGCACACGGTCGAAGGCGGTGTTCTCCGCCCCTTCCTTGAACATCGCCGGGCTGGTCGCGAACAGCACGGCGTCCTCGATGCGCGGACAGGGCCGCACCTGGATCGGGCGGCCGTTCCATGCGGCCCCGGCGCCCGTCGAGCCGACCCACCGCTCGCGCAGGATCGCCTGGTCGATCATCCCGAGCACCGGCCGGCCGCGCTGTGCCAAGGCGATCAGCGTACCGAACAACGGCCGCCCGGTGATGAACGATTTGGTTCCGTCGATCGGGTCCAGCACCCAGACGAACTCGGCATCGAGCCGCTCGCGGCCATGCTCCTCGCCCAGGATGCCGTGATCGGGATAGGCGGCGGCGATCAGCTCGCGCATCGCCGCCTCCGCCTCGCGGTCGGCGATGGTGACCGGGCTGTCGTCCGCCTTGATCTCGACCGAGACCGGGCTGCGGAAGTAGCGGCGCTGGATCTCGCCGGCCCGATCGGCCAAGCGATGCGCCAGCGCCTCGAACTCCCGATACGGGGCACCGGCCATCCTGGCTGCCGCCGTCAGCCGCCCGGCAGGGGCGCCGGACTGTCCGACAGCGACCGCAGATAGGCGATCACGTCGGCGCGCTCCTGATCCTTGCTGATGCCGGCGAAGCTCATCTTGGTACCCGGCGCATAGGTCTTCGGGCTGGTCAGGAAGCTGTTGAGATGCTCGTAGTCCCAGACTTGGTCCTTCTTGCCGGAAATCGCGTCCGAGTAAGTGAAGCCAGGATGGGACCCGATCGGCCGGTTGACCACGTTCCAGAGGCCCGGACCGACCTTGTTGGCGCTGCCCGCGGTCAGATCGTGGCAGGCCGCGCACTTCTTTGCGATCTTGGTGCCCTCGGCCACGTCCGCCGAGGCGAGCAGCTCGGCGATCGGCTTCGCCTCCTCCGCCGGCGCGGCCTCGCCGCCACCTTCCGTCGCCGCGGCCTCGACCCGGTAGACCGGCTCCTCGAGGTGGTGCGGATGGTAGAGGATGCCCGCGAACACCGCGCTGCCCACCCCGATGATACCGGCGGTGAGCACGGCCGCCATGATCTTGTTGCCCTCCAGAGATCCTGCCATGAGGCTCCGATCCTCGTTCCTTGGCGGCCCGTCCGTGACGGGCGCGGCGCTTGCACTCACCCTGACGGGTAGCTAGACCACCGGCCACGCTCGCGGCAAGGCCTCTGCCGCCCCCATCTCGCGCGAGGACGTTATGGCGTCGCGATCTGCGCCGCATGGTGATGACATTTCGTCGCGTACGATCGTCCTGATCCCCGCCCGCCTGGGCTCGACGCGCCTGCCCGACAAGCCGTTGGCCGACATCGCCGGCGAGCCGATGATCGTGCAGGTCTGGCGTCGGGCATGCGAGGCAGGCGTCGGGCCGGTGGTGGTCGCCTGCGCCGAGCAGCCGATCGCGGACGCGGTGTGCGCGGCCGGTGGGGAGGCGGTGCTGACCGATCCCGCCCTGCCCTCAGGCACGGACCGGATCTTCGCGGCCCTGCAGGCGGTGGATCCGGATCGGCGCTTCTCCCGGGTCGTCAATCTCCAGGGCGACCTGCCGACGCTCGATCCGACCGCGGTCCGCGACGTGCTGGAGCCGCTGGAGCGGCTTGGGACCGACATGGCGACGCTCGCCAACGCGACCGAGGACGAGCATGACCGCACCGATCCCAACGTCGTGAAGGCCGTGGTCGCCTTCGAGCCGGCGAGCCCGAATCTGGGCCGCGCGCTCTACTTCACGCGCGCGACGGCGCCGACCGGGCCGGGTCCCGTCTGGCATCACATCGGCATCTACGCCTTCACCCGCGACGCCCTGGAGCGGTTCGCGGCGCTGAGCCCCAGCCCGCTCGAACAGCGCGAGCGGCTGGAGCAGCTGCGGGCCCTGGAGAATGGCATGAGCATCGGCGTGCGTCTGGTCGATGCCGTGCCGTTCGGCGTCGACACACCCGCGGACCTGGAGAAGGCTCGCCGCATCCTGGAGAACCGTCGATGACCGACGCCATGCCGTCGCCGGTCGAGCCCGAGCGCACCATCGCTTTCCAGGGCGTGCCCGGCGCCTATTCGCACCTGGCCTGCCGGC
>JBGAKU010000294.1:0-7089 GCA_044224255.1 Geminicoccaceae bacterium
AAGATTTTGTGGCGGGGTTCCACCACGATCACCTCCGCGCCGGCGCACCGCGAGCTCGCCATGGCCGTGCGCGAGCGGCCGGGATAGCCTTGGCGCGGGCACGTTCTCACGGGGGTATCAGGGGATGGGCCGGCCAACAACGGTCCAGGGTTTCACCTTCGACTTCCGGGGCGATCCGTCCGCGGTGTGGACCGCGATGGCCGACACGGCACGCTCCAACTCGGCGATCGGTCTGCCCCGCCAGCGCATCGTCGAGGTGCCGGACGGCGAGGGCGGGCAGATCTTCAAGGCAAACACCAAGTTCGGCCCATTCCGCCTGGAGTGGGAGGATCTGCCCTGCAACTGGGTGCGTGGGCGCTGGTTCGAGCACCGCCGCCGCTTCATCAGAGGACCGCTCGCCGCGTTCGATGTGCGGCTGGACCTGACGCCCGCCGCCGATGGCTGCCGCGGGGACTACCGGCTGAGCACCACGCCGAACGGCCTGATGGGCCATATCGTGCTGGCCGCCGGTTTCCTGCGCGCGGGGATCCGCACGATGCGCGGCCATGCCGTCCAGGCGGACCGGTTCGCACGCGGCGAGACACAGGTCCCGTTTCAGAGTCGTACCGCCGCGGTGATTGGCCCACAGCGCGTCCGCCTGGAGCGGCTGGGCGCGCAGCTGGATCAGGGGCCTTATGGGCACGGCCTCGGCGGGCGGCTGGTCCTCGAGATCGCCGAGGCGGTCGATATCGACGCCGAGCGGATCCGCCCCCTCGCCCTGGCCCGCCGCTGGGCCGTTCCGGACCGGCAGGTGGTCGAGGCTTGCCTGCAGGCCGTGCGTCTGGGCATGCTGGAGCTGCGCTGGGACCTGCTCTGCCCCCGCTGCCGCGGCGCCAAGGTGAACGCGACCTCCCTCGACAAGCTGCCGACCGGCGCACACTGCCCGACCTGCAACATCGACTATGACCGCGACTTCTCGCGCAATGTCGAGCTGACCTTCCATGCGGCGCAGGCGATCCGCCCCTTGGAGGAGGGTGAGTTCTGCCTGCTCGGGCCGATGAGCACGCCGCATATCTGGGTCCATGTCACGCTGGAACCCGGCGAGCGGCGGGAGATCGAGCTCGAGCTGGCTGCCGGCCCGTACCGGCTGCGCACGCTCGAGGCCGGGCCGCAGGTGGACATCGAGCACGAGGGCGGACGGTTCCCTTCCGTCGTGGTCGGAGCTGGCGAGGTAACGGCGGGCGAGCCCGCGCCGCCGGGAATGATCGCGCTGCGCAACGACGGGCCCCAGCGGCGCACGCTCGTGGTCGAGGACCGCCGCTGGGCCGCCGATGCCCTGACGGCCGACCGCGCGACCACCTATCAGGCGTTCCGGGATCTCTGCTCGGCGGAGGTGCTGCGGCCCGGCGACGAGGTCTCGATCGGCCGGGTGGCCCTGCTGTTCAGCGATCTGAAGGGCAGCACGGCCCTCTACGAGGCGGTGGGCGACGCCGCCGCCTATCGTCTGGTCCGTGCCCATTTCGCCTATCTCGCCGCGATCGTGCGCGAGCATGACGGGGCGGTGGTCAAGACCATCGGCGATGCGGTGATGGCGGCGTTCCACGACCCCGTGCAGGCGCTGCGGGCAGCGCTGGCGATGCAGACGCGGGTCCGCGAGTTCAACGCGCGCAACGCCACGCCCGTGCTGCTGAAGCTGGGCCTGCACGAGGGGCCCTGCATCGCGGTGACCCTCAACGACAGGCTCGACTATTTCGACCAGACGGTGAACCTCGCCGCGCGGCTGCAGGGCGAGAGCCGCGGCGGCGACATCGTCCTCTCGCTGCCGCTCGCTCGTCAGCCGGGGGCGGCTGCGGTCGTCCAGGATCAGCCCCGGCGGGAGGAGGAAGCCATGCTGCGCGGGGTGGCAGCACCGGTCCGGTTCCTCCGCCTGCTTCCCCCGAGCCACTGAGCCCAGGAGCAGCCATGCGCGTCGCGATGTTCAGCAGCAAGCCCTACGACCGGCGCAGCTTCGAGGCCGAGGACGCGTCATGCGGCCACGCGATCCACTATTTCGAGCCGCGGCTGGAGCGGGAGACGGCGCAGCTCGCCCAGGGCTATCCGGCAGTGTGCCTATTCGTGAACGACGTCTGCGACGAGAGTGTGCTCACCGCCCTGGCCGCGGGTGGCACGCGCCTCGTTGCCCTACGCTGCGCGGGCTTCAACCATGTCGATCTCGCGGCGGCCGCACGGCTGGGCATCGCGGTGGTGCGGGTGCCGGCCTACTCGCCCCACGCGGTGGCGGAGTTCACCGTCGGGCTGATCCTGACCCTGAACCGCCAGATCCACCGCGCCTACAACCGCACCCGCGAGAACAACTTCGCGCTCGACGGCCTGATGGGCTTCGACCTGATCGGCAAGACGGTGGGCGTGATCGGCACCGGCAAGATCGGGGCCCTGGTCGCGCGCACCATGCGACTCGGCTTCGGCTGCGAGGTGCTCGCCTATGACCTCTTCCCCGATTCCGAGCTCCAGGCCATCGGGGTCGCCTATGTCGAGCCCGGCGAGCTCGCGGCGCGCTCCGACATTGTCACCCTCCACTGCCCGCTGACGCCGGAGACCCGTCACATCGTCAATGCCCGCTCGATCGCCTTGGCCAAGCCCGGCGTGATGCTGGTCAACACCAGCCGCGGTGCCTTGGTCGATCTGGACGCGGTGATCGACGGGCTGAAGTCGGGGCAGATCGGCTACCTCGCCATCGACGTCTACGAACAGGAGGCCGACCTGTTCTTCGAGGACCTGTCCAACGAGATCATCCAGGACGACGCGTTCCAGCGCCTGCTCACCTTCCCCAACGTGCTGGTCACCGGCCACCAGGCCTTCTTTACTCACGAGGCCATGACCGCCATCGCCGGCATCACGCTCACCAACATCACGGCGTTCGAGCGGGGTGAGCCCTTGGTCAACGCGGTGGGGGCGGAGATGGTCAAGCCGCGCTGAGGAATCAGAGGCCGGTGTTGCGGTAGAGAGCGTCGAGCTCGATCCGTTCGGCCAAAGCCTCGCTCGCGAAACTGGCTGCGCCACGCAGCGGCAACGTCACGATCCAGGATTCCTCGGCGCGGCGCCACACCTGCACCCAGCGCTCACGGCTGTCGACGAGCCAGATCTCGCGCACGGAGGGAAGCTCGATGTAGCTTCGCAGCTTGGAGCCAATGTCGTCCCGCCAGGTGCTCTCGGAGAGCACCTCCACGATCAGGAACGGGTCGGGCACATACAGGGCCCCGACAGGATCTGCGCAGCTTGCCGCCACATCGGCCTTGTAGTGGTTCGCCTCATCCAGCCGGATGCCGGCCTCGACCGCGGCTTGGCAGGGCGCCCGCCCCTCCAGCGCCGTCCGAATCGCGGCATAGGCATTGCCAACGACAATGCCGTGCACATAGGTGGGCGGAGCCATGGCCACGACCACGCCTCCCACCAGCTCGTACCGCGTGTCGGACCCATCGTCCCAAGACATGAACTCGTCGGCGCTCATCGCCCGTGACGCTGGCTCACCCATCTCCGGCCCCTGTCTGACCCGCTCAGTCTAGCACGCCTCCAGGCCCCGTTGAACGCTAGCGCAGCAATCCCCAAATCCCCGCGCATCCGGGGCCGCAATTCCAGAGCAAGGACTTCACGATCACCATGACCGAGACCGTGCAGCCGTTCGAGGCCGATGTCAGCCGTGTGCTCGATCTGGTCATCAACTCGCTCTACAAGGAGCGCGAGATCTTCCTGCGCGAGCTGGTCAGCAACGCGTCCGACGCCTGCGACAAGCTCCGCTACCAGTCCCTGAGCCAGCCCGAGCTCCTGGGCGATGATCCCGAGCTGAAGATCCGCCTTCTCGCCGACGAGGCCGAGGGCCTGCTCACGGTCAGCGACAATGGCATCGGCATGAGCCGCGAGGATCTGGTCGAGAATCTGGGCACGATCGCGCGCTCGGGCACCGGCCGCTTCCTCGAGCAGCTCTCGGGCGAGCGGGACCACGACCTCAAGCTGATCGGCCAGTTCGGCGTCGGCTTCTACTCGGTGTTCATGGTCGCGGACAAAGTCGTCGTGCAGAGCCGTCGGGCCGGCGAGGAGCAGGGCTGGCTCTGGGCCTCGGACGGCCGCAACGGCTACTCGATCCGCGAGGCCGACACGCCGCTGCCGCGCGGCACCTCGGTCACGCTGCATCTCAAGGACGAGGCCAAGGAGTTCCTCGATTCCTGGAAGATCCGCCAGATCGTGCGGACCTATTCCGACCATATCGGTATCCCGATCATCCTGGAGCACCGCCCCAAGGCCGGCGACACCAAGACCAATCTCGGCGAGCCGCAGCAGATCAACGAGGCGAGCGCCATCTGGACCCGGCCCAAGGCCGAGATCACCGACGAGCAGTACAAGGAATTCTACCACCACGTAGCACACGCCTTCGACGACCCGTTCGCGCGGGTGCATTTCACCGCCGAGGGCACGCTGAGCTACACGGCCCTCCTGTTCGTCCCGACCCAGAAGCCGTTCGACCTCTACGACCCGAAGCGCCGCCACGGCGTGAAGCTCTATGTCCGCCGCGTCTTCATCACCGACGAGCTCGACAGCCTGATGCCGCGCTATCTGCGCTTCGTCTCGGGCATCGTCGACAGCGAGGACCTGCAGCTCAACGTCAGCCGCGAGACCTTGCAGCACGGTGCCGTCGTGGCGCGGATGCGCAAGGCGATCGTGCGCCGCCTGCTCGACGAGCTGGCCGTCAAGGCCAAGCCCGTGGCCGAGGGCGAGGAGGCGCCCAAGGGCGAGAGCTACGAGAGCTGGTGGGGCGAGTTCGGGGCGGTGCTCAAGGAGGGCCTCTACGAGGACGCCGACAATCGGCCGAAGCTGCTCGAGCTCGCCCGCTTCCGCAGCACGCACGGCACGGGCTGGACCAGCCTCGCCGACTATGTCGCCCGGATGAAGGAGGGCCAGGACGCCATCCTCTACATCAGCGGCGAGAGCCACACCGCCCTGCGCACCAGCCCGCAGCTCGAGCAGGCGGTGGCCAAGGGGGTCGAGGTCCTGCTGCTCGACGACCCGGTCGACGAGTTCTGGCTGCAGGAGGTCAGGAGCTTCCAGAATCACGACTTCCGCTCGCTGACCCGCGGCGACATCGACCTTTCCGGCGTCAAGGGCGAGACCGAGCCCAAGCCCGAGGAGGCGCTCGACGACACCGACCTCAAACGGCTGATAGCACGGCTCAAGGCCTCGCTCGGCGACGAGGTGGGCGACGTGCGCGCCTCCAAGCGCCTGCGCGACAGCGCGGTGTGCCTGGTCGCCGACGACCAGGGCATGGACCTGCGGCTCGAGCGCTTCCTCAAGCAGCACAGCCAGCTCGACAAGCTCTCCAAGCGGGTGCTGGAGATCAACGGCCAGCACGAGCTGACCCGCCGCATGGCAGCGATGGCCGTCGACGATGCCGGCGGCCTCCAGTTCGACGAGCTGGCCCGGCTGCTGCTCGACCAGGCGCGCATCGTCGAGGGCGAGCCGATCCCCGACCCCGGCGCCTTCTCGCGCCGGATGAGCACATTTCTGGCCAAAGGTCTGGCAGCATAAACATACTAAAATGCGCCCCTCAGATTACTATCGCGATTTCGTACTGCCCACCTTGCGCGAGTATGATAGCGAACCCACGGACATTCGTCGGGCCTATTTGGCATCAGTCATACTATATCATTTTTGCGACTGCGTTGAGCATTTCACAAATCGGAAAATACGCATCGCATCCGTATTTCATGACTTAGTAATACTAAGTCCACATTTTCAGCTGATCAGAGACCTTGCCGTACTCGCAAAGCACTTCTGGCTAGATCCGACTAGGCCGGGCAACAAGGGAAGGTGGCTTCCGACACTTGGCGATGTCCATACAGGTGATGAGGCCGCATTCGATGATGGGACGTATTGGGATGACGGCACAAGCTGGACGGATCTGCGAGGTTGTCCGCGTTCGAGACGCCAACGACCACCCTATTGACGTTTCGTACGCCCTACAGCAAGCGTGTCGCGATCGAGGCCTATCTAGCCGAGCAATACCTGTAGAAAGTCTGCGTATTGCGCCCACGCCGAGCAAATTCCATTGATCTCCAGAACCACGAGCTGGCGCAGCACGCCTGGAACTAAGAAACACTAGTGGTAGCCTTCAACAGTTCTTGCGCCCCTCAGTTGGCGCGAACCTCAAAGTGGCGGACGGTTCCGCCACCCCGCATTTAGCTGTCGGCGTTGCATTTGCAATCCGTACTCGCTTGGCTGATAGAGCATCCCGAGAGCCTGCTCGGCTCGGCGGTCCTGGTCTGGGTCTTGAGCCAGGCCGCGGCGAGCCTGACCGCGCGCGCCGAGCAGCGCCGGCGGCTGCGTCGGGCCGCCGTCGCGCTGCGGACCGAGATCGAGCTGACCCGGGAAAATCTGGAGCGGTTCATCCCGGGCTATGGGGAGCTCGCGGAACGGATGCGCGCCGAGCCGGAGCGGCAGTTCTTCATCCTCGCCAACCGCCGCTCGCAACAGACCTTCGAGACGCTGCGGACCGATCTCGTCGCCATGCCGAGCGAGGTGCTCAAGGCGGTCGTCAAGTTCTACACGCTGGACGCGGAGATCAACCAGTTCCTCGATACGCTCATGCAGCCGGTGTTTCTGGACCGACCGGTCGAGCAGCGCATGGAGATTCTGGAGGCCTACGCGGACCTATTCGACGCCGCGGTGGCCCGCGCGCGCGATGCCGAGGCGGAACTCAGGCTGCTGGCCTGGGCGAACATGGCGTGGTGGTCGGCCGATCGGCGCCGATACCGCCGCGCCATGGCCGCACGCCGCCGGCAGTGACGCGAGTCAGACCGGCCTTGGCGAACCAACCGGCGGCTTGATCGGACCTGACATACCCTGTCTCCGTGATGGGGCCGCCTCCAATATGGCGTCAACCGGGCCGCTGTGCCAGCGCATCGAGGCGGGCGCTCAGCGCGCTGCGCTCGCCATCCGTCAACGACAGCCCGAACTCGCGCTCAAGCGCGCCCAGGACCGCCGCACCATCTGGGAGTCGTCTCCTGACTGGCTGGCACCCCGGCCGATGGACGGAATAGTCCAGGTCAACCAGGGCCATCC
>JBGAKU010000295.1:0-6308 GCA_044224255.1 Geminicoccaceae bacterium
GACATGGGGCAAGGCTTTGGCCGCCGCCAGGGCATAGCTGCCTCCGCGATCGCGCGCCACGACGCCGATCTGCCTCTGGCCCGACAACCACTCCTGCGCCGTCGCCGGCTCACGATCAGGTAGCAGGGCAATGGTCCTGCGTCGCTCCAGGTCGCAGATGATGGTCCCGTAGCGCCGGTTGCGCCGCCAGGCCCAGTCGTCGATCCCGACCACCGTGGGAGGAACCGGACGTGAGCTGCCGCGCCGTCGCACGACACGTAAAAGAGTGTCCTTGCCCACCGGCAGCATCAGTCGCCGCGCCAGGCGGGCGGCCGGTCGGCCGCCGAGCGCGATCGCAAGGGGGTGGACGACAGCCTCGAGCCGGGTGGTTCGCTGTAAAAGTTTAGACTTAATCTGACGGGCGGTGTTTGCTGAGGCTCGACGGGAGCCGCGGCAGGGGTGGAGCTGGTCGGGGTTGCGCAGCCCCTGCCGCGGCGTGCCACGAGGACATCGACCATGACCAAGGACCAGAAGATCATCCGCGCCAAGCTGGGCGTGCTCGAGCTGGCCAAACAGCTCGGCAACGTCTCCCAGGCCTGCAAGATGCTGGGCTACAGCCGGGACAGCTTCTACCGCTTCAAGGAACTGTACGACAAAGGCGGCGAGTTGGCGCTGCAGGAGCTGTCGCGGCGCAAGCCGATCTTGAAGAACCGGGTCGACCCGGCGGTCGAAGAGGCGGTCGTAGCCCTCGCCATCGACCAGCCGGCCTGGGGTCAGGCCCGGGTCGCCAACGAGCTGCTCAAGCGCGGCGTCACCGTCTCGCCGTTCGGGGTGCGCTGCATCTGGCTGCGCCACGACCTGGCGACGATGAAGCACCGCCTCAAGGCGCTCGAGGCCAAGATGGCGCAGGAGCGGCTGATCCTCACCGAGAGCCAGCTCGCCGCCCTGGAGAAGGCGAAGGCGGACAAGGAGGCCCATGGCGAGTTCGAGAGCGAATGCCCGGGTTACTGCGGGGCCCAGGACACGTTCTATGTCGGCACCTTGAAGGGGGTAGGCCGCGTCTATCAGCAGACCTTCATCGACACCTACGCCAAGATCGGCATGGCCAAGCTCTACGACCGCAAGACCCCGCTCACCGCCGCCGATCTGCTCAACGACCGCGTGATCCCGTTCTACGACGAGCACGGCGTCGTGCTGCAGCGGATCCTGACCGACCGAGGCACCGAATATTGCGGCACCCACGACCGCCACGAGTACGAGCTCTATCTCGCCGTCGAGAACATCGACCACAGCCGAACCAAGACCAAAAGCCCGCAGACCAATGGCATTGTCGAGCGCTTCCACAAGACCATGCTCGACGAGTTCTACCGGATAGCTTTCCGGAAAAGGATCTATACCACCATCGACGAGCTGCAAACGGACCTCGACGCCTGGCTGACCGAGTACAACGAGGTCCGCACCCACCAGGGCCGCTACTGCTACGGCAAGACCCCGATGCAGACCTTCCTTGACGCCGCACCCATCGCCCGGGAAAAGCAGATCGGCGACCAGGTCCTCGCCACCGCGTCGGCCTGATCACCAACGGCCGGATCCGACTGACCGTCAGATCGAGTGGAAACTTCTACACCTGACCTGTGGCGCGCCGCCGGGCGAGGCCACCCACTGGACCGGCCGGACGATGGCCGGGGCGGCTGGGATCTCGCTGCGCTCGGTGCAACGGATCGGGGCCGCGCACAAGCTGCAGCCGCACCGGCTGCGCACCTTCGAGCGCAGCCGTGATCCCGACTTTGCCGGCAAGCTGGACGCCATCGTCGGCCTCTACATGGCGCCGCCGCGCCACGCGGTGGTGCCGTCGGTGGACGAGAGTTGAGCCGCGAAGCGGATCAACCAGATCTGCGCCCTTGACCGCACGCAGCCCGGCCTCCCCCTCGAGCCGGGCAAGGCCGGAACGATGACGCACGACCATATCCGCCACGGTACCACCACGCTCTTTGCCGCCCTGAACCTGCTCGACGGTACCGTCATCGGTCGCTGCATGGCGCGCCACCGTCATCAGGAGTTCCTGCGCTTCCTGAACACGGTCGAGGCCGCCGTGCCGGCCGGCAAGCCCGTCCACTGTATTCTGGACGATTATGGCAGCCACAGGCATCCGAAGGTCTTGGCTTGGCTCGAGCGGCACCCGCGCTGGACCTTCCACTTCACGCCCACCTCCGGCTCCTGGCTGAACGCGGTCGAGACCTTCTTCTCGGCGCTGACCCGCCGGCGCATCCGGCGCGGCGCCTTCAGCTCGATCGTCGACCTCCAGGCCACCATCAACCGCTATCTCGCCGAGCACAATGCCGATCCCAAGCCCTTCGTCTGGACCGCTACGCCCGCCAGCATCATCGCCAAGCTGGATCAAATGAATGCGTCAGTGCACTCTCATGTCCCGTTTCCAGAGCGTAAGGCATGAGCGCTCGTCTCCCGATCAGCTCGGTAGCTAGTACTTGGGCAGAAGGTCGCGCATGGCAGGGGACGGTGCTGAAGACGACGGTCGATCAAACTCTGATACGCGGGTTGGCTACCGCAGGACCTTGTTTCGTCTCGGGGCTGCCTCGCTCTAGGAGCGGACGTCGGTGGTCGGTCACATAGTGGACTACGAGGGTTCCCCTCCGTGCACTGCCCCCAGCCATGCGCGACCCTGTTCAAGGGTGGGTGGTGTCGTTCTCCTTGCTCGTCATCTCGGACCATGATCGGCGCAGGTGGCGGCACCCATGGGCTGGACTTGGCACGCGATAGCCCAGGCGAAGGCCGCCATCTCGCGGGCGACCGCGGTCGTGACCAGGTTGGCGTTCTTGCCCGTCGCCACCAGGCGCCGGAACCGAGCACACAGCCGGAGCTGCGCTTTCCAGGCGATCGTCCGCACGGCGTCGGGCACCCCTTCCAGCCGGGCCTGGATCAGGCTCGTTACGCGCGCCGGGAAGCGGTAGCTCCAGGCGCCCTCGACCAGCACCCGGCGTGCCCGGCCGTTGCCGGCCTTGGTGATCCCGCCGCGCTCGACCTTGGAGCCGCTCGAATGCTCCGACGGCACCAGGCCCAGCCAGGCCATCAGCTGGGGAGGGCTGGCGAAGCGGCGGAAGTCGCCGATCTCAGCCACCAGCACCACCGCCGAGAGGAAGGCGATGCCGCGCATCGCCTGCAGGGCGGTGACGACCGGCGCCATTGGCCAGTCCAGCACCAGCTCCCTGATCTGCTCGTCTAGACGGTCGCGGCGGCGCTCGGCCTCGGCGATGGCATCGATCTGCTCCTGAAGCACGATCTGCTGGGCAGGATGGGCGAAGCGGAGCCCGGCGAGCCAGCGCCGATGGGCTGGCGACCAGGCCTTGCGGCCCGTGAACACCCGATCGTGGCGCAAGAGGAAGCCATGGAGCTGCTGGCGTGCCCGTCGCACCGCCTCCATGGCGGCCGTCCGCACCCGGATCAGATCCCGCATGGCCTCGTGCGCGGGATCGGGAATCCAGACCGCCGTCAGCTCGCCGGCGCGATGCAGCCGCGCCAGCGCGACCGCGTCGCGGCGGTTAGTCTTCACCCGGTTGCCGGCCCGCACCGGCACCAGCGAGGGCGCCACCACCGTGCAGGCTTGGCCCAGTGCGGTGATCTGCCGATGCAGGCCATAGCCACAGGGACCGGCCTCGTAGACCACGTCCAGCTTGCCATGCTTGGCGCCGAGCCGCTCGATCAGGCGCCGCACGGCATCGGGCGTGTTGGCGATCTCGCCCTGGAAGCGCACCTCGCCCAAACGTCCAGGCTCGGCCACCGCCACCGCGATCTTCGCCTTGTGCGTATCCAGGCCGATGCACACGGTTCTATTCTCGTCCATGGCTCGTCTCCCAGGCCGGAGGCTCGGCACCGGCCAACCCGGCGCACCCCTCGTCCAGCGACATGATCAGAGACGAGCTACCCCAATCTCCCAAAGGGACATGGGGTCTAGCCCTGGTGGCAGCCTTCGTTCATCGCCGTGACGGCATCATCGATTGATCGGATTTATCGAACCGCCCCGCCCGCGCCCCTGGCAGGGTCCTCGGTATCCGAGGCCATGATCCATCTCGGCATGGGCGCCTTGCCGCGCCGGCGAGCCATGCATCCCCGGCCATTCTCGAACGGGCACCAAAATCCGCCGAGGCGAACGCTCAGATTGACCGGGGCTCGGAGGAGGAGCACGCTCGTGCAGGGGAGACGAGTGCATCCGGGGATGTCGGGACAGACGCCCGAAACGACCACGAGCAAGGGTGGGGGAAAACCAGATCATCGCGTAGGGCGCGGGAGCCCGGCTCAGGCTTCCATCATGGCGCACAAGCCCGTGGTGCCGCTGGAACGGATGATACCGAGGTCGCGCCCCGCGGACCCCATAGCCGCGGGGAGTGGCCCTTGGCAGCAGGGTATCCCCCGTTCGCGTCGTGCCCCGCGGTCGTTCGGCCGCCGATCGCGGCGTGCGCCATGACAGCGCTGAGCTGAGCCCGAATTTCTGCGCGACACCTGCAGTGTTGCGCCGGGAAAACCGACAGGAGGATCGCCCATGGCCAAATGGCACCCTGCCGCCAACAACGGCATGGCTGAAATCAAGCGAGCATTCGGTGCAACCAACCACAATATTGAAAGTCAGATCAGTCGAAGCGAAACCTCGGCCAATGCTCATAGTGACGAGGAAAGTCACTTTTTATTCGGATCAAAGCACATTTGCACCAGCCAGACAGGTGAATGGATCGTGCAGATGCCTTGCGGGCACTAGCCGGCGGATTCGTCGGAGAACCGCTCCCATATTCTCGAGGATTGGATCATGTTCAGAAGGCTGGCGCAACTCTACACCGGTCTCGAGCGGATCTACAAAAGCGTCATCATGATTTTGGTTTTGATCCTGCTGACCGGGGCTGGTTATGCCGGCTATCTTGCCTATGGGCAAGTGGCCCGCATGCTCGGTCTGTTCAGGGACAGCTACGGGCGAGGGGTTGGGGTCGCCATGGTCTGCGGGCCCGACGAGGAGCAGAACGGGGCCCTCTGCTACCCCAAGTGCAAGGATGGCTATGCCGGGGTCGGGCCGGTCTGCTGGCAGGCCTGTCCTGCCGGCTACCGGGACGATGGCGCATTCTGCGCCAAGCCCGAGCCCTATGGCCGTGGCGCCGGCTATGCCTGGCAGTTCGGCGACGACCTGAACGACGGCGGGATGTTCCGCCGATGCGAGGCGGCCCAGGGGCAGGGCCATTGCGAGAAGTCCGGTGCCATCGTGTACCCGAGATGCCGCGCCGGGTTCCATGCCGTGGGCTGCTGCGTGTGCAGCCCGGATTGTCCCGCCAGCATGGCCGACGCGGGCGTGTCCTGCACGAAAGGCAGCTACGGGCGTACGGCCGGCATACCGCTCCACGACTGTCCGGTGGGCCAGGAGAAGGATGGGGCGCTCTGCTACCCGCTCTGCAAGCCCAACTACAAGGGCGTCGGTCCGGTCTGCTGGGAAAGCTGAGCCGGCCCGGTGGCAATCTCGGCCCTGCCCGTGGGCAGCGCCGGGGTTGGCGCCGATCTCAACGGCGATGCGCGTGAGCAGATCCCGCCGTGATGAGCCGACGACCATCAACCGAGCGGTCGATCCGTCCAGAAGGCATCCACGTTACTGGATGACGACGTAGAGATCGCCATCGTTGCTCTTGCTGCCCTGCTCTGCGCCCTTGCCGCCCGTGAAACGGATCAGCCGGAAATGCACGGGCTGGCCGCGCCACTGGTCGTACACCCAGATGCCGGTCTCGTCTTGGTCGACATAGATCGCGGCGTGGTTGCCGCTTTGGCTGGTGTAGATGCCGTCCGCCTCGAACGTGGCGATGGCGGTGCCTGGAACCATGTCGGGGTTGCCGCGAACCTTCGTGCCTGGCCGCCACTCGGCGGTGCGGGGAGCGGCGGCGGCGACCTGGACGAACTTGACACAGTGACCGTCGCCGACGACCTCGTCCTCGAAAGCTTCGGGAAGTGGGGCGTAGTAGGGGCCGGCGGCGAGCGCTGACCCTGCAGTGCAGCTGAGCCCGACGGCAAGCACGGCAATCATGTGCGACATTGATGGCGTCCTTCCCTGATCTTCTGCATTAATCAGGTACTAGGGTGCGCCTCACGCTTCTGTAACGACGATCACAAGAGAGTGTGGTTCGATCAGGGCCTGATGGGCCTGCCGGGTCGACGATCGTCGAGCTGGACCCCCTATGACCCGGCCTGTCGTGGTGCATTCTCTCGCGAGGCGGGCGCGCCATGGCATCTGGCCTTCATGGGGCGCAGCACGCTCGACCTTCTGCATACCCTGCGCGAGCTGGAGG
>JBGAKU010000296.1:0-6268 GCA_044224255.1 Geminicoccaceae bacterium
GTCGCCCCCTGCGTGGTCGGCCTGATCCTGGGCCCGCTCGCCGAGCAGCAGTTCCGCCGCGCCCTCTCGATCAGCCAGGGCGACCCCACCGTCTTCTTCACCCACCCCATCTCCCTCCTCCTCCTCGCCATCGCCCTCGCCCTCCTCCTCACCCCCATCCTCATGCGACAGTGGCGGCGGCAGGATGCGGGCTGAGGCGGAGTGATGGGCATGCAGCTACCGACGGGCGAGCCTGCGATCCGGACCATCGCCATGCCGGCCGACACCAACCCGGCCGGCGACATCTTCGGCGGCTGGCTGATGGCGCAGATGGACCTCGCCGCCGGCAACGTGGCGGCGCGTCGGGCGCGGGGACGCTGCGCCACGATCGCGGTCGACGGCTTCACCTTCCTCAAGCCGGTCCATGTCGGCGACGAGGTGACGGTGCATGCCGAGATCCTCTCGGTCGGCCGCACCTCGATCAGGCTCAGGGTCTCGGCCTGGCGCCGCCCGCGTCACGACGAGGAGCGGACCCAGGTGACCGAGGCCATGTTCACCTTCGTCGCGATCGACGACGAGCGTCGGCCTCGCCCGGTGCCCCCCGCCTAGGGGCATTGACGTGACCAGGTCCGTTCTCGTCGTCGGCGCCGGCCCCGTCGGTCTCACCATGGCGGCGGAGCTGGCGCGGTATCGCGTGCCGGTGCGGATCGTCGACAAGGCCGCCGCCCGCACAGCGACAGGTCCAAGGCGCTCGCCGTCTGGGCACGGACGCTGGAGCTGCTCGACCGGGCGGGCTGCGCCGATGCCTTCGTCGCGACGGGGTTGAAGGCCTCGGCCGTGACGATCCTGGCGGGCAGGGAGCTGGTCGCCCGCGTGGCGCTCGACCAAGTGGAGTCCACCTTCCCAGGGGTGGTGCTGGTCCCGCAATCGGACAGCGAGCGGCTGCTCGAGGCGCATCTTCGAGGACTGGGCGTGACGGTCGAGCGCCGGGTCGAGCTGACCGGCTTCTCGGATCATGGCGAAGGCGTCTCGTGCACCCTCCGCCACGCCGACGGCCGTGCCGAGACCGTCGAGGCGGGTTGGCTCACCGGCTGCGACGGCGCGCATTCGCTGGTCCGGCAGACCTTGGCCAAGCCGTTCGTCGGCGAAACGCTGGCCACGAACTTCATCCTCGCCGACGTCCAGGTCGCGGGCCTGGAGGTCGCCGCGACCGAGCTCGCGGTCTTCTGGCACCGCGACGGGCTGCTGGTGTTCTTCCCGCTCGGGCAGGGGCGCTACCGCATCGTCGCTGACATCGGCACCACCGCTCGACACGAGCCCGCATTCGCGGAGGTCCAGGCGCTGGTCGATCGGCGCGGGCCGGGCGGGGTGACGCTGTCCGAGCCCGTCTGGCTGTCGGGCTTCGGCGTGAACGAGCGCAAGGTCGAGGACTATCGCGCCGGCCGCGTCTTCCTCGCCGGCGACGCCGCCCACATCCACAGCCCCGCCGGCGGTCAGGGCATGAACACGGGCATGCAGGACGCCATCAACCTCGCCTGGAAGCTGGCGCTGGTGGAGGAGGGGCTCGCCGACCCGGATCTGCTCGACAGCTACAACGCCGAGCGCTCCGCGGTCGCAGCGCAGGTGCTCGCCGAATCCGGGCGGCTGACCCGCGTCGCCACGCTCAGGAACCAGCTCGCCCAGCACCTGCGGAACTTCGTGGCCCATCGACTGCTTGGGCTCGCGGGCGTGCGCCACGCCATCGCCGAGCGGCTGTCCGAGATCGCCATCGGCTATCCGGACAGCCCGCTCAACCGGGGCTCGGCCGGCGGTCTCTCCGGTCCCCGGCCGGGGCAGCGGATCATAGCAGGCCGACCCTTCGGTGCCGGCGACCGCCCGCGCTTCGCGCTGCTTGCGCGGGACGGTGCGCAGGCGCAGGCGGTCTTGCACCAGTACGCCGCATTGCTGGAACCGACCATCCGCGCCCCAGCGGACGAGGCTGGGGTCTGGCTGGTGCGTCCCGACGGCTATGTCGCTGCGGTGGCACCGGCCAGCGACTGGTCGGCCGTCCACGAGTGCCTCGCGGCGATCGGGCGTTGACCTCCGGGATCAGGCGGCGCGCCAGCGGCGGACGAACTCGTCCAGCTCGGAATCGTTGAGGTCGGACACGGCCCAGAACGCGAAGCCGTCCTGGACCCAGTGCCGCGCATGGTAGCCGTCGATCGTGCCCATGATCTCGCCCTCGCCCCCGGCCGGGGCGGGCCAGACGAACAGGTCGATCTGATGCTGGCGGCGGCGATAGACGATCACCGCGGCCACCCGGCCGCCGACATAGTCGAGCCGGCCGCCGATCAGGGCAAAGCCCTGCTCGCCCAGATCCTTGACCGGCGGTGAGAAGTCGACCTTGCCGTCGAACCAGGGCTTGACCGTGTGGCCGTCGGCCGAGACCACGTCGATCGCATGGCCCGGCTGCAGCGCCCGGACATGCGCCCCGACGATCCGGTCAAGGGCGTCGTCCCGCCGCGACTGCCCGAGCCAATAGCCCATGCTGCCGCTGAGCCCGAGCCCCAGGGCCACGGATGCGGCCAGGGCGGCCCGCCGCGGCAGTCTCGCCCGTGCCAGCGGCGGCCGCTGCGGCCCGGTTTCCGCCTCCAGCGCCCGCAGGATCGCCGCCCGGCCCTGCGGGGCGAGCCGATGGTAGCTGGCGCCGCGCACCGCCCCGCTCAGCCGCGCCAGCGCCCGGCGCTCCGCGGCGCAGCTCGGGCAGGCGGCGAGATGGCGCTCAAGCTGGGCCATGTGCGCGGCGTCGAGCTCGCCGTCGAGCGCTGGGCCAAGCAGCTCGCGCATCTCCTCACAGCTCATGGCCGGCCTCCGCCATCCCGCCCTCGCGGGCCCAGCACAGGAGCTGCCGCCTCGCCCGGGACAGGCGTGACATCACCGTGCCGATCGGGATCTGCACCACCTCCGCGATGTCGCGATAGGACAGCTCCTCGAGCTCGCGCAGCACCAGCACCTCGCGGAATTCGGCCGGCAGCCGGGCGATCATCCGGTCCATCGCCTCGCGGTCCTGCAGGACGGCCATGGCCGCCTCCGGGTCCGGGTCGGGTGCCGGCACCTGATCGAGCAGGGACGGGCCGTCCTCGGCCTCGACCGCGCTGAACGGCACGACCACGCCCGCACCGCGCCGGCCGTGCCCGGAGAGGAAGGTGTTGCGCACGATCTTGAGATACCAGGGCCGCGCGTCGTCGCCGCGGTAGCTGGCGAAGAAGCGCAACGCCCGCAAGGTCGCCTCCTGCACGATGTCCTGCGCCTCGTCGGGATCGCGGCAGAGCCAGCGCGCCAGATTGTAGGCCGAATCGAGATGCGGCAGCACGGCCGTCTCGAAACGCGCGCGGTCAGCGGCTTCCGGCAAGCGCTCGACTCCATCCTCGGACACGAGCCTTACCACGCCCCCGGACCCGATATTCCCGCCCGCGGCGGAATAATCGCCGCATCCTGCCGGTAGTCGGCCTCGTCCCCCACAACGAGGCTGCGAACGACATGGCCATGGATCATCGCGCGCCGGCCTGGCTGGCGCTGCTGGCGGCGCTCGCCGGATGCACGGGTGAGGTCGCCCCGACATCAGTCCCGGGCTGGGTGCCAGCGGGCGAGGAGCGGCTGACCTTTGCCGGCGGTGCTGCGATGCAGCGCTCCGTGCGCTTCGACGACGGCAGCGAGATCGAGGAATATGGCCGCGCAGCCGGCGATGGCTGGCAGGTCGAGTATCTCTACCTCACCTCCGACTTGCCCGACCACGCGCTCGCCGGCCGCTTCGATCCAGCCGGCATCCCGGCGCTGTTCCGCCGCCTCGCGGGCAGCAACGCGGTTCCGGGTGAGGCAGCGCGGATCCAGCGACCCGAAGGTGCGCTCTCCTATCGGCCGGTCGCGCTCGCCGGCTGCTTCGCCTTCGCGGGCGACTGGCCGGGTCGCGCCGACCAGGCTCTCGTCGGCTATGCCTGCGGCACCGGTGGCAAGCCGATTTCGCCGGCCTCGATCAGGGCGCTCCTGGCCGGGCTCGCCGTCCAGCCGGTCGTGACGCCCGACCATCTGCCCGCCTTGCCGGCTGCGCCCGACGCCCGGGGCTACGCGCTCGGCAGCGACCGGCCGGGCAGCGGTCTCATCGGCTATCCCATTGCTCTGACCCGGCTTTCCGCTCGCGCCGACGCCGAGCTGCTGTGAACGACGGGCGGCGGGAATAGGCCGCCGCCGAGCGCGGTACTGTGCTTGCCGCCCGCGAGGCGGCTAAAGTGAGGAGACCGAGATGGATATCAGGATCGACCGCCGCCGCCTGCTGCACTGCATGGCCTGGGTCGGCACCGGCGTGGTCTGGAGCTTCGCCGGCGGCGTGCCGCGCTCGCTGCGGATCGAGGAGGCTCAGGCCGCGGATCTCGCCGGCCTGAGCTTCGCGCAGATCAGCGACAGCCACATCGGCTTCAACAAGGATGCCAACACCGACGTGCCGGGCACGCTCAAGGCGGCGATCGATCAGATCCGCGCCTTGCCGCGCCCGCCGTCCTTCCTGCTCCACACGGGCGACATCAGCCATCTCTCCAAGCCCGAGGAGTTCGACCTCGCCGACCAGCTGATCGGCGAATCGCGTCTGCAGACCTTCTATGTCCCGGGCGAGCACGACATGCTGGTCGACGGCGGCGCTTCCTACCGCGACCGCTACGGCCGCGGTACCCTGGGCGCCGGCTGGCACAGCTTCGATCAGGACGGGGTCCACTTCGTCGGGCTGGTCAACGTCGTCGACCTCAGGCCCGGCGGCATGGGCCGGCTGGGCGACGAGCAGCTCGAATGGCTCGAGCAGGATCTCGCCGGGCGGTCGGCGAGCACGCCGATCGTCGTCTTCGCCCACATCCCCTTGTGGACGGTCTGGCCCGAGTGGGGCTGGGGGACCGACGATGCCGCGCAGGCGCTCGGCTATCTCAAGCGGTTCGGCTCGGTGACGGTCCTGAACGGCCACATCCATCAGGTGCTGCAGAAGGTCGAGGGTGCGGTCACCTTCCACACCGCCATGTCGACCGCATTCCCGCAGCCGAAGCCGGGCGAGGCGGCCTCGCCCGGCCCCATGAAGGTGCCGGCCGAGCGGCTCCGCCAGGTGCTCGGCACCTGCAGTGTCGAATTCAGCGCTCAGGCCGGGGAGCTGGCGATCGTCGATCGTCCGCTGGTGCGGTCATGAGGCGCGCCTTGTTGCCGCTGGCGGCGGTGGCCATGGGCCTCCTGACCGCCGGGCCCGGCTTGGCGGCGGCACCGGTCACCGTTGCGATCGCCAACTTCACCTTCGCGCCCGCGGCGCTGACCGTGCCGGCGGGCACGACGGTGACCTGGGTGAACCGGGACGACATCCCGCATCTGATCGACGCCGGCGACGGCTCGTTCGCCTCGCCGCCGCTCGACACCGACGACAGCTTCAGCCTGACCCTGACCACGCCCGGCGAGATCGCCTATTTCTGCGGCCTGCACCCGCACATGACCGGCACGATCAAGGTGGTCGCGACACCCGGCTGACCGGCCGGATCGATGACCCTCGGCTCCGCCTCGGCCCGTCGCGCCACGAGCCGCCTGGCGGGGCTGGAGCGTTTCCGCGCTGAGCGGAAACGCTCTGCCTCAAGTAGGCCAGAGGCCGATAGGCCCCAGGAATGTTGGAGTGTGTTCGGCCAAGTCGAACACACTCTAGTCGACCACTGGGGTCACCTGGACCTGTACCTGGCGCGAGGAGTCGTTGGCGGCGAACCTGCGCTCGATCGTCAGATCAGCAGCCCTGGCCGTCCGCTGCAGATAGTCGGCCACCCGCTCGATGCGCCGCTCGGCGAGCCAGCGATTGTAGCGGCGCGCCTCGTCGGCGGGCCTGCCGGAGACATCGCCGCTGCCGACGGCGCCGACCAGCCTGACCTGATAGCTGTGGTCCGCCTCGAGCTTTCCGGCCAGTGCCCGCAGCCGGCCGTTGAGGTCGTCGGGCAGGTAGCTGCTGTTGACGTCGAAGGTGATCGTCAGCGTCTGTGGCTTCGGCGGCGACGCCGCGGCCGGGGCCACGACCGGCGCTGCCGCCGCCGGCTCCACCGAGGCGATCGCCGGCTGGGCCTGGCTGGTCGCCTCCTCGACCTTCTCGGCGGTGACGGCTGCTGCCGCTTCCGCGGCAGGGGCAGCCCGGGTGGCGGGCGCGGTGCGCAGTCGTGCCAGCTCGGCGTTCGCACCCGCAAGCAGACCATCGAGCGCCGCCACCTGCTGCTTGAGCTCGGTGATCCGAGCCTCGCCGGCGCTGGCCGCC
>JBGAKU010000297.1:0-6215 GCA_044224255.1 Geminicoccaceae bacterium
GCGCGAGCTGCAGGAGCTGCTCGAACGGCAGGCGGCCGAGTTCAACGCGGCCAGCGTCGGCAGCACCATGCCGGTTCTGCTCGAGCGTCCCGGCCGCCATCCGGGCCAGTTGGTCGGCCGCAGCCCCTACCTCCAGGCGATCCACGTCGCCGCCGGCGGGCTGACGATCGGCGACCTCGTCCAGGTGCGCGTCACCGCCTGCCATTCCCACAGTCTCGCCGGCATGGTCGTGCCGGAGGCCCCCGAGCCAAGGGAGTTACCCGCCTGAGCACCCTCGCACCGCTCCCCGATCTTCGGGGCTCGAGCCATCGGATGCACTTCGACGACAATGCGGCCTGCGCGGTGCTGTTCGGTCAGCACCATCTCAACCTCGCCCGGATCGAGCAGAAGCTCCCGGTGAGCATCGTCACGCGCGGCAATGAGGTGTTCATCCAAGGCGAGAGCGAGGGCGAGGTTCGCGTCGCCGCCGCGGTGCTCGAGGATCTCTACGGCCAGCTCAAGCGAGGCGGTGTCGTCGGCCGCGACGAGGTCGACGCCTCGCTGCGCATGGTGCTCGACGGCCCCGAGCGCGGCGTGATCGGCGACAAGGGTGCCATCCGGACCGAGCGCAAGCTCGTCACCGCCCGCTCGCCCAATCAGGCTGCCTATCTGCGCGCGCTCGACGCATACGATCTGGTCTTCGCGCTGGGTCCGGCGGGCACCGGCAAGACCTATCTCGCCGTCGCCATGGCGGTGGCCCTGCTCAAGCAGCGGCGGATCGACCGCATCATCCTGTCGCGCCCGGCGGTCGAGGCGGGCGAGCGCCTCGGCTTTCTTCCCGGCGACCTCAAGGAAAAGGTCGATCCCTACATGCGGCCGCTCTACGATGCGCTGCAGGACATGATGCCGGAAGGGAAGCTGCAGCAGCGGATCGAGGCGGGGCAGATCGAGATCGCCCCGCTCGCCTATATGCGCGGTCGGACTCTCAGCAACTCCTACATCATTCTGGACGAGGCGCAGAACACCACGCCCTCGCAGATGAAGATGTTTCTCACCCGCATGGGCGAGAACTCCCGTATGATCATCACCGGCGATCCGACCCAGACGGACCTGCCGCCCGGCATGCCGTCGGGCCTCGCGGATGCGGTGCGCAAGCTGAGCGGACTGCAGGCGGTGAGCGTGGTAAAGTTCGACAACAAGGACGTCGTCCGGCACCCCCTCGTCGGAGCGATCATCGAGGCCTACGAGGCGGCGGCACGACAGCCCGCCTACAACAGCGAGGAGACGCCTGCCCCCCAGCTCGGGGCCGCAGCCGTTTCGGAACATGGACAGCGACAGTAGCCATACTATCGAGGTGGCGGTGGCGAACGAAGAATGGCTCGCCGCCGTCACCGAACCCGAGGCCATCTGCCGGCGTGTGGTCACCGCCGTTCTGGATTGCGAGGCCGTCGGGCCGTCCGAGGTCAGCGTGGTCCTGGCCGATGACGGCTTCATCACCGGGCTCAATCGGGACTATCGCGGGCTCGACCGCCCCACCAACGTCCTCTCCTTTCCCAGCGGATCGACGGAACGGGCGCCCGGTCAGTGGCAGGCGCTCCTGGGCGACGTCGTCGTGGCACTGGAGACGGTGCGTCGGGAGGCCGTCGCCCAGCAGCGCAGCGTCGCCGACCACCTGGCGCATCTGGTCGTGCACGGGACGCTGCACCTTCTGGGCTACGACCACGAGGACGACGACGAGGCCGAGGTGATGGAGAGGCGTGAGGTCGAGCTCCTGGCGCGGCTGGGTGTCGCCGATCCCTATCGGGAGGCGGCGGCATGAGACAGCTCGCCAAGCGGGAGCAGCCGCAGCCGTCGCTGCTCGACAGCCTCGTGCGCCGAGTGCGCGAGCTTGCCGGCCGGGGAGCCAGCGAGCCCGCCGATCTACGCGAGGCGCTTGAGGAGCTGCTCGCCGACGCCGACGAGGAGAGCGGCACGCCGATCGGCGAGGAAGGCCGCGAGCTGCTGCGCAATGCGCTCGGTTTCGGCGAGCTCCGCGTCGACGACGTCATGGTGCCGCGCGCCGACATCCGGGGCATCCCGATCGCGAGCGGCCTGCGCGAGGTGGTCGCCTGCATGCAGGACGCCCGCCACTCGCGTCTCCTGGTCTATCGCGACAATCTCGACGACGTGCTCGGGGTCGTTCATCTCAAGGACCTGCTGCCCTTCTGGGGCGACGGCGAGAGCTTTTCCCTCGAGCAGGCCATGCGCCAGGTCCTGGTCGTGCCGCCCTCGATGCGGGTGCTCGACCTGCTCTTGGAGATGCGCCGGACCAACAACCGCATCGCGGTGGTGGTCGACGAGTTCGGCGGCACCGACGGGCTGGTCACCATCGAGGACATGATCCAGGAGCTCGTGGGCGAGCTCGCCGACGAGCAAAACCAGGAGGGCGCCCCCCAGCTCGTAGAGAACCCTGACGGCACGATCGACGCCGACGGCCGGGTGTGGCTCGACGAGCTCGAGGAGAAGCTGGGTCAGCCGCTGCTCGAGGGCGAGGACCGCGACGAGGCGGACACGCTGGGCGGGCTGATCTTCACGCTCCTGGATCGGGTGCCCACCCGGGGCGAGCTGGTGCGTCATCCCTTGGGCTACGAGTTCGAGGTGCTCGACGCCGATCCGCGCCGGATCAAGCGCGTCCGCATCCGGCCTCCGGCCGCCGACTGACGGCGGCGAGCATCCTTTCGTTCATGAGTGCGTGGCTCGAGCGCAGGCCCGTGCTGGGCTCGCTGATCGCCGGCATTGTCGCCGCCGGCGCACTTCCGCCGTTCTACCTCCTGCCGGCCCTGCTCGGATTCGGCGTGCTAGTCGCGGTACTGCACCGCGGCGCGCCGGGTCCCGGCGCGGCCTTTCTGCGCGGCACAGCGTTCGGGTTCGGCTTCTTCCTGGCCGGGCTCTACTGGGTCGGCATCGCCTTCTTCGCCGACGCGGAGCGGTTCGGCATCTACGCCGTGCCGGCGGTGCTGGGGCTCGCCCTGTTCCTGGCGCTGACGGTCGGGCTTGCCGCCGCGCTCGTGAGCCTACGACGCTGGCGCTCGGTCGAGGCTCGGGCGCTTGCCTTTGCGGTCGCCTGGACCCTCGCGGAGCCGTTGCGCGGCGGCCTGGGGCTGCAGTTTCCGTGGAACCCGATCGCCGTCGTCTGGGCGATCAGCGACGCGACCCTCCAGACCGTCGCATTTTTCGGTACCTATGGTCTCAGCATGCTGACGGTCGCGGCGGCAGGTCTGACCGCGCCCCTCTTCCTCACCGGGCCGCACGCCCGGCGCGCTCCTCTCCTGGGGGCGTCGGCCCTGGTTCTGGCCATCATCGGGCTGGGGATTTTCCGCCTGGCCTGGGCAGCCGAGATTCCGGACACGTCGGTCCGGCTGCGCCTGGTGCAGGCCAACGTCGCCCAGCATCACAAATGGGACCCGGTGAAGCGGCTGCAGTGGTTCCGGCGTCATCTCGAGCTGTCCGCGACACCGGCCATGCCACCGCCTCGGATCGTCGTCTGGCCGGAAAGCGCGGTGCCCTACGACATCGACGGCCAGGCCGAGGTGCGGGACTATCTGGCGCCGGTCGTCCCGCCGGGTGGCGTGCTCCTGGTCGGCGGCGATCGCTACGAGTTCGATCGCGAGCCGCCCGCGGCCCACAACACGCTGTTCGCGCTCGGGGACCGCGCAGAGGTGCTCGCCCGGTACGACAAGGTCAATCTGGTCCCGTTCGGCGAGTTCCTGCCGCTTCGCGGCGTGCTCGGACACCTCGGCCTGCGCAAGCTTACCGAGGGGTCGATCGACTTTCAGCCCGGTCCCGGCCGGATGTCGCTCCGCCTGCGCGATCTGCCCCCGGCCAGCCCGCTGATCTGCTACGAGGCGGCGTTTCCCGCCGCGGCCAGCGATCCGGACGACCGCCCGGCGTGGCTTTTGAACATCACCAACGATGCCTGGTTCGGCCGGAGCTCCGGCCCGTACCAGCATCTGGCGATGGCGCGGATGCGCGCGGTCGAGGAGGGACTGCCACTCGTGCGCGCGGCGAACACCGGGATCTCGGTGGTGACGGACGCGTACGGGCGGATACGCGACAGGCTGGCGCTGAACCAGACAGGCATCATCGACGCCGATCTTCCCGGCGCCCTGCCGCAGGCCTCCTTCGGTCGCCGGCATCTGCTCGCGGTCACGCTGGGCTTGCTCCTGCTCATCGCTGCCGCTAGCGTCATGATTGAACGAAGATCGGTCCAGTCGCCAGAGACTTGAGCATGAGCGGGTCGCCGCACCCCACGGACATCCGCGTCGGCCGGTTGCTGCGTGAGCGTCGGCTGGCGCTCGGCATGACCCAGGAGCGGCTGGGCAACCTGCTCGGCGTCACCTACCAGCAGGTCCAGAAGTACGAGCGGGGGACCAATCGTATTGGCTCCAGCCGGCTCAAGGAGCTGTGCGGCATCCTTGGCGTGCAGCCGAACTTCTTCTTCGAGGAGCACGAATGGACGGGGCTCTCCGAAACCGGCGCGGCCTTCGAGCACCCTGCGGCGGCGGCCCTGCGGGCGGACAGCCGCGCCCTCGTCGACGCGTTCGAGGCGATCGCCGATCGTGCGGTGCGTCGCCGGATACTCGAGCTGGCGCAAACCCTGGCCGCTGTGCACCGGGATGACACTGGGAGCGCTTGACCCTCTCCCGCTTGCGCTGTTAGTCCCCGCTCGGTTCGTAGCGCGCCGATCTGCGCCGCTGCACGGGTGACTGCGTTCCCGGCGGCAGAAGTTGCGATCGTTGCTCAAGGAGCGCCTCCACCATGGCCGCCAACGATTTCCTGTTCACCAGCGAGTCCGTGTCCGAGGGACATCCGGACAAGGTGTGCGACCGCATCTCCGACGAGGTGGTCGACCTGTTCCTGGGCGAATATCCTTTCGCGCGAGTCGCCTGCGAGACGCTTGCCACCACCAACCGTGTCGTGATCGCCGGCGAGGTGCGGCCCGGACCGGAAAGCAGGATCACACCCGATCTGATCGCCCATGCGGCGCGCATGGCGATCAAGGATATCGGCTACGAGCAGGACGGCTTTCACTGGCGCAACGCCAAGATCGACGTGCTGCTCCACGAGCAGTCCGCCGACATCGCCATGGGGGTCGATGCCGGCGGGCAGAAGGACGAGGGCGCCGGCGACCAGGGCATCATGTTCGGCTACGCCACGGCCGAGACGCCGGCCATGATGCCGGCGCCGATCCAGTTCGCGCATGATCTGCTGCGGCGCCTTGCCGCGGATCGGCATTCCGGCAAGCTGTCCCAGCTCGGCCCCGACGCGAAGAGCCAGTTCACGCTGCGCTACGTCGACGGCAAGCCGGTGGGTGCCACCTCGGTCGTCCTCTCGACGCAGCACGTTCCCGGCTACTCGCCCGCGGACATCAAGGAGATCGTCCGGCCCTACGTGCTGGCCACGCTGCCCGAGGGCTGGATGTGCCCGGAGACGGATTTCTACGTCAATCCGACCGGCAATTTCGTCATCGGCGGCCCGGACGGCGACGCCGGCCTGACCGGCCGCAAGATCATCGTCGACACCTATGGTGGTGCCGCGCCGCATGGCGGCGGCGCTTTCTCGGGCAAGGATCCGACCAAGGTCGACCGCTCGGCTGCCTACGCCGCGCGGTACCTGGCCAAGAACGTCGTGGCCGCCGGCCTCGCGCAGCGCTGCGTGATCCAGCTCTCCTACGCGATCGGCGTGTCCCGGCCGCTGTCGATCTACGTCGACACCTACGGCACGGGCGAGGTCGACGAGGCCCGGCTCGGCGCGGTCCTGAACGAGATCATGAACCTCAGCCCGCGCGGCATCCGCGAGCATCTCCAGCTCAATCGGCCGATCTACGCCCGTACCTCCGCCTATGGCCACTTCGGCCGCTCCGTGGACGAGGACGGGGGCTTCTCCTGGGAGCGGACCGACCTCGCGGCCGAGCTGCGTCGCGCCTTCAACTGAGCGAGCGCACGCTGGGATCGGCCGGCGAGGGCGCCCGCCGGATCCTCTACGGTCGCCGCCAGGGCCCGAGGCTGCGCCCCGCGGCGTTGCGCTTGCTCGCCGAGGTCCTGCCGCGCGTCAGCCTGACCATCGCACCCGACGCGCGGCTCGACCCCCATACGGTGTTCGCGACACGAGCGCGTGCCATCTGGCTCGAGATCGGCTTCGGCGGCGGGGAGCACCTCGCCGCCCAGGCGGCGCGATGCCCGGATGTCGGGTTCATC
>JBGAKU010000298.1:0-6000 GCA_044224255.1 Geminicoccaceae bacterium
AGATCGCGGACCAGGTCCGCATCCGCGCCCTTCTCGATCAGCTCGAGCAGGGCCATCCTCTCATCGGCCATCGTCGGTGTCTCCGGTCCGGTTCCAGGCTTCGCAACCCGAACCTACCGAGGACCGGCGGTGGCCGCCCGTGCCACGGCCGCGCGCTGCGCTACGCCGAGGGCTCCGCGCACGGCCTCCTCCTACACCACCACCCGGGGTGCGGCCTTGCAACCTGTACGAGGGGCAAAAGCCCGGGCCAAGATGAGCTGAGGTGGTTGCATCGGGTCGGCGTGAACCCGACCTGTTGCGGGCATGTCGGCGCCGGAGAAGATCACCCTTTCAGGCCTGTCGCGCGGCGAGCTTGAGGCCCTTGCCGAGCGGCCGCTGGCCGAGAACGCCGCGCTGCGACAGGCGATCGCCGAGCTGCGGGCGGAGGTCGCGACGCTCAAAGGCGTCAAGGGCCGGCCCAAGCTCAAGCCCAGTGGCATGGACCAGGCCACCGGGTCTCAGCCGCCTGAGAAGGGCCGCGGCACCAAGGCTGGCAAGGTCGGGCGGCTCATCATCCACGAGGACCGGGTCATCGGGGCGGATGTCCCGACCGGCTCGCGCTTCAAGGGCTACCAGGACTTCTTGGTCCAGGACCTCGTGCTGCGGCCGCACGTGGTCCGCCTCCGCCGCGAGCGCTGGCTGGCTCCGGACGGGCGGACGGTAGTCGCCCCGATGCCGGCCGGCATCACCGGCCATTTCGGGCCGGAGCTGCGTCGGTTCGTGCTGCTCCAATACCACCAGGGCCAGGTGACCGTGCCGCGTCTGGTAGCCCAGCTCCGGGCCGTCGGCATCGCGATCTCCAAGCGCCAAGTCGTTCGACTGCTGAACGAGGGCCAACGCACCTTCCTTGATGAAGCACGCGACGTGCTGCGGGCCGGCTTGGCGGTGGCGAGCTGGATCAGCGTCGACGACACGGGCGCCCGCCATCAGCACCGCAACGTGGTCTGCACCCAGCTCGGCAACGATCACTTCGCCGCCTTCGCCACGACGGCCTCGAAGAGCCGGCTGAACTTCCTGGAGGTGCTGCGGGCCGGCTTTGACGACTATGTCATCAACGCCGAGGCGCTAACCTATATGCGTCAGCGGGCGTTGGCGGGTCCCGTGATCGTGCGGTTGGCCGCGCATCCCGAGCGGTATTTCGTGGACGAGGCGGCTTGGCTGCACCATCTCGACCGGCTCGGTATTGTCGCGCTGACCGTCACCCCCGATCCGGTCAGGATCGCCACCGAAGGGGCGCTGTGGGGCAGCATCAAGGCGCATGGCCTGCTGCCCGACACCGTCATCCTGTCCGATGACGCCGGCCAGTTCGCGCTCGACCGCCACGCCCTGTGTCGGGTTCACGCCGAGCGGCTCGTGCACAAGCTCGACACCTTCACCGATCGGCAGCACGCCGCCCAGCAGCTCGTGCGGGCGCTGATCTGGTGGTTCTACACCGACCCGAAGGCCTACCGCCGCGCGCCCGACCGGTGGCGACGGCGCGAGCTGCGGGTGCGGTTCGACCGGATCTTCCGCCGCCGCACCGGGTTCGCCACCCTCGACCGGCTGCTGCAACGGCTGCACGCGAACAAGGAGAAGCTGCTGGTCGTGCTCGACCGCCCGGAGGTGCCGCTGCACACGAATGGCTCGGAGCGAGACCTGCGCCCGCAAGTGGTCAAACGGAAGCTCTCCGGCGGTACCCGATCGGAGGCGGGCCGCGCCTGCCGCGACGCGTTCCTTGGTCCTTTGCTGACCTGCGGCAAGCTGGGCGTGTCATTCTGGGACTATCTCGGCCACCGCCTCGGCGTGCCCGGCGCCAGATCTGCCCGACCTCGTCAGGCTCCGCTTAGCGCCCGCTTGAGCGTCCGGGCTTTTGCCCCTCGTACTCGCAACCTCCTCCTTTCAGGCGTTGCGACCACCGCTTGAATCCGCCCACTATACGTCGCTGGCCTTCGGCAATCGGTGCCAGGAGGCGGGCGGGCGCCCGTCGATGGGCCCTCTCGGCGACGCCTACGACAACGCCCCTCGCGGGCGCTTGGCCCGCGTCCCTGGCAGGGATCGGATCGACGGCGCTGCCGTCGATGGTCGAGAGCTTCTTCTCCACCCTCGAATGCGACTTGCTCGCCCGCCGTCGCTTTCGCTCGCAGGCTGAGGCGCGGATGGCCTGCTTCAGCTACATCGAAGGCCTCTACAACCCCCTGCGCCGGCACTCGCCGCTCGGCTACCGCTCGCCCGTCGTCCACGAGCAGGAGACCAGACCAGAACCATCAACCGAACCCCTGCCCAGCCAAGCCCCCTAACCGTCCACCAAACCCGGGCAAGCCCAATCCCAGTTCATGGACGGTCGCTCCTTCCTGGGCTGTTCTTCTTCCTCGGCCTCACTAACGGCTGAAATTGGTGCTCTGATCCCGAAGCCGTGCCAGGACCCTCATCATCGCGCGCCAATTGTCGCGTCGCTTTCGAAGCGCCAACGTGCCCAGTCCCGGTTCGTTGGCAGCCTGCAGATAGCGGGCGCAGGCCGCTTCGGCCCGGGCGATCATGGCTTCCGCTCTGGTGACGCCGCCCGGGCCCGCATCGGCCCGCGCCGCGATGTTGGGCCCTCGCTCGCCGTGGAAGTCGCGCTCGTCGTTGCGGCCGGGGGCTGGCAGTTCTCCCGAACCGTCCTTCGGACGGAATGACTTCATGCCGGCCCAGGCCTGGATCAGCGCGCCGTCGACCGAGAAGGGCTCGGCCGACAAGAGCGCCCTGACCTTGGGCTGCGCCAGCACCGCACGCAGAAATTTGGCCGCGATCTCGCCCGCAAGCAGCCGGTCGCGGTTCTTGATGAACACGATCACGTCCCAGACCGGGTCGCCGACATCAAGGCCCACGAACCAGCGGAACAAGAGGTTGTAGTCGAGCTGCTCCATGAGCTGGCGCTCGGAGCGCACCGAGAAGAGCGCCTGCAGCAAGAGCGCCCGCAACAGCTTCTCCGGCGCGATCGATGGCCGCCCATTCAGCGCGTAGAACCGCTGGAGGTCCGGCGACAGCCACGCCAGTGCCTCGTCCGCCACCGGCAGGATCGCTCGCAGCGGATGCTCCGGCGGTGCTCGGCTCTCGCAGCTCACGTAGCTGAACAGACCTTCCGTCCGCCGATCCATCCCGCGCATCACAGCCTCACCCAACCCGCCCCAAAAACAGCGAATGACGATCGGACCGACTGGACCAGCCGCTATTTCCGCAACCTGCTAGGAACTCGAGCATCAGCGGATCCCCCCATGCATGGCCCGTGGCAGCGGAGCACGCTTGCCGAGAAAGCGCTGCAGCGAGCGCCGGTGCATGCCCAGGCGCTGCGCGGCATGGGTGACGTTGCGGTCGCACTGCTCGAAGACGCGCATCACGTGCTCCCAACAGACGCGCTCGAGGCCGAGCGGCATGGTCGGGACCGGCGGCAGCGCGGGCGTTCGCCCGGCCAGCCCGGCGATGAGCTGGCCTTCGTCGATCGGGGTCGCCAGATAGTCGTCCGCACCCGCGCGCAGGGCGAGGACGACCGAGGCGAAGCTGTCGATGTCGGTGACGACGATGATGCGCATCGCCGGGCGCAGGGCGCGCAGGTGCCGGACCAGCGGCAGGCAGTTGCCGTCGCGCAGGCCGAGCCGCAGCACGGCGTGCCGGATCTGGGCGTCGTCGGCGGCCTGCGCGGCGTCCTCCGACTGCCGGAACGAGCGCACCGAGAACCCGGCCGAGGTCAGCACACGCTGCAGGAAGCCACGCGCGGCCGGGGAGGACTCCACGAGCAGCAGCGGCCGCGCCGGGCCGGGCGACTTCGCCGCCAGGCCGCGGGGAGGGGGCGGGTCGTGCTGCGCCCGCGCCGCCAGGCCGTCGGGAGCAGCCTCGTTCCTCCTTGCGGGCGGGTCGGCAATCCGACGCGGGCGCGCCCGCGCCGCCCGATGCGCCATGTCGACTTCCGAGAGCAGCCTCGTTCCTCCCTTGCGACCTCTCCGCATTAGCGGCGTCCCCTGTCGGCAATCCGACGCGGGCACCGATGGCATAGCTCGCTCCGTCGGGGTCGATCAGTCCGTGGTGAGGCCGGCCTTCTCGATCACCGCCGCCCAGCGCTGCGATTCCTGCTGCATGAAGGCGCCGAACTCGGCCGGCGTGTTGGCGATGACGACCGCTCCTTCGACGTCGAAGCTCTTCTGGACGGCAGCCATCTGTATCGCTGCCACGGTCGTCTGCATCTTCAAGCGGCGGCGCATCGCAGACCGTAGTCATGTGCCTCGGCCAAGGCGTGGCCTTCGGCGTCTGCCCGGCGATGCAGGTTGGCGAGCTGACTGCCATGGTCTGCTGGCGTTCCTGGCGCTCGGTTGACACTCGGGCATGGATCGGCGGCACGCATGAGGCCATCTCCTCTCGGCGTCGGGTCTGCTGGCTTCTCGACAGCGCCGCTGCCAGCCAAGTCGCGCCGCGGCGGGGTGAGCAGACGCCGATAGACCTGGGCAAGGCGTCTCGGGCCGTTGCGGAACCGGGCGGCAATCGAGCGGATCGTTCAGACCGACGCCGAACGCTGGCGGCAGGCGAGCATGGGACAAGCCTTCGCCGAAAATTGTCCCGGAAACTGCCGGTTATGATGTCAGATGGGCCGCCGTAGCCGCCGGGGTCGGGCAAATCCCTGCCCAGCAAAGGACCCGATCGCGGTAAATCACAGGCGATCGATTCCGTTCGGATGGTGCATGCGCGGCGCAAGCTGTATGATATGCACCTCGCCCCGGCCTCGCCGCTCGCCAAAGAAGCGCTCGAGCACATAGGTGAGCTGTTTGCCATCAAGCGCGAGATCTGCAGTCGATCCCCGAAGCAGCGCCTAACCACCCGCAGGCAAGGCTTGTTGCCACTGCTCGCCACGCTCAGGTCTTCCCTCGACACGGCACTGATCCGGATCAGCGGCCATCGCTCGCTAGCCCAGGTCACCCGCTACGCCACCAGCCGCTGGGAGACGCTCAATCGCTTCACCACCGACGGGCGGCTGGAGATGATGAACAATGCGGCAGAACGGGCCATCAAACCCCTGGCTCTCGGAAGAAGGAATTATCTCATTATCGGCTCCGACAGCGGTGGCGAGCACTGGGCGGTGATCGCCTCGCTAATCGAGACCTGCAAGCTGAACGGCACCAACCCGCACGCATACCTGACCGAGGCCCTCGAGTGTCTCGTCGCCGGTCATCCCCAGAGCCGGATCGACGAGCTCATGCCCTGGAGCAAACCGGCTCCTCAGGATGTACGACCAACCCCTAACTTGCGATCCTACTCGGATGGGTGTCACAGATCATCAGGATGCCGGTTGATGAAAGCGCTACTCCATACTGACATTTGGACTATCAAAGGATGTGCGGCTGCCGACAAATGGCAATTTCGAATGCTGTGCCGCACAATCTGTGATGCTGCAATGCAGCGCATGAGCGGAGCGGATCCTTGCTTAGAGATTTGAAACTGCGCCAGCTGCGGTTGCTTGCTGCTTTGGACAACGAGCGCCAAGCTTCACTTGGCTGGGCGTTGATGCACGGAGGCCGATGGGGTGATGGAGGGCGCCAAGGCCACGCGCTACGGGCACGCGGCGCGGCACCTGCTCGAGTGCCGGACGCTCGAGGCAGGGACCGGCGACCACGGCGAGTTCGAGATGCACGAGGCGTTCGTGGCCCGGCTGCGGGCGCGACACGACCGAAAGGCCACCTTCTGGGGCCGGGTGGAGGAGATCGGCGGCGCGCCGGGTCGGCGATGACCTCCGGCCAAGCCGGGCTGGCCTGCCTGTACGGCCCGTACCGGTCTCGTCCAATGCGAGCGCACCGACCCCGATTGTGAGCCGCTACATCTAGCTGTCGTTGCTATGGAGGTTGTCGCCGGGCAAGCGGGAAAGAGGCGGTTTGCCGCCCAAGGCCGAGTGGGGTCGCCAGCGGTTGTAGCCATGCAGCCAGGGGCGCATGGCTTCGGTCCGCTCGGCCGAGCTGGCGA
>JBGAKU010000013.1:0-43119 GCA_044224255.1 Geminicoccaceae bacterium
ATCTCCTCGCCGCTGACCACGATCCGGCCGGCGTTGGGGGTCTCCAGCAGATTGATGCAGCGCAGGAAGGTGCTCTTGCCCGAGCCGCTGGCGCCGAGAATGGAAATCACGTCGCCGCGACGGGCCTGCATCGAGATGCCCTTGAGGACCTCGACCTGGCCAAACTGCTTCTTGATGCCCTCGACCGAGAGGGCCGGCTGTTCCTGAGTCGACACGGAATCCCCCGCGCACCCGATTCTCGGCGAGCGAAATTGCGCGCGCGTCGAGGCGCGCTGTCAAGCCCAACCAGCCAGTGGCCATGACCGACGCCTCCTTTTGCGGCCCCGCGAGGCCGGCTCGGACGGCAGTACCGACAGATCGCTGAGCAGCCAGACGGCCAGACGCCCGTCACGGCCGCGCAGATCGATCTCCCGCCGCTGTGCCCCGGCCGGCTCGATGCCGCCCGCGCGCAGGACGCGGTCGGAGACGATCAAAAGGCAGCCGACCTGCTTGGTCAGCGCCTCGAGCCGGCTCGCGACGTTGACGGTGTCGCCGATCGCCGTCAGGGCGCGGGTCCTGCCGTGACCCATCTGACCCAGAATGACGGGCCCGAGATGGAGCCCCACTCCCATCCGGAGTGGCGCGTCGAGCTCGAAGCCCAGCTCCTCGTTCACCTGGTCCAGCGCCCGCACCATCGCCCGCGCCGCGGCGAGGCCGTCCCGGGCCGCCTCGGCGGTCGAGCCTTCCATGCCGAACAGGGCCATCACGCCGTCGCCGATGAACTTGTCGACCCGGCCGCCGGCCGCCTCGATCGCCTCGCCCATGGCCCGGAAATAGCGATTGAGCACGAACACGGTGTCGTAAGGCAGCCGGTTCTCCGACAGCCGCGTGAAATCGCGCAGGTCGCCGAACAGCACGACGAGGTCGCGCTCGACGCCGAGGGCCTGCGGGACCGGGTCGAGCAGACTCATGGCACCGGCGCCGGCGGGCAGGAGCGGCGTCAGGGCGAGGTTGCCGTCGAGACGTGCCTGGCAGGCCAGCCGCACCCCCGGTGGCGCGCCGATCCGGGCGAGCACCTGGAGCTCGCCCGCTTCCGGCAGCGACAGGCGGTCGGCGCCGCGGCCGACCCGGATGCGGCAGGTCGAGCAGCGGCCGCGCCCGCCGCACACCGCAGCGTGGGGGATCCCGGCCATTCGGCTCGCCTCGAGGACGGTCAGCCCGCGCGGCACGACCACCTGGCGGCCGCCGGGATAGTCCAGCACCACGTTTCTGCGCCGCAGCCACGCCCAACGCAGCATCCGCAGGAGCAGAACCAGCGCCACCAGCACCGCGAAGGCGTCGACGATCCAGCGTCCGGGCGTCTGCACCAGGGCGGCGCGAAGCTCCGGGCTGGGCCAGCCCGGAGCGTCGGCGAATGCTGCCCAGGTGACCGGGCTCGCATCGCGCAGCGCCGCCGCTTCCCGGCCAGCGCTGGCGAAACCGGCCAGAGCCATCGCGGGCAGCAGGGTGCCGATCACGAGCAGAGCCGGCAGCAGCGGTGCCAGCGCCGGCCGCAACCGCAGCCAGCGGTAGAGCCCGATCATGCCATGCGTCCAGGCCAGCCCGGTCAGCGTGGCCTGGGACAGAGCGCCGTGGGGCCACAGCGCGCCCAGCTGGTAGGTGTAGGTGTCCTCCACGCCGCAGCATTGGTGCAGCCATCCGGTCGCGAGCACATGTGTCGTGAGGTAGAGGGGAATGGCCAGCCCCAGGACGAGCTGGACGGCGTCGGCGAGCGGCATGCGCAACGTGCGGCGTCGCCAGAGCTGCCACAGCCCGAGTGCCAGGTGGGTGAGCAGGGCGGCGGCGAGGCTCGCCTCAACCGGCGGCAAGCGCCAGAAGGCCAGGAAGACAAGGCGCCCCGCCTCGGCGGTTCCCAGGGAGACGAGGCCGAGCGCGTGGTTTAGGAGGTGGCCGGTGGCGAAGAACAGCAGCCACAAGCCCGTCGCGAGCCGCAGACGGCCAAGGCCGATCCAGGGCACCCACACCGGTGCCCGGCCCTTCGGCTTCGTGCCGCCCGCGCTCACGAAGCCGGCAGCACGCGCTCCACGGCGGCCCGAACCTCGGCGGAATCGGGCTCGACGGAGGATGGCCACACCTGCAGCGCACGCCCGTCGGCTCCGATCAGATATTTGTAGAAGTTCCAGGATGGCCCGGCGTCCGGTCCGAGCTGCGCGCGCAGCCAGACGAACAGCGGATGCGCCTGGGCGCCTTTGACCGGCACCTTCTCGGTCAGCGGAAAGTCGACGTCGAAATTGACCTCGCAGAAGGTCTTGATCTCGGTGGCGCTGCCGGGCTCCTGACCGCCGAAGTCGTTGGACGGCACCCCTAGCACGACGAGGCCGCGCGCGCGGTAGGTCGACCAGAGCCGCTGCAGGGCGGCATACTGGTAGGTGTAGCCGCACATCGATGCAGTGTTGACCACGAGCACGGGCCGCCCCGCATGGGCCGCCAGCGGCAGGGCCTCCCCCTCGATCGAGGTGAAGGCGAAGGTGTGCGCCGAGGTCTCGGCACCCACCCGATCCGCGGTGCCGGCCAGGATGCCGGCGAGCAGCGCCACCAGCCAGACGATCGATCGTGCCATGCCCCCTCTCCGTCCGCGATCGGCCCCGTGACTTGCATAGCCAGGATGTTGCGTATACGCCGCTGAGGGAAGCCGTGGATCGCCCAAGGCAGGCCTGTGCAGCCCATCAGCGGTTCTATGCTCAATCTGGCCGTCGCCGCCCTGTTCCTGCTCGGCACGCATTTCGGGATCGCCAGCACGTCGCTGCGCCGACAGCTGATCGGGCTGATCGGCGAGGGGCCGTACCGGGCGCTGTTCTCGCTGCTGGCACTCGCCGCGCTCGCCTGGCTGGTCTTCGCCTGGGCGGCGGCACCCTTCGTGCCGCTCTGGGAGGCGGGGATCGGCTTGCGCCATCTGGTGGCGACGCTGATGCCGCTGCCCTTCCTGCTGGTGACCTGCGCCGTCACGGCACCCAATCCGACCATGACCGGGCAGCGACCCGACCCGGACGCGGGCGCGCCGGCCACCGGGATCGTTCGGGTCACGCGCCATCCCCTCATGTGGGGCGTCGGCCTCTGGGCGCTCCTGCATCTCGCCGCCAATGGGGATCAGGCGTCGCTGCTGTTCTTTGGCGCCCTGGCGCTGCTCGCGCTGGTGGGAACGGTCCTCATCGACCAGCGCCGGACGCGCGAGAACGCCCCGGGCTGGGGCGTTTTCCTCCAGGCGACGTCGAGCCTGCCGTTCGTCGCCATCATCGAGCGCAGGCAGAAGCTGGTGCCCGGCGAGATCGGGCTCTGGCGCATAGCGCTGGCGCTCGCGCTCTACGTGGCCGTCTTCTGGCTGCACCCCATGCTGTTCGGCGTCGCACCCCTGGGCTGAGCCGCCCTCAGCACGGCGCCGCCCCATGCCGCAGGAGGCCGCAAGCTGCCGCTCCGGCGGATGGTGACCGGTCGACCGTCGAGCCGTGGCGCACGGGCGGGATTGCCCGATCGGGCACGCTTGCCTATCGCAGCGCAGCACAACGCAGGAAGCAGCCGATGCCCGCTCTCAAGGCCGCGATCGTCCCCGTCACCCCGTTCCAGCAGAATTGCTCGATCGTCTTCGACGACCAGAGCAAGCTTGGTGCCGTGGTCGATCCGGGCGGCGACGTCGACCGGATCCTCGACGCGGTGAGGCAGCTCGGCGTCACGGTCGAGCGCATCCTCCTGACCCATGGCCACATCGATCACGCCGGTGGGGCCGCGGCCCTGCGCGAGGCCCTGACGGCCGAAGGCGGCGACCTGCCGATCGAGGGGCCCGACGAGCGCGACCGCTTCCTGCTGGAAGGCCTCGAGCGGCAGGGCCGGGAGTACGGCATCCCCGGCGTCCGCAACGTGCTGCCGGACCGCTGGCTCGCGGAGGGTGACCTGGTCGAGATCGGCGGCCATGAGTTCGCCGTGCTGCACTGCCCGGGGCACACACCCGGGCACATCGTGCTCCACAGCAAGGCCGACCGGTTCGCCCTGGTCGGCGATGTCCTGTTTCGCGGCTCGGTCGGGCGGACCGACTTCCCCTATGGCGACGGCCCGGCCCTGATCCGCTCGATCCGGGAGAAGCTGTTCCCGCTGGGCGACGAGGTGACGTTCCTGTGCGGCCACGGCCCCGGCTCGACGATCGCCCTGGAGCGGCGGACCAACCCCTTCGTCGGCTCGAATGCCTAGCCGCTGAGGCGGGCCTTGCCTGGCTCCAGGACCGGGCGATAGTGGCTCGGTAAGAGAGGGGGGAGGCGGCGCATGGAGCGCGTGCTGATCACTGGAGCGGCCGGCGGCATCGGGCGGCGGCTGCGGACCGACCTGCAGGGGATCTACCCGCTTCTCCGGCTGTCCGATCGGGTCGCCCCCGAGCCGGCGGGCGCGGGCGAGGAGGTGGTCGTTGCCGACCTTGTCGATCTCGCGGCCTGCGAGGCCCTCTGCGACGGCATCGACGGGATCGTCCATCTCGGCGGCCAGGCGGTCGAGGCGGATTGGGAGACCGTCCTGCAGGCGAACATCGCGGGGTGCTACAACCTGTTCGAGGCGGCGCGGCGCAAAGGCGTGCGGCGCGTGGTGTTCGCGAGCACGAACCACGTGATCGGCTTCTACCCCCGCACGACCCGGATTGACCATCAGGTGCCGCCACGGCCCGACAGCCGCTACGGGGTGAGCAAGGCCTTCGGCGAGGCGCTGGGCCGGTTCTATGCCGACAAGTTCGGCCTGGGCGTCCTGTGCATCCGGATCGGGAACTTCGCCGACCATCCCCTCGACCGGCGACGGCTGTCGATCTGGGTCAGCCCGCGCGACTTTCGGCAACTGGTCCGGATCGGCCTCGAGCATCCGGATCTGCACTACGAGGTCGTCTACGGGGCTTCGGAGAGCGACCGTACTTGGTGGGACAATGCCAACGCCTACCGGCTCGGCTATCGCCCGGAGGACGAGTCCGAACCCTTTGCCGCCGACGTTCTGGCCGCCGAGCCTGCCTCGAGCGACACCGTCGCCGAGCGGTTCCAGGGCGGACCCTTCTGCTCGGCCGAGTTCGCGGGCGACCCCGACCGCATCGAGTAGCTCGCTCAGTTCTTCTGATCCCAGCCCTGCTCGATCGCTTTCTCCTCCTGGTCCGGCGAGAGCGGCGGGCCGGCCGGGGCGAGGCCCGCGTCGCGTGAGCTGCTGAAGCCCATGCCCTTCAAGAGCGCGTCGACGCTGGCCGACGGTGCCTCGCTCGGAGCGTGCGTGCCTCCATTCGTGGCGCCGGCGGCGGGATCGCCGCCGTTCCCTTCGCCGCCAGGGTCCTTGTTGTGCACGATCCAGCCATCCGCGACATAGCTGTGGTCGCCGTCGAGGAGCAGGTTGAAGACCGGGGTCGCGGGCTCGCCTTCGACCGCTGCGACGGTCTCCAGCTGAGTGGTGGCCTGCACGAAGACCAGACCCGTGCGCTCGCCGGCGCGCTCGGCGTTGTGGGCGACGCCTCGGCAGAGCCGGTCGCCGAGCTGCAGGGCGAGGACCGGCAGGTCCGAGCCCTCGCGGCGGGTACCCTCCGGATCCAGCGCCTTCCACCCTTCCGCGGTCAGGAACGGATGCTCGGCGGTGACGAACGGCCGGTGTCCATTGAGCCCGTAGAGCCGCCGCCGCCCGAGCCGGGTCCGCTCGCAGCCGAGCACCCGGTTGACGCGGCCACGTCGGCCCAGGACCCGATCGCCGGGTGTGATGGCCTCGATCGGCCGCTCGCTGCCGTCCGCCATCAGCACCATCGTCCCGGCGGCAAAGCAGGACACGTCTTGCGATTGCGTCGCGTCGGTTTGCTGGCCCTGGGCGCTCACCGAACCGATCGGCGGGGCGGCCAGCTGCAGGACCACGAGGCTTGCGCCGTACAGCAGCAGGAGGCGCTTCTTGTCCGTGGACGGCATTCTTGATCTCCGGAGCGCCCGGCATCCCCGCTCCAAGCAGCAGAACGCCAAGACCTGCTGTCTTTTTCCCGAGACCTGCGAAAATATTTCTGTGGCTGTGAGCGGGAGATGTTGCGATAAAATGATGGCAGCGGACGCTGCTCGTGCACGTCCTGCCTAGAAACGGTCGGGTGATGGAAGCCTCCGAACCCTGGTCACAGCAGGCCGCGTGGCAGGCCCTTTTGGCGTTGCGCCCGCGACTGCGCCGTTTCGCGTCAGGGCTAACCGGTTCACTCGATGAGGCCGATGATCTCGTTCAGGCGGTCTATGAGCGTGCGGTCGAGCGGCATCTGCAGTGGGAGCCGGGGACGCGCCTCCACAGCTGGGTGTTCAAGATCGCCCACAGCTTGTGGATCAGTCGGCAGCGGCACGCTGCCGTGCGGCGTGGCAAGGGTGAGCCGGTCGATCCCGACTCGCTGATCGGCTCGGACGGCGAGCGCGATGCGCATGCGCGGCTTGCGCTGGCCGACGTGCGCAGGCTGGTCGCCGGCCTGCCGCCCGAGCAGCGTGCGGCCTTGATGCTCGTGGCCGTGGACGGGCTGAGCTACGCGGACGCCGCCGCGATTCTCGGAGCGCCCGCGGGCACCGTGGCGAGCCGGGTGGCGCGCGCCCGTCTGGCGCTGGTCGAGGCGTTGGAAGGCAAGGAGGTCGAAGCGGCGCCGGGCACGGCGCTGGCGCGGAGCAGTTGATGATGATGGCGAGGATCGATTCGGCCACGCTGGTGGCCTATCTCGACGGTGAGCTCGGTCGTGCGGCAGCGCTTCGCGTGGAGGCCGCACTCGCCGGCGACGTCGAGCTGCAGCAACGGCTCGACGCGCTCAAGCGGGTGGATCACGTCCTCGACGCGGCGTTCGAGCCCCTGCTGGATAGCCCCCTGCCGCCGCTCGCCCTGACCGGCCGTCCCCCCTTGGCCCTTGCCCAACCGCCATCCGGCGCCCGCCGATCGGCCCAGCTTGCCTGGGCGGCCGGGCTGGCCGGGCTGATCCTGGGCTTCGCCGGTGGCCAGCTCAGCCCGCCCTTCATCGCGCCGGGGGAGCCGCCGGGGGTGGCAGCGATCCAGGCCCAGCTGCCCGAGGTGCTGGAAACGCAGCTCAGCGGCACCACCGTCGCGTTCAACGACCCGCTCCAAGGTGTTTCCGGCACGCTCAAGCCGCTGACGACCTTCGTCAATGCAGACGGCAAGTACTGTCGGGCGTTCGAGGCTCATGCCTCGGGGGACGGTACGCCCCTGACCAGCCGCGGCGTCGCTTGCCGCGACAGGGGTGGTCGATGGGTGACGCGGGTGCAGGTGAACGCCGTCTGACGCCTCCCGACGGGCCTACCAGCTCCCGACGTTGGGCATCGACGTCCAGGGCTCGCTCGGGGGCAGGGCCTCGCCCTGCTGCAGCAGCTCGATCGAGATCCCGTCCGGCGACTTGACGAATGCCATGCGGCCGTCGCGTGGCGGGCGGTTGATGGTCACGCCCTTGTCCATCAGCTGCTGGCAGGTCGCATAGATGTCGGGCACCGAGTAGGCGAGATGGCCGAAATTGCGGCCGCCCGTATAGACCTCTGGATCCCAGTTGTAGGTCAGCTCGACCTGGGCCTCCGGGTTCTCGTCGGCACCCAGGAAGATCAGGGTGAAGCGCCCCTGCTGGTTCTCGATCCGGCGGACCTCGCGCAGGCCGAGCTTCTCCGTGTAGAACTGCAGGGCATCCTCGAGATTGCTGATGCGGACCATCGTGTGCAGAAAGCGCACGGCGCTGCCTCCTTCCGGGCGAGGTTGGAACCCGTATGTAGCCCTCTCTGCGCCCGGTGCCAGAAGCAGGGCGCTAGAACGGCGGCTCCACGCGGATCCTGAACAGCGGAATCGTCTTGTTCTCGAGGAGCTGCCGCAGGAGGTCCTCGTCGCCGGCGATGGTCTCCAGCGAGCCGGCGCTGGTCTTGCGGCGGTTCGGCGTCTCGGTCTGCGGCGCCTGATCGAGCGTGGCGACGTCGTTCGTCTCCAGCTCGTCGCTCGAGGGTGCGTCGGTCACCGATCGAAAGGGCGGCGGGGGCGATGGGGCAACGTCGGCCGGCTTCAGGCGCAGATCCAACCCGGAAAGGTCCTGGGCGGCCCGCGACGGGTCGGCGGCCGCCAAGGCGAGGCAGCCCGCGACAGCGGCGAGCGCTTCACGCAGCATCGGCTCCTCCAAGGCAATCGGGCAAGAAACCACGTCTCACATCATAGGTCTGCAGCCGTCTCAGGCGAATCATATCCTGGTCACCGCACCGAACTTCCCGGCCGCTGTGGCGCCCGCGCCGCCGGTCAGAAGCCGAGGCGCCCTTTCAGGGGCGATCCGGTAAGCAGCGAGACCAGGTGAGCGGCCGCCAAGACGCTGAGGATGACGCCTACCGCCATGACCGGCAGCACCGGGAACAGCCGCACCTCGCCCAGCGCACGTGGCCGGCTTTCCTGCCAGCGTGCCAGCGCCGCCAGCGACAGACCGACGCCCAATAGCGCCAGGGTCCAGCCGAGGCTCAACGCGGCAACTCCACTCAGGCGCGCTCGAAGTAGCGGACCAGCTCCCAGTCGGTCACCGCCTTGTCGTAGACCGTCTGCTCCCAGCGCCCGGCATGGAGATAATGCTCGATCACCTCGTCGCCAAACGCGGCCCGCAGAATCTCCGATCGCTCGAGCCGATCGAGGGCCTGATGCAGGGTGCGCGGCACCGAGGGCACGTCCGCCGATCGATAGGCGTCGCCGCGGAACTCCGGCTCGAGCGCGAGGCCGCTCTCGATGCCGTGCAGCCCGCCGGCAAGGAACGCCGCGAAGGCGAGATAGGGGTTCACGTCCGCACCGCCGACCCGGCACTCGATCCGCGTCGATGGGCCGTGCCCGAGCACGCGGAAGCCCGAGGTGCGGTTGTCCCGGCTCCAGACCAGGTTGGTCGGCGCGAACGAGCCGACGACGAACCGCTTGTAGGAGTTCACATAGGGGGCGAGGAAGTAGGTCATGTCCCCGCCGGTGGCGAGCAGGCCGGCCAGGAACTGGCGGAACAGCTCGCTCTCGCCCTTGCCCTCGCTGAACGCCGGGCGGTCGTCCGCATCCCAGAGCGAGCCGTGGATGTGGCACGAGTTGCCGGCGAGGTCGGCGCGCCACTTGGCCATGAAGCTGACCGCCTTGCCCTGCAGCCAGGCGATCTCCTTGACCCCGTTCTTGTAGATGACGTGCCGGTCGGCCATCTCGAGGGCCTCGGCATAGACCAGGTTCAGCTCCTCCTGACCGGGGCCCCATTCGCCCTTGCTCTCCTGGACCGGGATGGCCGCCGCATCCATCCCGTTGCGGATCGCGCGCATCAGCGGCTCGCGCTTGGTGGTCTCGAGGACGTGATAGTCCTCGATGTACCAGCCGGCCGTCTTGAGCTCCCGGTAGCCCTTCTCCTTCGCCGCCGCGTAGCTGTCGTCGAAGACGTAGAACTCGAGCTCGGAGGCCATCTTGACGGTCCAGCCGCGCTCCTTCAGTCGGGCGAGCTGCCGCTTGAGCATGCTGCGCGGGCTGAACGGCAGCTCCTCGCCGTGATGGTCGCACACGTCGCCCAGGACCAGGGCCGTGCCCGGCAGCCAGGGGATTCGCCGCATCGTGCCCAGATCGGGCCGGATGACGAAGTCGCCATAGCCCTTCTCCCAGGAGGCGGCCTTGAACCCCGGGACCGGCTCCATCTCCATGTCGACGGTCAGGAGGTAATTGCAGGCGTGCCACTCCTCGTGCACGGCATCGAGGAAGAAGCGGCCGGTCACGCGCTTGCCGATCAGGCGACCCTGCATGTCGGTGAAGGCCGCGACCACCGTGTCGATCTCGCCACTGGCGACCAGCGTCTCGAGCTGCGCCTTGTCCAACCTGCCTGACATGCTTCGGGTCTCGTTCGTTTTCGCCGATTCTCGGTCCGTAGAGCCTACGCATCACCGCTGCAAGAAGGGTTCGGCATGGCGTTCATCGCGGGGAAGCTTGCGTTCCTGCTGCTGCGGCCGAGCAACCTGCTGCTGGTCCTGGCGCTGGCCGGTGTGGCGGGCGTCGCGATTCGGCGGCGCTGGGGGGTGCGCCTCATGATCGTCGTCGTCTTGCTGATGACGGTGTGCACGCTCCTGCCGGTGGGCCTCTGGCTCAGCATGCCGCTCGAGGACCGGTTTCGCGGCCCCGAGGGCGACCTCGGCCGCGTGGACGGCATCGTGGTGCTGGGCGGCGGGGTCGACGGGATGCTGTCGCGTGCGCGCGGCCAGCCGAGCTTCCGCGAGAGCATGGAGCGGTTCGCCGCCATCCCGGAGCTCGCCCGCCGCTTTCCGGCGGCGAGGATCGTCTTCACCGGGGGCACGCCGTGGACGGGCGGCGCCGAGGGCTGGACCGAGGCGCGCGTGGTCGGGCAGTTCCTCGCTGCGCAGGGATTGCCCGAAGGCCGGGTCGTCCTGGAGGACCGCGCCCGCTCGACCCGGGAGAACGCCCAGTTCGCGTTGCCCTTGGCGGATCCGCGCCCGGGCGAGCGATGGCTGCTCGTCACCTCCGCAATGCACATGCCCAGGTCGGTCGGGGTCTTTCGGCGTGCCGGCTGGCCGGAGCTCACGCCCTGGCCGGTCGACTACCGCACGACCGGCAGCTGGGCCGAGGTCAGCGGCTCCAGCCTAGCCGGTCGCCTGTCCGAGCTCGATGACGCGGCCTACGAGTGGTACGGCCTCGTCTACTATTGGCTGTTGGGCTACACCGACACCCTGTTGCCTGCGGAGCGGGTGGACTGAGATGCGCTCCCACCTCGTCCTGACCGCCCTGGTCTGCGCGGCGCTGCCTGCTCTGGCGGCGGAGCCTCCCGCCAATCGACTGTTCGGGGCCGCGACCGGGCCCGCACCTCTCGCCCCGGCCGCCATCGGCAGCTATGCCAAGGGCTGTCTGGCAGGAGGGGCCGCTCTCCCGGTCGACGGCCCGGCCTGGCAGGCGATGCGGCTGTCGCGCAACCGAAGCTGGGGCCACCCGGCGCTGGTCGCCTTCATCGAGCGGCTAGCCGTCGGGGCGCAGGCCGATGGTTGGCCGGGTCTCCTGGTGGGGGACATGGCGCAGCCGCGCGGCGGCCCGATGCGCACCGGCCACGCCTCGCACCAGATCGGGCTCGACGTCGATCTGTGGCTGACACCGATGCCCGCGCGCCAGCTGACAGCGGAGGAGCGCGAGAGCCTGTCGGCCGTCTCCATGCTCGCCGAAGGCACGCGGACCGTCGATCCCAGCCGCTTCACCGACCTCCAGATCGCGGTGATCCGGCGTGCCGCGCTCGATCCCGAGGTGGCCCGAATCTTCGTCCATCCCGGCATCAAGCAGGCGATGTGCGAGCGCGTCGGCAGCGATCGGGACTGGCTGGGCAAGGTGCGACCCTGGTGGGGCCACGACGCCCACTTTCATGTCCGGTTGCGCTGCCCGCCGGGCCAAAGCGCATGCCGGGATCAGGAGCCGCCCCCGGCCGGAGATGGCTGCGGCAAGGATCTCGCCTGGTGGCTGAGTGAGGAGCCCTGGCGACCCGCGCCGCCGGGACCGCCGCGGCCCCCGATCGTGCTTTCGGATCTGCCCGGCGAATGCGCGACGGTGCTCAGAGCACGTGAAACAGATAGAGCAGAATGATGATCGGGATCGGAATGCCGATCAGCCAGAGCAGTATCGCGCGCATCGGACCTCCCTGGGCCAAGCCTTGGCCATCGCAGGGGAAACGGCTCGGCTGACGCTGGGTTCCGCGTTACTGGGCAATCCGCAGATGGAAGCTCTTGGGTCGCGTCAGGTGCGCGTAGGTCTCCTCCGAGAGGGCGCAGCCGCGCCCCGAATTCTTGACGCCGACCCAGGCCAGGGCCGGGTCGAGATAGTCGCAGCGGTTCATGAAGAAGGTGCCGGTGGCGACCCGCTGCCCGATGCGCAAGGCCGCCTCCTCGTCGCGGGTCCAGACGGACGCGGTTAGGCCGAACTCGCTGTCGTTCATCAGCGCGACCGCCTCCTCGTCACCCGAGACCGGCATGATGCCGACGATCGGCGCGAAGCTCTCCTCGTGCATCATGCGCATCCCGTGGTCGACCCCGACCAGGCATTGCGGCGCCATGTAGGCCGAGCCCTCGGCCTCGCGGGCGAACGCGGTAGGGTCGATGAGTGCCCGCGCCCCTTGCGCCACGGCCTCGCGGACCTGACCGCGGGCGAAGTCGGCGGCCGAGGCGCGCACCATCGGCCCGAGGCTGGTCGTGCTCGCGGTGGGATCGTCGAGCACGTACTTGGCGGCAAGCTCCGCATAGCCGGCGACGAACGCGTCGAACCGGTGCTCGTGGACATAGATCCGCTCGATGCCGCAGCAGCTCTGGCCGGAGTTGAAGCAGGCGCCGTCGACCAGGTTCTCGACCGCGTGCCTCAGGTCGGCATCCTCGCGGACATAGGCCGGGTCCTTGCCGCCGAGCTCGAGGTTGGTGGTGATGAAGGCGTGGCCTGCAGCCTGCTGCACGGCACGACCGCCCGGTACCGAGCCCGTGAAGGCGACCAGTTGGGCCGCACCACTGCCGGCGATCCGCAGGGCGGCGTCGTGGCTCAGGTGCAGATGCTGGAATACCCCCGCGGGCAGGCCCGCCGCGTCGAACGCCTCCTGGAACCGCTCGGCGCACAGCGGCGTCTGCGCCGAGTGCTTGAGCAGCACCGTGTTGCCGGCGGCCAGGGCCGGGACGATGCTGTTGACCGCGGTCAGGTAGGGGTAGTTCCAAGGCGCTATGACGAATGCCAGCCCGAGCGGCTCGCGCCGGATGAAACGGGTGAAGCCGGCCCTGGGCTCGGCCTGCCGGTCGGCCAGGGCGCGGGGTGCCACCGCCAGCATGTAGCGGGCACGTTCCTCGAGCCCGCGTATCTCGCCGGGGCTCTGCGCGATCGGCCGACCCATCTGCCAGGTGATCTCGGCCGCGAGCTCCTCACGGCGCGCCACCATGTGGTCGATCGCACGGCCGATGATCTCGGCGCGACGCTCGACCGGCGTGTCGCGCCAGGCCGGGGCGGCCTTCGCGGCCCGCTCCAGGGCGGCATCGATCGCCGCATCGTCCGCGAGCGTGCGCTCGACCAGGATCCGGTCGTCGACCGGCGAAACCGTGCGCTGCAGGGTCATGGCGGGCTCTCGGGCCACCGCTCGCGATGCGCCGGTCAATGACCGGCGATGTAGGCTTCCCGCAGCACCACGGTCTCGAGCTCCATCTCGTCGAGGCGGGTCTTGACCACGTCGCCGATCGAGATGACCCCGACCAGGCGGCCGGCCTGGACGACGGGCATATGGCGGAAGCGATGCCGGGTCATCTCGGCCATCACGCCCTTCACGGGATCGTCTGGCTGACAGGTGCGCACACCCTTGGTCATCAGGTCCCGGACGTGCCGGTCCGGTGCGAGAATGGCGGCGCCGTCCTCGGCCAGCGCCTGGATCAGATCACGTTCGGACAGGATGCCGGCGATCGACACGCCGTCCTCGCTCACGACGAGCGCGCCGATGCGCTCGAGCACCATACGATGCACGGCGGTCGAGATGGTCGCGTCCGGTCGGATCGTGACCACCTTGTTGCCTTTATGGGTGAGGATCTCCTGGACCTTCATTCCGGCCCTCCCGGCAGCTTGCAGTTTCGGGCCGCCGGGCCTGGCGGTCGGCCACGGCGGTAGCTTTCACTATGCGCGGCGGGCCCGTCGAGGCCAAGGCGCGAATGCCGTGCCGACCGCGCCGGGCTACTCGCCCCCGCCGAGGCTGTGCACGTAGACCGCCAGCATCTTGATCGTCGTGTCGTCGAGGCGACCCTGCCATGCCGGCATGACGCCCATCCGCGGACGATTGAGCTGCGCGACGATCTGGTCGAGCTCGCCGCCATAGAGCCAGATCATGTCGTTCAGCGCCGGCCCGCCCATCTCGGGAAGGCCTTCCCCGGCCTCGCCATGACAGGAGGAGCAGTTCTCGGCGAAGATCGCCGCTCCCTGCTCGGCCGCCGCGGCATCCGTCTGGCGCTGGGTCAAGGACAGCACATACTGGGCGACCTGGTCGATCTGCGTCCGATCCAAGAGCTGATCGGCACCGAAGGCCGGCATGGCATTGTCGCGCGCCTCGGCATCCTGACCGTTCCGGATGCCGTGGCGGATCGTGTACTCGATGGCGTCGATCGTGCCGCCCCACAGCCAGTCATCGTCGGCCAGTGTCGGGAAGTAGCCCTGACCCGCGCCGCCGAGGCCATGGCAGGGTGCGCAATTGGACTTGAAGCTCTGCTCGCCGCCCCTGATCGCGAACTGAGCCAGGTCCGGGTCCTGCGCGATCGCTGCCGCGTCCATGGTCGCGATCCGGTCAGTCCACTGCGCCTGAGCCTGGCGGGCGACCTCGAGCCGCCGGTCCAGATCCACGCGCTGGCTGGAGCCGAGCAGGCCGGGCAGGTGTCCGGAGGACCAGGGCCAGGACGGATACAGCACCCACCAGACCACGGAGAATACGATGCTGGCATAGAAGGTGTAGAGCCACCATCTCGGCAGCGGGTTGTTGAGTTCCTTGATCCCGTCCCACTCGTGGCCAGTCGTCTCGACGCCCGTGATGGCGTCACGCTCACCTTTGCCGGCCATCCTCGTCCTCCTGGTCGCGGAACGGGATCCGCGCGTTGTCTTCCATCTCGCGCCGCCGGCTCGGCCAGAAGACCCAGATCACGATGCCGGCGAACAGGGCCATGAGCCACACGACCCAGAACTGCTTCAGGATAGGGAGCAGCGTCTCCATGCCGTTCGGCCGCTACTGCTGCAGGTCTTCCGCCCGGATCGCCGTGAAGTCGACCATCCGACCGAGGATCTGCAGATAGGCGACCAGGGCATCCATCTCGGTGAGACGACCCGGCTGGCCGTCGAAATCGCCGACGGCGGCCTTGGGGTAGCGGGCCAGCACGCCCTCGTGGTCGCCGTCGACCGATGCCTGCGCCCTGAGGTCCGCCGCCGCGGATGTCACCATCTCGTCGGTATAAGGAACCCCCACCGTCCGCTGCGTCTCGAGGTGCGCGACGATGTCCTCGGCGTGCAGGTCGTGGTCCCGGAGGAAGGCGTAGGGTGGCATGATGCTCTCGGGCACCACGCTGGTCGGCTGGACGAGATGTGCCGTGTGCCAGTCGTTGGAGTACTTGCCGCCCACCCGAGCGAGATCCGGCCCAGTACGCTTCGAGCCCCACTGGAACGGGTGATCGTACATGCTCTCCGCGGCGAGGCTGTAGTGACCATACCGCTCCGCCTCGTCGCGGAAGGGTCGGATCATCTGGCTGTGGCAGTTGTAGCAGCCTTCACGCACGTAGATGTTCCGGCCCATCAGCTCGAGCGGCGAGTAGGGCCGCACGCCCTCTACCTTCTCGATCGTGCTCTCGATCATGAAAAGCGGCGAGATCTCCACGATGCCGCCGATCGAGACGGTCACCAAGGTGAGCACGAGCAGCAGGGAGCCGCTGGTCTCGACCTTCTCATGGCTGCGCAGCAGCGACATGGCAGCTTCTCCTTACTCGGCGGGCGCGCCGCGAGGTGCAAAGGCCGGCGTCAGCGCGGCCTGTTCTTCGGTGCTGACATCGCCGCGGGCGGTTCTCACGAGGTTGTAGACCATGATCAGGGCGCCGGTGAGGAAGAGGACGCCGCCGAGCGCACGGATGACGTAGAACGGGTGCATCGCCTGGACCGTCTCGATGAACGAGAACTGCAGGAAGCCCAGGTGATCGAAGGAGCGCCACATCAGGCCCTGCATGATCCCCGACACCCACATCGCGGTGATGTAAAGCACGATGCCCATGGTCGCGATCCAGAAGTGCCACTCCACCAGCCTGGAGGAGTAGAGCCGCGGCACCTTCCAAAGGCGTGGCACCAGGTAGTAGACGGCCCCGAAGCTGACGAACGCCACCCAACCGAGGGCGCCGGAATGGACGTGCCCGACGGTCCAGTCGGTGTAGTGGCTGAGCGCGTTGACTTGGCGGATCGCCATGAGCGGGCCCTCGAAGGTGCTCATGCCGTAGAAGGCGACGGACACGACCAGGAAGCGCAGGACGGGGTCGGTGCGGAGCTTGTCCCAGGCGCCGGACAGGGTCATCATGCCGTTGATCATGCCGCCCCAGGAGGGCATCCAGAGCATGATCGAGAAGGTCATGCCGAGCACCTGCGCCCAGTCGGGCAGCGCCGTGAAGTGGAGATGGTGCGGCCCCGCCCAGATGTAGAGGAAGATCAGGGCCCAGAAATGGATGATCGACAGGCGGTAGGAGTAGACTGGGCGGTTGGCCTGTTTCGGGATGAAGTAGTACATGATGCCGAGAAAGCCGGCGGTGAGGAAGAAGCCGACGGCATTATGGCCGTACCACCACTGCGTGAGCGCGTCCTGTACGCCGGAGAACAGCGAATAGCTCTTGGTGCCGAAGATCGATACCGGCACCGAGAGATTGTTGACGATGTGCAACATCGCGATCGTGACGATGAAGGCGAGGTAGAACCAGTTCGCCACGTAGATGTGGGGTTCCTTGCGGGTCAGGACCGTGCCGAAGAACACGACGAAATACGTGACCCAGACGATCGTCAGCCAGATGTCGACGTACCATTCCGGCTCCGCGTATTCGCGGCTCTGCGTGATTCCGAGCACGTAGCCCAGCGCCGCCATCACGATGAACAGCTGATAGCCCCAGAACAGGAAGTTCGCGACCAGGGGGCCGCCGAACAGGGGCACCCGGCAGGTCCGCTGCACGACGTAGAGCGAGGTGCCGATCAGCGCGTTGCCGCCGAAGGCGAAGATCACCGCGGAGGTGTGGACCGGGCGGAGCCGGCCGAAGGTCGTCCACTCCAGGCCCAGGTTCAGCACCGGAAAGGCCAACTGAGACGCGATGACCACCCCGGCCGTGAACCCGACAACGCCCCAGAACACGGTGGCGATCGTGAACAGCCGGACGACGTCCTCGTTGTAGCCGGAATAGTCCGTGGTCTGGACGGCTACGGCGGCCGTTGCCATGACGCTCTCCTGCCTAGCACACGCGGCCGGACGAAGGGTTCCGGTGGCGACGGCAACTCTTGAGCGCGCCCGGCGTCGTTCCCCGACCTTTCCAGGGCACTGGCTACCGGTCATCCATACGCCGGTGAACAACAATTCGCGCCGTGCGACGACTTGACCTTGCCAGCCGCCCTTGAGCCGGCGCATTGAACCGGATCAAGTTCGCGCGCCTGGCGCCGCGCGCTTCCATGGGCTGATATGCCGGGCTAGGATGCCCGGGGCGGGAGGACCGAGATGACGACAGAGACCGAGCTCGCGGACCATGAGGTGCCGGTCTATGTCAACCCCCAGCCGGCGATCCGGAAGATCGAGCTCGACCGGCCCTGGCAGTGGCTCGTGCGCGGCTGGCAGGACTTGCGGCGCAACCCAGCCGTCGGCCTCACCTATGGCGTGCTCGCCGCTGTCACCGGCTATGTGCTGACCCTCGGCCTGCTGTGGGCGGACATGCTCTACCTCATCCTGCCGCTGACCGCCGGCTTCCTCATCGTCGGGCCGATCCTGACCGTGGGGCTGTACGAGGTCAGCCGTCGCGCCGAGCTCGGGGAGCGCACGACCATCATGGAGGCGCTGGACGCATTTCGGCGCAACGGCAGCCAGATCGCCCTGATGGGTGTCGTGCTGATGCTGCTGATGTTTGCCTGGGCCAGGATGGCCGCGATCATCTTCTTCCTCTACTTCGGCCTGGAGCCGCCCTCGTTCGAGGACCTGTTCGCCTCGACCTTCCTCGAGCCGGGTAGCCTGCCGTTCCTCCTGTTGGGCACGGTCGTGGGCGGCGCCATGGCGATGCTGGCGTTCTCCCTCAGCGTGGTGTCGATTCCTCTGCTGCTCGACCGTCCCCAGGCCAATGTCATCGACGCCGTCGCGACGAGCTTCCGCACCGTGCAGACCAACTTCATCCCGATGGCGTTCTGGGCGGTGCTGATCGCCGGCTTCACGGCCGGCGGCCTCGCCACGCTTTATCTCGGCCTGATCATCACGCTGCCGCTGATCGGGCACGCCACCTGGCACGCCTACCGCGACCTGGTGAGCTTTCCCGACGGCGCGTGATCGGCCCGGTCAAGCTAGGAGCGCTTCATGGGTACTTGGATCTTCGGCATCATCATGGCCCTGATCAGCATCATCGGGCTGTTCCTGGCCAGCCGCGCGCACGAGCAGATGATGAGCACGGCCGGGTTTGCCCTGGTCGCCTTCGGCCTCGGCTTCATCTTCTGGCTGATCGCCAAGAACACCGGGCAGCAGCACTAGCGCACCGCCGGGTCGCGCGGCCTAGCGGGCCGCGCGCAGGGATCCCCGCGGGTAGCAGTCGTCTTGCGCCGCCTGGGAGCGGTGGGGCCTGGGAGCGCCAATCCGGCGCTCCGCCTCCTCATAGGCTACCCTGGCCACATCGCCGCGCCCGAGCCCCAGCTCGGCCAGCTCGCGGTCGGAGTAGGTCCCTAGCTCGGCCAGCACGGTGCGGAACTCGCGCCGCAACGCCCAGGTACGGTAGATCTCGTTCAGCAGTTCCATCGGTCCGATCTCCGTTCAAGACCGGCACGGGCGGCAGAGCCGCCGATCGCCGGGAGGTTCATCGCCTCCCCTGATCCTGTCGATGCGCTCGTCGGCGCCCCGACATGCCGACATCTTGGCGTCCGGGATCGTTCCCGCCAGTAGGCGTGCTGCAATGCAGCATTGCGTAGACGATTGGGATGAAATGGGAATCGCACCTCTTGCGGCGATTGCCGCCGCTGCGCCGCTCTTCCCGTCGCCGGCCGAGCCGGAGGTCAGCCGACCTGGGCGGTCACCGCGATCGCGACCGCGGCGCAGATCGCCGCCAGGATGACGATCACGCCGAAGTCGTAGAGGCGCATGCCGCGTGTCCCTTGCGGATCAGTTCGTGTAGTACTTGTGATATTTGCCGTAGTACTGACCGACATCGCCGTAGCCATACTGCGCATGGCGTCGCATGTCGACCTGGGTCAGCACGATGCCCGCGACTCGCCCGCGCGCCTCGCGGATGTGCGCCAGCGAGTTGAGCGCTGTCTCTCGATTGGTCTTGTCCCACTGGACGACGAACAGCATCCGATCGACGAGCCGCGCCAAGACCTTGGTGTCAGTGACTCCGAGCAGGGGAGCGGAATCGATCACGATCAGGTCGAACCGCTCACGAAGCTCCGTAAGCAGCTCACGCATTTGCCGGCTGCCGAGCAGATCGGTCGGGTTCGCGGTCTGGCGCTTCACGGGCAGGTAGGAGAAGCCGGCCTCCTCGTCGACCACGATCACCTCGTCCAGCTCGCGCTCTCCCGCCAGATACTCGACCAGACCGTACTCGTGCTTCATGCCGAGATCGCGGTCCACGCTCGGATGGCGCAGATCGGCATCGATGAGCATGACCCGCTGCCCGGACGTGGCGGCCGAGGCGCATAGGCTCACCGCCAGCGTCGTCTTGCCCTCCTGCGGCACCGAGGAGGTGACCAGCACCGTCCGCGGCGGGTTGTCGACGTCGGCCAGCTGGAGCGAGGTGTAGGCCGCGCGCACGGCCTCGGCATAGGCCGACAGAGGCTTGGACAGCAGATACTGGTGCGGCTTCTGACCGCGACGCAGCCGCCCCACCTTGGGCACGAGGCCGAGGGCTGGCAGGCCCAGCGCCTGTTCGACCTGGCGCGCGCTGCGCAGCCCGTTGTCGAAGCGCTCCAGCAGCAGGGCGAGCAGCGTGCCCAGCATCAATGAGGCCGTGAAGCCGACGGCGCCGAACAGTTTCGGACCGGGCGTGCTCGGTCCGGCCGGGGGTGCGGCGGTCGAGACCACCTTGGCGTCGGCCTCGATCAATGCCTGCTGGTCCGCCATCTCCTTGTAGCGTTCCAGGAACGAGTTGTAGATGTTCCGGGAAGCGTCTGCGTCGCGCTCGAGCTCGCGCAGCTTGACCGAGACCTCGCGGTCGAGCGAGGTGCCGGTCGAGACGTTCACGATCTCTTGCTCCAGCGCCTTGATGCGCGAGGCGGTGACCTCGGCATCGTTCTCGATCGTCTTCAGAATACGCGCGATCTCGGCCTGGATCTTGGCTACCAGAGTGGCCTTCTCCTGCTGGATGCTGACGATCCGTGGATGCTTGGTGCCGTAAGTGCTGCGTAGATCGGATTCCTCCTTGAGGAGCTCCGTCTCGCGATCCCGCAAACTGATGATTGTCGGCGAGGCGAGCACCTCGGGGACCGCCTCGACCGCCTCGAAGCCCTGCGTGCGCATCTGATGGATCTGGTCGATCTTAGCGCGGGCAGCCGCCTCGTCGGCACGTAGAGATGACACCCGCTGGTTCACGTCGAACAGCCGCTGCGTGTTGAGCGTGACGCCGTTGAGATCGTTGATGTTGTGCTCGGCACGGTAGCGCTCGACGGCTCCCTCGGCGATCTCGACCTCGGACCGCAGCTGGTCGAGCCGTTGCGCGAGCCATGCCGATGCGAGCTGGGTCTTCCCGACCTTCTCCTCGCGCAGCATGTCGACATAGTCGTTGGCGACCGCATTGACGATCGTGGCAGCCTTGCTGGCACTTTCCGACGTATAGGCGAGCTTGATCACGTAGGATCGGCCCTCAGGCGTGACCTTCAGTCCATTGCTGAACGCCTCGATGGTCGCCTCGTGCTGCCTCGCCTCCACGTCCGCGCCGGTCACATTGACCGGCTCGGCGGCAAGGCCAGTCGCCACGAGCCAGGACTCCGGCAGCCAGGACAGGAAGTTCTCGAACGGACCGACGACCTGCATCTGTACCGTCCGGTCCGGATTGCGCAGGGCCGCGTTGAACTCGGGATCCTTGAAGATACCGAGGTCGCTCGCGAGCCGTTCGAGCTGGAAGCGCGAGCTGATCAGCCGCACCTGGCTCTCAACGGTCGAGGCGTCCGTCCCAAACCCCTGGACCACGCTCTCGACGTCGACCACGTTGCTCTTGCGTGGATCGATCATGACCAGCGCGGTTGCGGTGTATTTCCGGGTCAGCTGGAGTCCGGCCAGCACCGAGAGGATGGTGACCAGGAGCACCGTCGCCAGGATCACGCCCTTTCGGCGCCTGAGGATCGACAGAAGCTCTTTGATGTCGAGACCGCTCTCCTCGTAGTGTGGCTCCTGCGATTGAGGCTGGGGAATGGTGGCAGGCGTCATGTTCGTCCGAATGCTTGGGCGTCCCAGGGTATCAAAATGCAACCGCAGGCAACCATACAGGATGCTGCGTTGCAGGAAAATGGCGAACCGTCGCGGCCCGATTGAGCGGTCTTCGCGCCCCCTCCCCTAGTCGTGGCGGGCCGGCTTCGGCAAATGTCGCAGCGACCGGGGCGTAGGATCCCGATACACGATCGGTCCGGGGCTCACGGCAGGATGGAGAAACGGTCGCGCATGATCGACACCAGCACCGACACGCCGCCCTTGCTGGCTGGGGACTTCCCTCAGCTCGACGAGGCGCGCTGGCGTGCCCTGGTCGACAAGGTTCTTAAGGGCGCCGACTTCGAGCGCCGTCTGGTGGCGACGACCGCGGACGGCATCCGCATCCATCCCCTCTACACCGCGGCCGACGGGCCGTTCCCGCCGGGGCTTCCGGGCTCGAGCCCCTGCCTGCGCGGCGCCTCGGCCTCCGGATCGGTCCTCGCGGGCTGGGATGTCCGCGCCCTGCACCAGGCGGGTGACGCCGTCGATTCCAACCGCACCATTCTCGAGGAGCTCGAGAACGGGGCCACCTCGATCCAGCTTCGGCTCGACCGGTCTCGGGCGGCGGACGGGCTCGCGCGCATGCTCGAGGGCGTGCTCCTGGATGTGGCCGCGGTCGGCCTCGAGGCCGGTGACGCGTTCGCGGTGGCCGGTGGCCAGCTACTCGCCCTGGCGAAGGATTCTGGTGCCGATCCCGCGACGATGCGCGTGCAGCTCAATGCCGATCCGCTCGGGGCGGCGTTCGCGGGCGGCACCGGTGATCCAGTCGAGCTGATCCGCCAGTCGGTAGACCTGGCGCGGGACGCGGCCGGTCCCTGGCCGCAGGCCACCACGCTCCTGGCCGACGGCCGCCCCTACCATGGCGGCGGGGCGAGCGAGGCGCAGGAGGTGGCGTTCGCCGTCGCCACGGCCATCGACTATCTGCGGGCGCTGAGCGATGGCGGGCTGGCGAGCGAGGCCGCGGCGCGCCAGATCGCCTTTGCCCTGGCCGCCGACAGCGATTTCTTCCTCACGGTCGTGAAGTTCCGGGTGCTGCGCCGGCTCTGGTCACGCGTGCTCGAGGTGGTCGGCGCCGAGGCGGCGATGCCCGCCATGCGTGTGCACGCCGAGACGGCGAGCCGGATGCTCACCCGCCTGGATCCACAGGTGAACATCCTGCGCGGCACCGTGGCGGCGTTCGCGGCGGCGGCGGGCGGTGCCACCAGCATCACGGTCCTGCCGTTCGATCACGCGCGCGGGGCGGCCTCGCCGCTCTCCCGTCGGATCGCGCGCAACACGCAGCTCGTGCTGCTCGAGGAGAGCAATGTCGGCCGGGTCATCGATCCCGCCGGCGGGAGCTGGCTGGTGGAACGGCTCAGCGAGGAGCTGGCGGAGAAGGCCTGGTCGCTGGTCCAGGAGATCGAGCGTCGCGGCGGCATGGCGACTGCGCTTCGAGAGGGCTGGCCGCAAGCCATGGTGGCGGCCAGCCGCGAGCGGCTCGAGCGCGAGGTGGCGACGCGGCGGGCGCCGGTGACCGGTGTGTCCGAGTTCAGCAATCCGGACGAGCAGCTTCCGCCCTTGTCCGATCCGGTCGCAGCTCTCGCCGACGGCCCGATCCGGCCGCTTCCCGCCTACCGTCTCGCCGAGCCGTTCGAGCGGGTCCATGCCCGTGGCGACGAGGCCCTTGCCGCGACCGGCAGGCGGCCGGGCGTGTTCCTGGCGACCCTCGGCCCACGCGCCCAGTTCGCCGCGCGCGAGGCCTTCGCCCGCAGCCTGTTCGAAGCCGGGGGGTTCGCCACGGCATCAAGCGGCCAGCTCGCGGCCGACCAGGTCGCCCCCGCCTTCGCGGCGAGCGGGGCGGGTCAGGCGGCGATCTGCTCCAGCGACACGGTCTATGCCGAGGCGGCCGAGGCTGCGGCACGGGCGTTGCGGGAGGCGGGCGCGCGTGGGATCTATCTGATGGGACGGCCCAGCGACGCCCAGCAGGCGGCATGGTTGGCCGAAGGCGTCGACGAGTTCGTCTTCGCGGGCTGCGACGTGCTTGCGGTGCTTGAGCGCGCGCACTCCCGCGAGATCGGAGAAGGGGCATGAGCGGCATCCCCAGTTTCGCCGACGTCGCCCTGGGCGATGCACGGCCGGCCGCCTCGGCGTGGGCGGCGGCGTTCGAGCGCGAGACCGGTCATCGCTTGGCCGACGCGTCCTGGACGACGCCCGAAGGCATCGTCGTCCCGCCGCTCTATACCGAGGTCGATACCGCCGGGCTCGACTTCCTGGCCACTTGGCCCGGCCTGCCGCCGTTCCTGCGCGGCCCCTACCCGACGATGTACACCACCCAGCCCTGGACCATCCGGCAATATGCCGGGTTCTCCACGGCCGAGGACAGCAACGCCTTCTACCGCCGCAACCTCGCCGCTGGGCAGATGGGCCTGTCGGTGGCGTTCGATCTCGCCACCCACCGCGGCTACGACAGCGACCATCCCCGAGTCGCCGGCGACGTCGGCATGGCAGGGGTGGCGATCGATTCGATCCTCGACATGGAGATCCTGTTCTCGGGCATCCCGCTCGATCGGATGAGCGTGTCGATGACCATGAACGGTGCCGTGCTGCCGGTACTGGCGCTCTACGTGGTCGCCGCGGAGGAGCAGGGGGTCCGGCCGGAACAGCTGAGCGGGACCATCCAGAACGACATCCTCAAGGAGTTCATGGTCCGCAACACCTACATCTTCCCGCCCGCGCCCTCGATGCGGATCGTCTCGGACATCTTCGCCTACACGGCGAGGCACATGCCGAAGTTCAACTCGATCAGCATCTCCGGCTACCACATGCAGGAGGCCGGGGCGACCGCGGACCTGGAGCTCGCCTACACGCTGGCCGACGGCATCGAGTATCTGCGCTGCGGCCGCGCGGTCGGGCTCGACGTCGACGCCTTCGCGCCGCGGCTGTCGTTCTTCTGGGCCATCGGCATGAACTTCTTCATGGAGGTGGCCAAGCTGCGCGCGGCGCGGCTCCTCTGGGCCAAGCTGGTCGCGCCGTTCGAGCCCAAGGACCCCAAGTCGCTGGCCCTGCGCACCCACTGCCAGACCTCGGGCTGGTCGCTGACCGCGCAGGACGTCTACAACAACGTGATGCGGACCTGTGTCGAGGCGCTGGCCGCCACGCACGGCCACACCCAGTCCCTGCACACGAACGCGCTCGACGAGGCTCTGGCCTTGCCGACCGACTTCTCGGCGCGCATCGCCCGCAACACGCAGCTGTTCATCCAGCAGGAGACGGGGATCACCCGGACGATCGATCCCTGGGGCGGCAGCCACTATGTCGAGCGGCTGACCTACGAGCTCGCCCGCCGGGCGCTGGGCCACATCGAGGAGGTCGAGGCCTCGGGCGGGATGGCCCGGGCGATCGAGCAGGGCATCCCCAAGCTGCGCATCGAGGAGGCGGCCGCACGCACCCAGGCGCGGATCGACAGCGGACGGCAGACCGTCGTCGGCGTCAACAAGTACCGGCCGGATGCGGTCGACGACATCCCGGTGCTCAAGGTCGACAACTCGGCCGTGCGAGCGCGGCAGATCGAGAAGCTCGCGCGCCTGCGCGCGGCCCGCGACGAGCTCGCCTGCCGGCGCGCGCTGGACGCCCTGACGCGCTGTGCGGAGACCAGCGAGGGCAATCTTCTGGAGCTGTCGATCGCCGCCGCCCGCGCCCGCGCCTCGGTTGGCGAGATCACCTCGGCGCTGGAGAAGGTCTGGGGCCGCCACGTCGCCGAGATCCGGTCGATCGCCGGCGTGTATGGCAAGGAAGTGGGGGAGCCCGTGAGCGTCCGTCGAGCCCGGGATCTGGTCGAGGCGTTCGCCCACGCCGAGGGCCGCCGCCCGCGCATCCTGATCGCCAAGATGGGCCAGGATGGGCACGATCGCGGCCAGAAGGTGATCGCGACCGCCTTCGCCGACCTCGGCTTCGACGTCGACATCGGCGCCTTGTTCCAGACCCCGGGCGAGGCGGCGCAGCAGGCGGTCGACAACGACGTCCACATCGTCGGCGTCTCCTCCCTCGCCGCCGGGCATCTGACTTTGGTGCCCGAGTTGCGCCGGGAGCTGGAGGCGCGCGGGCGTGGCGACATCATGGTCGTGGTCGGCGGCGTCGTGCCGCCACAGGACTATGACGCGCTGCTGGCTGCCGGCGCGCGGTCCATCTTCCCGCCGGGCACGGTGATCGCCGACGCGGCCGCTGATCTGCTCGCGAAGCTGTCGGCCGATCTCGGCTACGACCTTCAGGCTGCCGAGTAGGGGACGGAGCCCGTGGCCGGTGCCTTGAATGGTCGCGTCATCCTCGTCACCGGCGCCGCGGGCCATCTCGGCGCGGCGGTGACCACGCTGCTGGCCAGCCGGGATGCCGCCGTCGTCGCCGTCGACCGGAGCCCCGAGAAGCTGGACAGGCTCCTCGCCGGCCTCGACGACCCTGCGCGCCATCTCTGCCAGGGCGGGGTCGACCTCACCGACCCGGCCGCCTGCGCCAGTCTCGTCGAGACGGCCATGAGCCGATTCGGCCGGATCGACGGCCTGGCCAGCACGGTCGGCACCTTCGCCATGGCGGGAATCGACCAGGCCGATCCTGCGCACTGGGACCTTCTGTTTCGGGCCAACGTGCTGACGACGCTGGGCATCTGCCGGGCCGTGGTTCCGCCGATGCGCGCTGCCGGGCGCGGCAGCATCGTCACCATCGGTGCCGCGGGCGCCGCGCGTGCCGGCAAGGCGACGGCGGCTTATGCGGCGTCGAAGAGTGCCGTGCTCAGGCTGACCGAGAGCCTCGCCGATGAGCTGAAGGGCCAGGGCGTGCGGGCCAACTGCGTGCTGCCCGGCACCATCGACACGCCACCCAATCGCGCCGACATGCCCAAGGCCGACACGAGCCGCTGGGTCTCGCCCGCGCAGGTCGCGGAGGTGATCCTGTTCCTGCTCTCGGATGCGGCATCCGGCGTCACCGGCACGGCTGTGCCGGTAACCGGTCGGAGCTGATCCCATGCGTCTTCTCGGGCTGATCGGCGGGATGAGCTGGGAGAGCACCGCCATCTACTATCGCCATCTGAACGAGATGGTCCGTGAGCGGCAAGGCGGGCTGCATTCGGCGCGGCTGCTGCTCTGGTCGGTCGACTTCGCCGAGATCGCCGCCCTGCAGCATGACGGCCGCTGGGACGAGGCCGGCGCGCGGCTGGCCGAGGCGGCGGTGCGGCTCGAGCAGGCGGGTGCCGAGGGGCTGGTCCTCTGCACCAACACCATGCACAAGCTCGCCGACCGGCTGGAGGCCGCGGTCGGCATCCCGCTTCTACACATCGCGGACGCTACGGGCGAGGCGATCGCCGCGGCCGGGTGTTCCCGCCCGGCGCTGCTCGCGACCCGGTTCACGATGGAGCAGCCGTTCTATGCCGGCCGGCTGCGCGAGCGCTTCGGCCTTGATCCGCGTGTGCCGGACGAGGCGGAGCGCGCGGAGGTCCACCGGATCATCTACGAGGAGCTGTGCCGCGGGGTGGTCGCCGACGCCTCGCGTCGTGCCGCCCTTCGCTGCATCGAGCGCCTGCGCGCGCAGGGGGCCGACGGCGTGATCCTGGGCTGCACCGAGCTGACCATGCTGCTCGGGCTCGGCGACGTGGATCTGCCGCTGTTCGACACGACGCGTCTGCACGCCGAGGCGGCGGTGGCGTTCGCTCTCGGGGCGACGGCTCGCTAGACCGTGGCGAATCCTGACCAGCGATCGATGCCGTCGGAATGGAACTCCACATCCGCGAGATCGTGCTCGTACCGGCCGCCGGGCCGCGGCTCCAGGTGCAGCATCAGATCGTCCAGCCGGCCCTCGCAGCGGCCCGCGACCAGCTCGGCCACCGTCCAGCCGCCGCTCGCGACGACTCGCCGCAGGCGCCAGTGCGCGAGCCATGGCGCGTCGCCGCGCAGGATGGTGCCGGCTTCAGCCAGGCGGACCCCGCGCTCGTGGATTACGAGGCGCCCCTTGCCTTTGAGCGCCCATCCCAGGCGGCTACGGAGGATCGGGTCCGCGCGCAGGCGGGCCAGAGAATCGAGGACATAGGCGCCGTCGGCCGAGAAGGGCTCGGCACCGGCGCAATCGAGTGGACGGTAGCCCGGCAGCGCCACCCCAGGCGGCGTCACGCCGATCAGCCGCGGGGAGCTGGCCAGGCGCTGCTGCGCCGCGGCCGCCAGCCACTCAGGCAGCTTCGGGACCGCCCAGTGCGACGTGCCAGCCGCCGCCTGCGCGTACCATAGGTCCTCCTCGCTCGGCGCGCCGTCGTCGGCGTACCAGCTCGTGTGCGCCGCGACGCAGGGCCAGCCGGTCCGAATCGCCGCTCGGCCCAGGCAATGGCCGCTTCCCGGGCGATAGAGCGCGAAGGTGGTATCGATCTGCGAATGGAACAGGCCCGATGCGGCAGGCGCCAGCCAGAACTGGGACTCCCACGCGATCGCCTCGGACCTGTAGCGATAGCATTCGGGAAGATCGTCCAGCCGCAGCCCGAGCCCGATCACCGCCACGTCCGGATTGTCCGCGAGCACGGCCTGCAGACGGGCGACCACATCGTCCGGACAGCATGCGGCCGGCACCACGTCAGGATCCGTGTAGACATACTCCGTGTCGATCCCGAGCTTGGTCAGCAGATCCTCGCGCCAGATCGCGAGATGGCCGACGTTCCGGTCGAGGCGCACGACCCTGGCCGACCCGTCCTCCTCCAGCTCGGTCAGGAAGCCCTGCAGTGGAGCGTAGGTGGAGTTGTTGTCGATCACGTAGATGCGGTGATAGCCGGCGGCCATGAGCCAGTGGATCAGCCGCCGCAGGCAGCTCAACCGGTTGAAGCTGTTGATCAGGATCGGGACATCGCGCCAGTGTAGGGCGATGTCCGCGAACCGGGGCAGGCTCGTCTCGAGATGCGCTGTGGCGTGCATGGCGGGTCCGCGATCGAGTGACGGAAGCACTGGCCGATTGGGCTAGATCAGGTTGGTGCGGGTACGTCGCTGGTAGGCGTAGAGCAGGCGACGATCGAGGGTTGCCCGGGTGGGTCGCCCCAGCTTCGCCACGAACGCGTCCAGGTCGTCGTCGCCTGCGATCAGCTGGCGCGGCATGCTCATCGGATTGTCCGCAAGCCTGGTTAGCCCCGGTCGCGTCGAGAGCGCGGCGGCATAGCCGCATCCGGCCATGGCACGCCGAACGAGAAGATTCTCGTCGCCGTACGGATAGGCCATGAAGGTCACCGGCCGCCCGAGCTCGCTCTCCAGCCGTTGCCGGCTTTCGAGGCCTTCGGCGACGATCCTGTCCGCGGGCAGCCGGGTCAGCCAGGGGTGCGAGCGACTGTGCGCGCCGATCTCGACGCCGGCGGCGGCGAGACAACGCAGCTCGTCCCAGCCGAGAAGCTCGGCAGGCTCGCCGAAAGAGCGGTCCCACTCGGCGCGCCCGCCGACCCAATCAGTGGCAACGAACAGCGTCGCGCCGAAGCCGAAGGCTCGAAGCAGCGGCCATGCGTCGGTCAGGAAGTCGCGATAGCCGTCGTCGAAGGTCAGCAGCACCACGCGATCGTCGACAATACCGTCACGCCGGTGCCGCGCGTCGTGCCACTGAGCAAGGGAGATCGTTCGGTAGCCGTGGCGGCGAAGATAGGCGAGCTGCCGCTCGAATCGGTCTCGCGACACGCGGTAGGGTGCCAGCCCCGACGGGCCGTCCGAAGCGATCCGGTGGTACATGAGGATGGGCAGCGAACGGGTCACCCAGGCGTGGGCAGCGTCCCTGCGCGTCACCACGCAGCCGCCCCAGTTGATCGAGGCCGCGAGCGCGGCCAGGTCGCCGGTACTCCGCTCCACGACCTCGCGCGGCCGCGGCGTGCGTGGCCCGGTTCGCTCGCGGCGCTGGTAGAGCTGGATCCGGTAGACTGGGGTTCGCAGCTCGCGGACGAACTCGAGCTCCCGACGGCCGGCGAAGACCGCCCCGATATGCTCCGCCGCGAAGCCGACCGGCCAGTCGAAGCCCGTGGCGTCGGGATTGTCCACCACGGCATTCGCGTGGGCGAGCAGCAAATACCCGCCGGGTAGCACCGCCCGGGCCAGGCGGCCGGCAAAGCGCGCGAGCTCGGCACCGTTGCCAATGTAGTAGAGCACCTCGCTGCAGACGATCAGATCGAAGCCCGACGGCAACTCGTCCCGCCGCATGTCGAGCCGGCGGAAGGCGACGTTGGTCAATCCGGCGCAGCGCTCGGCGGCGCGGGCCAGCGCGGCGTCGGCGATGTCTGCGGCGAGCAGATGCCCGACCCGCGGCGCCAGCTGAACGGTGAAATGGCCCTCGGCGCATGCGAGCTCGAGCGCCCGGCCGATTCCACCTTCCGGCAGCAGCTCCAGCGTGTGCCGGTACTTGGTCTGCTCGTAGCTGCTGCCGTAGCCCCAGGGGTCGGGCGCGGCGAACAGGCTCTCCCACCTGGCGCGATCCCAGACGGGCCGGGCCTCGCCCGCAGCCTCCGAGACCCGATCCAGCTCGCCGAGAATGCTGCGGTGGTGAGCAACCAGGAAGGCCACGAGATCGCGGCGCCAATCGGCCACTGGCGTGTGTAGGAGATGCCACAGATAGCGTCGCCCGGGACGGGAGCCCAGCAGGCGCAGGAGACGGAGGGCGAGCTGCGGCTCACGCCATGCCCGTCGCCGCAGGTGGCGTGGAAGCACCCGTGGCATCGCCTCCTCACGCACCCATCGCGTCGCGAGGGGCGACCAAGGCAGGCCGGCCGGCCGCTCCATATCGACCTTGCCGATCGGCTGCCCATGCCGCCGAAGCTGCAGCCTGAGGCGCGACGCCGATGGTGGAAGCTCGAGCCGCTCGAGCTTGCGGGTCGATATCGACCACATGGGACGCTCGTCCTGGTGATTCGCCATCAGGAGTGAACGGGTGGCATCGGGAAGCTCGAGCGCAGCAGAATTATGCATTGATCAATATCCGGATCGGTTCGCTCATGTAAACGAGCCGATATCAATGATGGTGCACGCAGATCGGCCAAGTGTCAACTATCAGTTGCAGAATTGACATGCGAATCTTGGCCCCAAGCCTGTGCCGGTCCTTACTCCTCGCGCGGCGAGGCACGGCCCGCCTTGACCGCGGAGCGGCGCGCCTTGCCGTCCAGCCGCCGCTGCCGCGCCGCCGCCGAGGGTCTGGTCGGGCGCCGCTTCACCGGTGCTACGGCGGCCGCCTGGATCAGGGCGATCAGGCGGTCGACCGCGTCCTGGCGGTTGCGCTCCTGGCTGCGATGTCGCTGGGCCGTCAGGACCAGGACCCCGTCCTGGGTCAGCCGTCGTCCCGCCAGCCGCTCCAGGCGGGCGCGGACCTCGTCCGGCAGGGAGGGCGAGCCGCGGACGTCGAAGCGGAGCTGCACCGCCGTCTCGACCTTGTTGACGTTCTGGCCGCCCGGCCCCGACGCGCGCAGGAAGGCGAACTCCAGCTCGTCCTCGTCCAGACCGATGCTTGGCGTCACCGTGAGCATGGCCCACTATAGCGGGTCGTTTCGTCCGGGGCGCCCACCTTGCGGCAAGGGCCGCCGCGCGGCATATGCCCGGCGTCGGTTCGCGGCGCGCGGACCAGAGGGAGTGTTTCGATGAGCCTGAGGATCAACGACACGGCCCCGGATTTCGAGGCCGAGACGACGCAGGGGCCGATCCGGTTCCACGACTGGATCGGCGACGGCTGGGCGGTGCTGTTCTCGCATCCCAAGGACTTCACCCCGGTCTGCACCACCGAGCTCGGCTACATGGCGCGGATCAGGCCCGAGTTCGACAAGCGCGGCGTGAAGATCATCGGCATCAGCGTCGACCCGGTCGACGACCATCACCGCTGGGTGGCGGACATCGAGGAGACCCAGGGGGCCCGGCCCGACTACCCGATGATCGGCGATCCCGAGCTGAAGGTCGCCAAGCTCTACGACATGCTGCCGGCCAGCGCCGGCGACAGCTCGGTCGGGCGGACGCCCAACGACAACGCCACTGTGCGTAACGTGTTCGTGATCGGGCCGGACAAGAAGATCAAGCTGGTCCTGGTCTACCCGATGTCCACGGGGCGCAATTTCGACGAGGTGCTGCGGGTGATCGACTCGATGCAGCTCACCGCCAAGCACTCGGTCGCGACCCCGGTCAACTGGAGCCCGGGCGAGGACGTGATCGTGCTCAACTCGATCCCGACCGAGGAGGCCAAGAAGCGCTTCGCCAAGGGCGTGACCGAGATCAAGCCCTATCTGCGCACCACCCCGGACCCGAGCGTCTAGCCGGTGCGCACGCTGCGGCTGCCGGGGGGCGAAACAGTGCCCGTGCTCGGCCAGGGCACCTGGGGCATGGGCGAGGATCCGGGCAGCCGCGGTGCTGAGGTCGCGGCGCTCCGCCGCGGCCTCGAGCTCGGCCTGAGCCTGATCGACACCGCCGAGATGTATGCCGAGGGCGGTTCGGAGGAGGTGATCGCCGAGGCGATCCGCGGCCGGCGCGACCAGGTGTTCCTGGTCAGCAAGGTCTATCCGCACAACGCCTCGGCCCAGGGTACGCTTGCGGCCTGCGAGCGCAGCCTCCGGCGGCTCGCCACCGACCGGATCGACCTCTACCTGCTGCACTGGCGCGGCGCCCATCCCCTGGCCGAGACGGTGGCGGCGTTCGAGCGGCTGCAGCGGGCGGGCAAGATCCGCCACTGGGGCGTCAGCAACCTCGACGCCGAGGACATGGCCGAGCTGGACGACGTCCCGGGCGGCGGCGCCTGCGCCACCGACCAGGTGCTCTACAATCCCGGCCGGCGTGGCCCGGAATGGGACCTGCTGCCCTGGTGCCGCGAGCGGGAGATGCCGGTCATGGCCTACAGCCCGCTCGAGCAGGGCCGGCTGCGCGGCAGTGCCGTGCTCAAGTCCCTGGCGCGCCGGCGCGGCTGCGGGCCGCTGCAGATCGCCCTGGCCTGGGTCCTGGCCCAACCGGGCGTCATCGCGATCCCCAAGGCCGCGCGGGCCGAGCATGTCGAGGCCAATGCCGGCGTGCTCGGGCTCGAGCTGTCCGCCGAGGAGCTGGCGGCGATCGACCGCGAGTTCCCGCCGCCGGCCGGGCCGCAGCCACTGGCGATGCTCTGAGCCGTCAAGCACCCAGGGCGAAGGCGGGTGGACGGCTGCGCGAGAGCGGCTCCGGGGCGTCGAAGCGGCGGCGTTGCGCCAGCCCCGGCAACCGCTTGAACCCCTTCAGCTTGGGATCGGACGTGACGCTCAGGAAACGCAGCCGGTCGCCCTCGATCTGCACCGCGGATACTACGCCGGTGCGGTAGCTGCCGCTGTCGACGGCGATCCGGTGCTCCAGCACCTCGGGCCCGCGGATGGTGTGGCCGTGGATCGCGGTGAAGGGCTGCGCCCAGCCCTTGCCGCTCAGGAACGGCTCGCGCAGGGTGATCAGCTCGCGCCGCTCCTGCGCCGCGAGCGGCCGGCCGGGCCGGATGCCGGCATGGACGCAGACATAGGACCCGCGCTGCCGGACGGTGGCGAGACGCCCGAGCAGGCGCAGCAGCTCGGGGCCGGCCATGGCCCGCGCGCGGGCGGCGAGCTCGGCCGGATCGCGGTTGCCGATCTCCGCCCGGCGGACTCCGAGCTCGGCGAGCGTGGTCAGGCCGCCATTGCCGATCCACGTGACCAGTGCCGTGGGGTCGGGGCGGTCGGCCAGCACGAAGTCGATCAGGTACTGATCGTGGTTGCCGCGCAATGTGTGTACGGGCACGCCCAGGAGCGCCTCCAGCCCGAGCAGGCGGCGCAGCGTGCCGAGGCTGTCGGGCCCGCGATCGACATAGTCGCCGAGCATCACCAGCTCGCAGGCGAGCCCGGCGGCCCTGGCGCGCAGGATCTCGGGGCGCAGGAGGTCGAGCAGGGCATCGAGATGGTCGAGATGGCCATGGACGTCGCCCACGGCGAGCAGCATGCCGTCCGACAGAGGCCGGGGCGCCGCTTCCCATTTCGAGGCGAAGGCGTAGAGGATCATGGCCGTTGACGCCCGCTCGACCTGCCGTGGCGCGGGAACGCCGGCGGCGAAAGTCGGTTCCTGTATTCTCCTCGTGGGTTCTAGGACCCGGATCGATTCTGCCTCTATAGGCAAGCTGCGGTCGCGGCTAGTGCGAAATGGGCAAGACCAGCCGTCGGAGTGTGCGCATGTCCAGCCCGCTGCTCACCCCTGGGGCGATCGTTCGCAACCCCGCCCGCCCGGACTGGGGCACGGGCCAAGTGCAGTCCGCGATCGGCAGCCGGGTCACGGTCAATTTCGAGCATGCCGGCAAGCAGGCGCTCGACCTGCGGCACGTCACGCTCGAGATTGTCCAGCCGGCGCGAATTTAGGCCGCGCGCTTGCGCTCCATGGCGGCCAACGCCCGGCGCTGCTGCCGGTTGAGCGGGCGCTCGGGTTCGTCTTGCACGAATGAGTCGTTGGCGGGCTCGTCGGACAGGGCCGGCTGCGCGCCGAGGCGGCGCTGGCGCAGGGCGTGGAGGGCGGCTCTCGCCGCCGCCAGTTCGCGGCCGATCCGCGCTTGGTAGCGCAGCACGGTGGAAAGCTGGCGAAAGGCCGCCGCCCGCGCCACCTCGCGCTGGGCCTGGCCCTCGATCTTCCCGACGGCGAACAGGTCGGCGAGCACCTGCGCCTCGAGCCGGTCGCCCCTGATCTCGCGCCACAGCGCCCGAACCAGCGTCGACACCGCCTCGCGCTCTGCGGCATCGCGCGGCCGCCACTCGGCGAGCAGGCCCGCCTCGTGCGCCGCGAACTCCTGCGGGTCCTCGTCGGGCAGCAGGAAGAAGGTCCGCCCCGACAGACCGTGACGGACGGCGTTGAGCGCCGAGCGGGCCTTGCCGGCCTCGCTGACCGGGCCGGTGGAGCGGGCACCGTTCATGCGCGAGGCCTCGGACTGCGTGGATGATGGGGTCGTCGGCATGGCTCGGGCTCCAGCGGGTGGACCGGGCAGCTTGTCACGCAACGATGTCCTGATGTCAAGGAATTTGAGCCTAGAGCGATTGGTTTGCGCCGTGGGAAGCCCGATTTGCGCACCGGCGCAAATACCGGTGAGACCAGGCCATGACTGACGTGAACCGATCGGTTGCAGTAGTCTGTCGTCCGACGGCCCGAGCGCCCCGCACGGAGCCGGCGTTGCGGCATCGGTTCGACGTCGATGACCGCATCCGGATGGGCGAGGCTGAAGATGAAGCACCTTTGCCGCCGATCCGACGCACCATCGAGGCGGGCCGCCGGCGCTCTCCTGCCGATCCTGGTCGTGCTGCTTTTGGCCTTGGCGGCATGCCAGCAGACCGAGCGCTCAGATCCCCCTCCCAACAGTCTGGACATCGCGGTCGCGGGCCCGATGAGCGGCCAGTATGAGGCGTTCGGGAATCAGATGCGGCTGGGCGCCGAAGCGGCGGTCGATCGGCTGAACGAGGCCGGAGGCGTGCTCGGCAGGCAGATCCATCTGGAGGCGCTCGACGATCGCTGCGATCCACAGCGCGCGACGCGGATGGCCAAGGACGTGACGACGGAGGGCGTGCTCTTCGTCGACGGGCATTTCTGCTCCGGCACCTCGATTCCCGCGTCGGCCGTCTACGATCGCGCCGGGATCGTCATGATCTCGCCGGCCTCCACCAATCCGGTGCTGACCGATCAGGGCAGGGCACTCGTCTTTCGCGTGGTGCGCAGTGACGCCGATCAGGCGCGGTTCGCCGCCGACCATGTGCTCGATCGTCAGCTGAGCGCTCACATCGGCACGGTCCACGACAACTCGGCCTATGGCCAGCTGCTGGTCGCGGCGTTCACCGAGCGGGTCCGGCAACGCGGTGGCGCCATCGTGGGCGCCTACTCGATCCGACCGGGGGCAAAGGACTATCCTTCGCTCATCGCGAGCCTGCGCACGGATGGTGTCGGTCTGGTCTATTTCGGGGGCTATGCCCCGGAGGCTGCCGCCATCGCGCGCGGCGCGGCACGGGCCGGCGTGAGCATTCAGCTGGTCGGCGCCGACGCTCTCGTGGACCGAAGCTTCTGGCGGGAGGCCGGGCCCGCCGGCGAAGGCACGCTGATGCCGTTCATTGTCGATCCCAGGCAGGCTCCAGCAGCGCGGGACGTGGTCGCCTCCTTCGAGCGCGAGGGCGTCGATCCCAAGGGCTATGTGCTGTTCAGCTACGCCGCCGTGCAGGTCTGGGCCCAGGCCGCCGAGCGTTCCGGCGGCACGGTCGGCGCCTCGGTCGCCAACGCGCTGCGCAGCGCCACGTTTCCGACCGTGCTCGGCGAGCTCGCGTTCGACGGTCGGGGGAATGTCGTGGGTGGCCCGCCCTGGGAGATGCTCCGCTGGTCCGCAGGCCGGTATGCTCCCGTCGGCCGCTGGCTGCCGGGAATGTGGACCCAGGAGGACGACACGCGCTCTCGATCCGCATTTGCCGGATGAGTCGTCCTTTTGATAACGATACGAGCCAATTCTGCTAGGAATTTCAGAGCGATAGAGGCGGCGGAGCGGACTCAGGATGGCGGACGCGACGGGTGAAAGGCAGGTACCGCTCCAGCATCGAGAGATCGGTGCCGCGGACAGCCATGTTCGCCTCGGTCAGTCAGCGAGGCATCCCATGAATCATACAAAACCGAGCTGTGGACTCTCCTTCCTGTCGTTCACCGCAACTTCATGCGATTGCCCTGCATCCTGTTGACCGACCTCTTGCGGAGGAGCACCGTCGATGCCAGGGATGGAAGTCATCTGGGGAATCTCGGTTGGAGGAAGCCCGGGTGAGGCGAGTACGGCGGTGGGCCATCTGCCTCGCATTCGCTACGGCAGTCGTTCTGCCCGACCTCGCCGCAGCGCAGTCAACGCCTGCCAGCGTGCCCAGAATTGGGCTGCTAGCCTGGGCGGATTGCGAGTTCCCGCTATTTTTCCGCGGCTTGGAGGAACTCGGATACCATCTGGGCAAAACGATCATTTTCGAATGCCGAACGGCAGGCAGACATGACGATGGTCTCGCGCCCGCAGCGTCCGAACTCGTGCAGCTCGGCGTCGATGTGATCGTTACCGAGTCGCAGCCGGCCGGGCGGGCTGCGCACGAGGTGACAAAAACAATCCCGATCGTGACTGGTATTAGCGGTGATCCCGTGGCAGGAGGCCTCGCCAAAAGTATCGCCAAACCGGCTGGCAATGTCACCGGTGTAAGTTACTACAACACAGAACTCATCGCTAAACGGCTGGAATTTCTGAAAGAAGCGCTACCTAGCATCACCTCTGTCGACGTACTGGCGAACCCTATTGTATCTTATCTACCGTTCGAGAACGACACAAAGCTTGCGGCCGCAAAGCTCGGTCTTCAGTTGAGGATTCACTCAGTCGACGTTGCGTCGGATTTGCCAACGGCCTTTTCGACCATGAAAGATGATCAGGCCCAAGCTGTATTCGTCCTGCCCGACCTGATGCTCGCTCACGAAGCGCAACAAATCGCGACCCTCGCACTTGAGCAACGTCTCCCGACCATGGCCTGGGGTGGCTGGTTCACCGAGGCCGGCTGCCTGATGTCGTACTCGGCCCCATACCAGCAGATCCAGCATCGCCTGGCGACCTATGTCGATCGCATCCTCAAGGGCGCGGCCCCGGGTGAACTTCCGATCGAGCAGCCGACAACGTTTGAGCTGTCCGTCAACCTGAGGACGGCCAAAGCTCTCGGCCTCGAGGTGCCGGAAACCATATTGCTGCTGGCCGACGAGGTAATCGAATGAGGCGGGGCCCTGAGCGACGGGTTCCGACGAGCGCGTTGTAGCCATGGACGGTTCATCCGTTCCGCTGCGTCGGTCCCTCTTTCGGAAATACTTCACTGTCCTGTTCGTCGCCGTTGTGGTCCCACTTCTTGTCACGAGCACCACCGACGCATGGTTCGGCTACGGCGACCAGCGCGCTATGCTCAACGCCCTGTTGCGGGTTGAGGCTGCATCGGGGGCGAGCCGTATTCGGAGCTTCCTCGACGACATCCGGGAACAACTGGGTTGGACACTTCAGCGTCCCTGGACCGGCGGCAGCGAGGAGCAGCATCGACTGGATTCCTTGCGCGTGCTGCGCCAGTCCCAGGCCATCGTCGACATCGCCTTGGTCGATGACGCCGGCATCGAGCGGCTTTCTGTCTCGCGCATTGGGCTGAACAGCGCTGGCACCGGCGACGATCGCTCGGCCGATGCAGCAGTGCGGGCGGCCCGCGCCGCCGGTGCCTGGTATGGCCCCGTCAGCTATCGCGGCGGCTCGGAGCCGTTCATGACCGTTGCGGTGGCTGGCAATCGCAGTGCTGTCGGCATCGCGGTCGCCAAGGTCAATCTGAAGCTTGTCTGGGAGGTTATTTCATCGATCAGCATAGGTCTCACCGGGCATGCCTATGTTCTGGATCAAGAGGGTCGACTCGTAGCACACCCGGATATTAGCAGGGTTCTACGCGGCGAAAACGCCGATACTTCGCCGGCTACGCGCCGTCTTCGGGGGGAACTGGCAGCCGCAGGAGGGGAGGCTATCACCACCAAGAGCATCAACGGCGAAACCGTCGTGGCTGCGATGGCGCCGATCGCCGACGTGGGTTGGGCACTGGTCGTCGAACAGCCGCTTTCCGAGGCATTCGCGCCAATTTGGCGAGCCTTGTGGCGCGCCGGCATCCTCCTGCTGCTTGGCGCGGCAGCTTCCGGCTCAGTTGCGTTCTTGCTGGCGCGACGGATGACGGACCCCATCCGCCTATTGGAGGAAGGCGCTGAGCGGATCGGTGCTGGACATTTCGATCATCGGATTCGGATCGCCACCGGCGACGAGCTCGAGCGACTGGCAAACGAGTTCAACCGCATGGCCAGCGAATTGGCGTTATCGCAGGAACGCTCGGAACGGATCGCTCGACTGAAACGATTCCTGGCACCCCAGGTCGCCGAGCTCGTCGAGAAGGTTGGATATGAAAGCTTGCTGACCAGTCACGAGGTTGATGTGGTCGCGGTATTTTGCGACCTCCGCGGTTTTACCGCCTTCTCCGCAAGCGCCGGTCCTCGAGAAATTATGGCAGTGCTTGGGGACTATTATCAGGCGCTTGGCCAAATCATCACCAAGTACGGAGCGACCCTGACGAACTTCCAAGGGGATGGGCTAATGGTGCTCGTCAACGCTCCTGTGCCGTGCGCAGAACCAGAGCTTCGTGGGGTACGAATGGCGATCGAAATGCAACATGCCGTTCAGAGCGTCATCCCTGGCTGGCGCTCACGCGGTCTCGTGCTTGGTTTTGGGGTTGGTCTCGCGGCGGGTCCGGCGACGGTGGGCCAGATCGGGTACGAGGATCGTCTCGACTACACAGCCATCGGCGATGTTGTCAATTTTGCATCCAGACTATGCGCCTCGGCCGAGGACGGTCAGATCCTGATCGATGCCACCATGGCGGATTTCGTGCGTAGCAAGTTCGCCTTGGTGGCGCTTGGTGCGCGCCACCTCAAGGGCTACGACCGACCACTGGCTGTCTATAGCGTCGCGAGCGGTGTCGTCTCGCACAATACCGTGGAAGCTGCCGCCAGCTAGCAGAATCCCTCAAAGACGATGCCCCCGTGCGTGCAACGTTGCTGTTGGGGCGTCGTGAGTACATTACCAGCATCCTGCGGGCCGAGCTCGATACCCTCGCCACCCAGGGGATCAGCGCTCGATCCGCCACGGCGCGGACGGCCTCCTAGTTGGCTTCCGCTCCGCCAGTTGGTCATCCGTCCCGGTCAGGATGTGCCGGCATATGCGGCAGCAGAACGCCGAGATGGCCGAGCTTGGAAACCAGCTCATGGTGCTGCGCCGGCGATCGCGTAGGATAGGGCGGGTTTGTGTGGAGGCGTGGATGGCCGCGGCCAGAGGGGCACAGGTCGACGCGCTCGAGCAGCGGGTGGTGGATGCGGCTCTGACGCTCGCCGCCGAGGTCGGCTGGGAGCAGGTCCGGCTCAGCGCGATCGCGGATCGGGCCGGTCTGGCGCTGACCGAGATCGGCCGACATTTTCGAGACGTCGATGCGGTCGCCAATGCGTGGTTCGCGCGCGCACGCTTGGCCATGCTGGCTCTGCCGGCGGAGGAGCTTGCCGCCAAGCCGGCGGACGAGCGGATCGCGCTGGCGTTCGAGTCCTGGCTGGACGCCCTTGCGTCGCAGCGCCGGGTCGCAGCCGAGATCCTGCGCCACAAGCTCTACCCCTCCCATCCGGGGCACCACTGGGTGCCGCTGGTCTTCGACCTGTCGCGGCTCGTGCACGATCTTCTCGACGTGGCGCGGGTGCCCGGCGCACAAGAGATCGGCCTGACCGCGATCACGACCTCTCGCGCACTGGCTGCGCGACGACAGCCCCGGGCAGGAACGGAGCAGGCGCCGGCTCCGCGCGCGCCTGCCCGCGCCGGCCGGCTGGCACGCTGGCTGCGCCCGGAGGCCGAGGCCGCCGCCCCGAGCGCGCCCGAGGCGGCGGCCGGAGGTGCGGATGCGGCCAAGACCGCGCCGCGCCGGCGCCGGCGTGGCACCCCTCGGACTGAGGCATAGCGGGCTATGGCGGCTCGGCGTCGCCGCCGACCGACGATCGCTGCGCCTGTTATGCTCAAAGATAGGCTCATGTCGGGCCAGCCGGGTCACGTCCCCGCGACTGGCGCGTGGGCTCACCACGAAGGGAACGAGGCCCAGGACTGCAGGTTCATCTTACACGCCGTGCGACGGATCTCGAGCCGAGCTCATCGAGCTTTGCGCAAGCAACGGTCTCGGGCGCGGCGGCCGGCGAATCCTTCGCCTGGAACACGATCATGTTCTGGCTTGTCTACATGGCTTGGTGGGTCGATCTGATCGGTCTGGTTCCCGGCGCTGCGCCTGAGGCGCGGCTACTGCCGGGCAGGACCCGCGATCGATCATAGTGACGTCCCTCGTTTCGCGCCGCCGGCATGGCGTCCGGGCGCGCCGTTGTGCGCGGGGCACCCGAGGCGCATAGTGGCCGGTCTCTCTTATCGAACGTGGGGAGACCGGCCATGAGCGTGGCCCGCAAGCTCGCGTCCTATCTGGACCAGAATGGTGTCAAAGCGGAGATCCTGCCGCACCGGCGCACGGCGACGGCCGCGCAGACCGCGCATGCCAGCCGCCTGCCGGGTGAGCGGGTCGCCAAGGCGGTGCTGCTGCGCGACGGGCGGGGCTACCTCGTGGCCGTGCTCCCCGCCTCGCATCACCTCGAGCTGGACGCCGTCGAGCGTCTCTGCGGCCGCCCGGTGAGCCTCGCCAGCGAGGACGAGATCGGCCGGCTGTTCCCGGACTGCGAGTTCGGCTCGGTGCCGCCGATCGGCGCCGCCTACGGCGTGCCGGCGGTGATCGACGACGCGCTCGTCGCCCAGCCGGACGTCTACCTGGAGGCCGGCGACCATCTGCACCTGCTGCACGTCACGGGCGCGGCGTTCGCCGGCCTGATACGGGATGTCCAACATGGCAGGTTCAGCGCCGCGGGCCCTACCGTCTGGGCCTGAGCCGGGCGTCAGGCCAACGGCTCGTAGAATCGGCGCAGCACCCCAGGCAGGGACGAGGGAAAGCCCGGCCCCGTGAACAGCTCGTGATGCTGCGCGCCGTCGAGGGTCGCCGCGGCGGCGGGCAGGACGGTGGCGATCGCGTGGGTCTGGCCGGGGCCGACCAAGCCGTCGTCGCTCGCCTCGACGGTCAGGACCGGGGTGGCGCGCAAGGGTGCCAGATCGTGTCGCTGGCCGGCGAGGGTCAGCATGCCGGTGGCGCCGAGGCGGCCGGCGGTGGCCCAGGCAAGCGTGTCGAGGAACAGCTCGGCTGGGACGTCGAGCAGGCTGTGCAGATCGAGATGCTGGCGGTCATAGTCGCCGCTGCGGCCGGCGGCGATCTCGTGCAGCAGGCCGAGCTGGATCTCGCCATAGAGGCCCGGGCTCGCCAGGCTGTAGGCGAGGAGCTGGAACAGAGCCGGATAGACCCGCCGGCCGGCGCCGGATGGCCGACCGTGACCTCGGCGGTGAGCAGGCGGGCGAGCGCGTCGTCGGCCAGCCGGCCAGGGCCTGCTGCAGTGGGGTCGGGGCGATCTCCGGGGCGAGCTGGCAGCCGAGGAAGGCGAGGCTCGCCGGGCGCAGGCGCTCCGGCCCGGCGGCGAGGATGCTGGCGGCGGCGAGCACGGCCGGGCCGGATTGCGACAGGGCGACGAGATGTGCCGGGCATCGTGCGCGGCGGCGGCCTCGATCGCCGTCGCGATCTGGTTGGCGAGGCCGAACCGGCCGGCGGCCGGCGGCACGAGGCGGGCGTCGGTCCAGTCGGTGACCACGACCTCGCCCAGCGAGACGAGGGCAGTCAGCAGCGGGCTGATGATCGCCGTGGCATAGCCCGAATGCGGGGCGAGCATGACGAAGCGGCGGCCGGTCGCGGGGCCGCGCAGGCGCACCAGCCGCAGGAACGGGGTGCGCAGGATCTCCTCGGCGTCGACCGGGAAGGGCGCGTCGCGCGCCACCGCCGCCTCGACCGGCCGCGGGGCCACGGCCGCGGCGGCCAGCGTGCGGGCGATGAGCTCGTGGGAGGGATCGAGCAGGGAGCCGAGCGGCGTGCCGCTGGCGGCGAGACGCGCCGTCGCCAGCCACGCCTCGAGACCGGCGCGCTGCCAGTCGAGCCAGGGATAGAGCATCGGCCACCCGGCGAGCCCGGCCTCGATCGCCGCCAGGGCGGCGCCGGCCTTGGCGCCCTCGGGGCCGCCCCCTTGGGCGAAATCGCGCCGCCCGCCGCCGCCGGCGCCGCCGACCGCGGTGACGCCGCGCCTGACCAGCTCGACCGCGTCGATGCTGCCGGTCAGATCCTCGGTGACGCTGACCACGACCGCAGCCTTGCCGTCGTTGACGCTGACCAGGGCCACCACGCCCGAGCCCAGCTCCTGCTTGATGGCGTCGGCGGTGCCGCGCAGCTCCTTGGCCGGCACGCCCTCCAGCGTGCGCGCGGCGAACTTGATCTCGCCCACCTGCTTGAAGCCGTTGGCGGACAGCGCCCCCACCGCCGACCGCGATCTTGCGGCGCAGGTCGGCGGCCTCGCGCTCGAGCCGGCGGCGCTCCTCGACCAGAGCCTCGAGGCGGGCGGGCAGGTCGGCGGGTGCGGTCTTGAGGCTCTGCGCCAGGCTCTCCAGGAGGTCGTGCTCGCGGCGCGCCTCGTCGTAGGCGAGCTCGCCGGTGACCGCCTCGACCCGGCGCACGCCGGCAGCGACGGCACTCTCGGAGACGATGCGGAACAAGGCGATGTCGCCGGTGCGGCGGACATGGGTGCCGCCGCACAGCTCGACCGAGTAGGTCTTCCCGCCCTCGCCCACGCCCATCGAGACGACGCGGACCTCGTCGCCATACTTCTCGCCGAACAGCGCCATCGCACCGGAGCCGATGGCGTCGTCGCGCGACATGATCCGCACCGCCGCCTCGTCGTTGCGGCGCAGGAAGTGGTTCACTTCGGCCTCGACCCCTCGGATCTCGTCCGCGGTCATCGGCCGGGGTTGGCTGAAGTCGAAGCGCAGCCGATCGGGTGCGACCAGCGAGCCCTTCTGGGCGACATGCTGGCCGAGATGGCGGCGCAGCGCGGCGTGCAGGAGGTGGGTAGGCGCCCGGCGGGGATGCGATCGCGACGTCGGCGTCGGCCGCGAGCTCGACCGCGTCGCCGACGGCAAGCGGTCCGCCCTCCAGCGTGCCGATATGGACCCAGAGGTCGCCCAGCCGCTTTGCGTGTCGGTGACGCGGACCAGGGCGTCGCCGGCGCGGATGGCGCCGGTGTCCCCGATCTGGCCGCCCGATTCGCCATAGAACGGGGTCTGGTTGGTGACCACCATCACCGGGCCGGGCTCGGCGCGGTCCACGGGCTTGCCGTCGACCACCAGGGCGGCGACCACGCCCTCGGCGTGGGTGGTGGCGTAGCCCAGGAACTCGGTGGCACCCAGGGCCTCGCGCAGGTCGAACCAGATCGGGTCGACCGCGGCCT